>PUNT01000011.1 GCA_003551905.1 Halanaerobiales bacterium
CACCCATAATTATGGGGGTACCTTCCCTGACCAGCTGAGAAACCACTATGCCAACGAGACTTTCAGCAATTCCCATGGCTATTGTTCCAGCCAGAGTAGCCGGTGTTGTAGCTCCAGCCATAACACAGGGAGTATAGACTACTGGAATCTTATGGCGGCCAGCAAAGACAGCCTTGCCTATGGCTTCCTGGGCATGGAGCAGTGGTGAGCTGGGCTCGGAGTACAGGGCCAGAAATGGTCTTTTCTGCAGCTCTTCCCTGCTTCCGGCTACACAAACTGCTATATCCAGGATATCCTGGTACTGGTCAATATCAAAACCCCAGTGAACAATGGGTTTGTTCGTATTTTTAACCAGTTCACCAAACGTATAGACATCAGCCAGTGTATCAGTCATGCCTACCGGCGTTCCCAGATCCTGGACAAAATCTATATTGGGCAGAGCATCACAAACCCTAGCTACAATTCCTTTGTCTTCCAGTACCGGTCTTCTCCTCTCGCCGGTATGAGGATCCCGGTGATAGGTGTTGGAGGGACCTGGACCGTAATAGGTGTTGTTGCCTCCCAGGAGCAATTTGCGATTACCCTTCTGGTCATAAAGAGCAATCCGGGAGGGGGCAGTGCGAACAGCCCACTGAGAAAGTCCCATGGGAATCCTGACCCGGTCGCCATCCAGCCAGCACCCTGCGCCGGATAGTATATCCCGGACCTCCTCATCATAGATCCTTGCCCCTGTTCTCTCCAGTATTTCCAGGGCAGCATAGAAAATATCAGCCCTCTGTCCCTCGCTTAAAAGGCAGAACTCCGGCGAGTCATTTACTCTATAGCGAGAGCGGGTATATGCTTCCAATGAAGTCACTCCTTCCACTTCCCGGAATATTATTTGCCCATGAGTTCAGTAGCCAGATCCTTAGCTGAACCAGCATCAGGAGCCCAACCATCAGCCCCGATCTCATCAGCAAAATCGCTGGTAACAGGTGCGCCACCAACCATTATCTTGACTGAATCCCGCAATCCTTCTTCCTTCAGCACCTCAATTGTATCCTGCATTGCCAGCATGGTGGTTGTCAAAAGTGCGCTCATGCCCACTATATCCGGCTTGTGCTCTTTCACTGCTTTGGCAAAATCCTCCGGCGGCACATCGGTACCCAGGTCCACAACCATCATTCCTCCACTCTCCATCATCATGCCCACCAGGTTTTTGCCTATATCGTGGAGGTCTCCTGCCACCGTACCCAGAACCACTTTACCTGCGGAAGGAACTTCTCCCTCGACCAGCATGGGCTTTACAATTTCCATGCCGGAATTCATGGCTCGAGCTGACAGAAGAACCTCGGGCACATAGAGTTCACCCTCTTTAAAACGGCGACCTACAACATCCATTCCACTGATGAGGCCTTTGTTTATGATATCAGCGGGACCCACACCGGCATCCAAGGCCTCTTTAGTTAGTTCTACCACCTTGTCAACATCTCCGGCAATTACTGCACTTGCTAGTTTTTCAAAGTCTGCCATTTACCAACTTACCTCCCTTTAAAAGTGTTTTAAAAGTGCTGTTATGGGCCCAGGACCCATAACAGCACTGACTGTTAGCCTTTTCTGGCTATAACAGTCTTATTCTTATACTTACTTTACACCTTTTTGCCCAGATCATCAAGAGCTTTTCGTATCCGGGCTCTCTCTACCGGCAAGGACCCTTCTTTCATTTCAGCCCTGAGAGCCTTGAGGAGACAGTAGAGCATCAAGAACATGATGATCATGAAGGGGAAACCTCCGATGATCGACGCTGTCTGCAAGGCAGATAGGCCTCCGGTGAATAGAAGCACCCCTGCTATGGCTCCCTCAATAACTCCCCAGGTTATCCTGAGAGGTAAGGGTGGATTCACCATACCTCGGGATGTTAGCATCCCGTTGACGTAAGTCCCTGAGTCTGAGGAGGTAGCAAAGAAAATAGCCACCGAGATTATTCCAGCAGCAATCAGAAGCCAGGACATGGGAAGTATTTCCAGTGCACTAAAAAAGCCAAGTTCAGATCCCTGGCTAACAGCATCAGCAATACCGCCCTCCCCAAAGTGTTCGGTGAAGAGAGCTGAACCACCAAATACGCTGAACCAGACCAGGCTCACCATGGTGGGAACCAGGAGCACACCTACAATGAAATTACGGATGGTCCGTCCCCGGGAAATCCTGGCGATGAAGGTTCCTACGAAAGGAGCCCAGGCAATCCACCAGGCCCAGTAGAACACAGTCCAGGCACCGTACCAGCCTTCAGTCCCTTCGCCGGCAGCATCCAGGCCAAAGGACATTTGGACAATGTTCTGGATATATTCACCGGTGGAGTGGGTAAACAGGTTAAGGATGAAGAGGGTTGGACCACCAATGAAGACCAGTATAAGAAGTATAGTAGCAATAGCAATATTTATACGACTCAACCACTTAATTCCCCGGTCAATACCGGTAATGGTGGAGATAACCGCTGCTGCAGTTACCACTATTACTATGGCCACCCAGAGCCCTGCACCGCTGGTGATACCAAAAAGGCTTTCCAGCCCACCACCAATCTGCATGGCACCAAGCCCCAGGGAGGTAGCCAGACCAAACAATGTGGCAAAAACACCGATAACATTAACCAGAATTCCCCAGCCACCTTCGATTCCTTTTTTGCCCAGAATAGGCTCCAGGGTAGAGCTCAGGAGCATGGGCAGACCTTTCCGATAGGAGAAGTAAGCTAGAGAACCAGCTACCACAGCATAGATAGCCCAGGGGTGAAAACCCCAGTGGAAGAAAGAATAACGCATGGCCACGTGTATTGCACCTTCACTATAGGCTTCACCAAAAGGCGGCCACATGTAATGCCAGATGGGCTCAGAAACACCCCAGAAGAGGAGTCCGATTCCCATACCGCAGCTGAAGAGCATGGCAAACCAGGTTAACGTGCCATAGGCCGGTTCTTCATCGTCTTTACCCAGCTTTATTTCCCCCAGAGGACTCAAGAGGAGAAAAACAACCATAATCAGGAATATGCTGGCCCCCAGGATAAAGCTCCAGCCAAAGTACTCAACCATAAAGTCAAATATATTGCCCATCCAGGCTTCTGCAGTATCTGTCCATATCATTCCGAATAAAACAAATAATACCGTGATAACTAAGGCAATTAAAAATGTCGGGCTGTTATAAATACCTTTATTATTTTCCTGCACTTTCTCAACCTCCTTTGTTTATTAAAAATTCCTGCCCACCACTACTCACTTCCAGGCTTATTCTTCAATAAATACCGTCAGCCCATCACCCCTTTTTTTCCATTATATACTTTTCTACTACTTAATATTGCAAAATATGTGCCAAACTTGAACCCTCCACTACCATGCACCTCCTGCATGCTTCCGGGCAGACTATAAAGCCATTATTCTCATTATGAGAACAATGGCTTCATCTGTTCCCTCGGAAAGCCAAAAAAGTCAGGTCACATTTTTCTCAATATTAGAATTATTCTCAAAATCATAATCCCCTGTGCTTTTAAAATATTTTTCCCATTTTTTGCTGTGATTGAAAACTTACTCTGCTTTCATCAGAAGGTTTCTCCTTTGAGGACATTTTCCCTTGTTAAAATCACCCAAACGCCGCGAGATGCCCCTGCCTTCAGGCACCTTCAGGCATGGGGTCTATGACTCCTTTCCCTTTTTTGTGCCCTTAACTCTCCTATGAGGGCCTTAAAAAAACAATAAAGCATGAGAAGCATGACAATCATAAAGGGAAAACCTCCAATAATTGACGCGGTCTGCAGGGCTGAAAGACCTCCTGTTAAAAGGAGAACTCCTGCGATGGCACCTTCAACAACTCCCCAGGTAAAACGAAGTGGTAATGGCGGATTGAGCAAGCCCCGGGAAGTTAGCATACCAGCTACATAGGTGCCTGAGTCAGAAGAGGTGGCAAAAAAAATAGCCACCGAGAGTATAGCCACGGCAATAAGAAGTTCTGAAAGGGCGAACATCTCCAGGAAAGCAAAGAAGCCCAGAGCAGAATCTCTTTCTACAGCTGCAGTAATGCCTCCTGCCTCAAAGTGCTCTGTGAACAGGGCAGAACCACCAAATACGCTAAACCAGACCAGGCTTACTGCAGTGGGGACCAGGAGTACTCCTATTACGAAATTACGTATGGTCCTTCCCCGGGAAATACGAGCGATGAAAGTGCCCACAAAGGGAGCCCAGGCAATCCACCAGGCCCAGTAGAAAATGGTCCAGGCACCATACCAACCCTCTGTTCTGTCTCCCATGGCCTCCAGGCCAAAGGACATCTGGAAGATATTGATCAAATAACCTCCAGTTGAGTGGAAAAAAAGATTCACAATAAACATGGTTGGTCCCAAAATGAAAACCAGGACCATCAAAAAGGCCGCAACAATAATGTTGATCCGGCTCAACCACTTGATTCCCCGATCTATACCGGTAATGGTAGAAAGTACTGCTGTTGCAGTCACCACAGCCACTATGGTCACCCAGATGCCTTCTCCGCTAGGTATCCCAAGCAAGCTTTCCAGACCAGCACCAATTTGCATGGCTCCCAGTCCCAGGGAGGTGGCCAGGCCAAACAGGGTAGCAAAAACACCGATGACATTTACCAGAACTCCCCAACCGCCTTCGATTCCTTTTCTTCCCAGTATGGGCTCCAGGGTGGAGCTCAAAAGCATGGGCAGATCTTTCCGATAGGTAAAGTAGGCCAGAGAACCGGCCACCACAGCATAAATAGCCCAGGGGTGAAAACCCCAGTGGAAGAAGGAATAGCGCATGGCCACGTATAAAGATGCCTCTGAATAAGCCTCGCCAAAAGGAGGCCACATGTAATGCCAGATGGGCTCAGAAACACCCCAGAAAAGCAATCCTATCCCCATACCGCAGCTGAAAAGCATGGCAAACCAGGTTGGGTTGGAATAGGCAGGTTCTTCATCATCCTTACCCAGTTTCACTCTACCCAGAGGACTTAACAGAAGAACAATAATCAGAACAAGAAAGAGACTGGCTCCCAGAATAAAACTCCAGCCCAGGTGTTCAATCATGAAATCAAATATGCTGCCCATGAGCATCTCAGCACTAGCAGTAAAGAAAATTCCGAATAAGACAAATAATACCGTAATAATCAGTGCAATAATGAAGGTCGGGCTGGTGTAAATATCATTTCTATTCTCCTGCACGTGCAAACCTCCTTTGTTCATTTTTTTCCCTTTTACCAGACCTTTCCTGTTTCACCTCCTCAGCTTTTTAGAACCAGAAAATTTGATTAGAAGTGTAATAACTTGGAAGATGCCATCTCTATAAATGTCACCAATCTACAGTTTTCACTGGATTGCAGGCTTTTTTTACTTACTAAATTATTTATGCAAAATTTGTGCCAGTTATATCCATTATTGTAGTCATGCTGGTAAATCAAAAATAGCCCAAAACAAATCAACCCCTGATTCTCATAATGAGAACCGGGGTTGGTAGCAAACCGCTGGCAGGGTGTAAAAGCTTTTTTTCAATTTGAGAATTTTTCTCAATATGGCACTCGCTGCTCTATATGATATTCTTTCATCTTGCGGTACAGGGTAGCCCGGCTGATACCCAGGGCCAGGGCAGCTTTCTCTTTACCACTGGTATTGTAACCATAGCGATTCAATGCCCTGATAATGGTTCTCTTTTCCAGGTCTTTCAGGCTCAAAATCCTTTCTGCTTCTTCACCTCTACCCTTGCGGTAATTACGAACCCTCTCCGGCAAACTTTCCGGGCAAATTACTCTTCCTGTTTCAATATTGACCGCGTATTCAATGGCATTTTCCAGTTCCCTGATATTGCCTGGCCAGGAATACTCCATGAGCATCTTTTTAGCAGCAGGAGAAAAATCCTTAATATTCTTTTTCAGTTTGCCAGTATACAGGTCCAGGAAGTGATACATGAGAAGATTTATATCCTCCTGTCGTTCTCGGAGGGGAGGAATAAAGAAGGGGATAACATTGAGGCGATAATAGAGATCCTCCCGGAAGTTACCCTTCTTTATCAGTTCTTCCAGGTTTTGATTGGTAGCAGTTATTATGCGCACATCAGCTTCTCTAGGCCTGACACTACCAATTCTTTCTATTCTTTTAGTTTCAATTACCTGCAGGAGTTCCACCTGAAACTCCAGGGGCATATCACCGATTTCATCCAGGAAAATGGTTCCCCCATGGGCCAGTTCGAATTTTCCCGGCTTCCCTCCTTTCTTGGCCCCGGTGAAAGCCCCTTCTTCATAGCCAAAGAGTTCTGATTCCAGGAGAGAAGCAGGAATAGCAGCACAGTTAACTGCCAGGAATGGTCGGTTGCTACGATAACTTTCCTCATGTATTGCCCTGGCAAATAAACTCTTTCCTGTCCCTGTTTCTCCTCTAATCAGAATGGTGGAATCGGTCCCAGCAACTCTCTGCATCCTCTTTTTGATATCCAGAATCTCTTTACTCAAGCCTTTGATGGCTGTTAGTGTGTATTTATCTTCGCCCATAAATCTGCTGGCCAGCTTTTTAATTTCTTCTCGGGGACGAAAAGAAATAACTGCTCCCTTGGTAACGCTATCCTCTAAAATCATGGAAACGCTGGATATTAGCTGTAAATGCCTGCCATCCGGGGTTTGATAGTCTACATCCCACTCATAATATTTCTTTCTATTCTCATTGGAGCCACCCATGAACTTTTCCAGCTTAAAGTCTGGAAAAAGCCTGTTGATATGCTCTCCGACAATATCATCTTCAAGTCCGAATATATTCCGGGCAGAACGGTTGAGGCTGGTAACAATGCCCTCATCGTTGATGGCAATTATCCCTTCATGAACAGTATTGATGACCATTTCAAACTGATTGGCCAGCAGCATCACTCGGGATTTCATATCCCGCTCGTTCAAGGTTGTTACAATGAAACTGGCAACGTTATTCAGGAAATTTAAATTTTTGCGATAATTTTGCAAAAGAGCTCTTTTCTGATCCGGGTTTAAAGCCAGAAGAGATATGGTTCCTATCTTGTTTCCCTTGTAAACAATAGGGCACATGCTAAAAGCTAATACACCGCACTCGCCCCGGGCCATACAATTGCTGCAATGTTCATTGGTGTTGGTATCCTGAACTAAAATACACTTATCCTGTGGTGACCGCACAATCCTGTCAGTCATACACCCTTCTTCGTATACAACCCCTATCTCCCGTTTGTATCGGCCTGTCCCTGATATAACTTCCAGATCACTGTCGATAATGGCCAGCTCTACAGGTAAAACAGCAGCAAAGGCATCTGCAACCTGCTGAAGGAACTCTTTGATGCTCTTTAACTCCTTCAAGCTCCACCCTCCTTATCCGGACTCATACTTCTATTCTTAGATTTCTACAGTGGAAAAACCAATCCTCTATATATTTAGACCAATATGACCTATAGACCGGTTTTTATCTGCTGGGCAAATTTCTCCGGCAGACCTGCTCTTAACATATCCTGGGCTTCCCCTAGGACATCATATTCTACCCTTTGAATTTCAACCTGGAGATATCCCCTGTATTTTATAAGAATGTAATGACCTAAAGGGGAACCATCTTTAGGTTTGCCCACACTGCCAGCATTGATCAGGTGGTAAGTTTCTACCTGCCGGTGGTAGGGAATATGAGTATGGCCGCAGATAACAATCTGGGCCCCGGATCTCTGCAGAAGCGGCAAAAGGCGGTCAGCTGGCCGGTCTTCATGCAGATACTCATTAATCCGACGGGGGCTGCCGTGTACCAGAAGAATCTTATTAGGTCCCAGAGTCAAGCGCATTTCCCTATCCAGAGATTGCAGGAACTTTTTATTATCGGAAGTGACTTTTCTTTTGGTCCACTCCAGAGAAATCTGCCCCAGCTCCCTTTCTTCAACAGTCCTGTAGGCACAGCCACAGTCATTAAGATCAAACCCCACTCCCTCATCGTAATTACCCATAATTGTGGGAATTCCCCAATCCCTGATAGTTTCTATCACCTCATTGGGGTTAGCTCCATAACCTAGCAAATCACCCAGGCAAAAAATCCGGTCAGGCTCTTCCCTTTCTATGCTCTCCAGAACAGCTTGCAAAGCTCTGATATTGCCGTGGATATCGGAAAAAACTGCCCACTTCACATCCAATCCTCCTCTCTGTTTGGATCTAATTATATTGAATAAAAGGTTACAAAACAAACTGTTTTTACCATACACTTTATGCTAAAATAAGAAGAAACAGTTTCTCAGCCAGTTCAAAGGAGAAAAGGAGGATAAAGTGCATGGGAGAAGGGACAGAGGGAAAAGTAGTAATCATAGATGGCCAGGGATTTTATAAGGTTATAGACCTTAGGGCAGCAAAAACCGTGGGGCTCCCCAGCGGGCACATTGAAGCCCATGTACTGATGCAGGTAGGGGAAGGGAATTCCTTTGAACTGAAAGGTAAAAAATACTACCTGCTTCCCTGCGATCTCTACGACTACATAATGAATTACTTAAAACGCCGAACTCAGATTGTCTATCCCAAGGAGGCCGGCTATATTCTCTTAAAACTCAACCTGGGGCCAGGCAAGAAGGTTGGGGAGGGGGGAACCGGCTCCGGTGCCCTCACAATCATATTCTCCCGGGCGGTAGGACCAAAAGGACATGTTTATACCTACGAGAGGCGGGAGGACCTCATAAACCTAATCAAAAAAAACTATGAAGAGGTTCAGGAGTTTGATAACATAACACTGCACAATCAGCTAATAGAGGATGGTGTAAGGGAAAGGGATCTGGACGCTTTCTTCCTGGATTTAAAGGAGCCCTGGCTAGTTTTTGAGGAAGTTTATAAAGCTTTGAAACCTGGCGGGCATCTGGGCCTTATTGTTCCTACCCTGAACCAGATTAGCCGGGTAATAAAAAATCTTGAATTGAATAATTTCTATATAGCTGAAGCCCTAGAAATAATGCTGAGGAATTATAAACTCAATGCAGATAGACTGCGACCGGAAGATGTAATGGTGGGTCATACCGGTTATCTTGTTTTTGCTCGCAAACTCCTGACCTGAATCTAGATACAGTTGATAATTTCCACCAAAGCTTCTCGCCCCATCTCATCTACCCTGCCCCTCACTTCTTCCCAGTAGGGGCCATGGGGCTGAGAGCTGACCCGGACGAAATGATCTGCAATATGGGGAAATTGACGGCCAACAATCCTTTCCATCCTTCTCTTTTTTCTTTCATCCCTCAAGGATAAAGGGTAAACCCAGATCTTATCCACAACAGAAGAGGCTTTCTTTATGATCCCCTCCAGATCTGTTAAGCATGGGAGATAGGGACAGATGAGGAGGCAGGTTTCTATCCCCTCTTCCTGGAGTTTTCCCAACGCCTCAAGTCTCCTGTCAACTGATGGCAGACGGGGCTCAAAGGCATCATGGATCTCCTGCCCCAGATAAGCTACAGAGGCTCCTATTGCTGGTTCATCCATAGTTTTGATTGACATACTCCCCATAGCTAAAGCCAGGGGATTCTGGTATCAAGCGAAACTAGCCTACTTATGCAGGTCTTACAGTTTCTACCCCAAGAGTTGATGCCCCAACTCTATGAATATTTACCGCAGCATTTAGATCTCTA
>PUNT01000014.1 GCA_003551905.1 Halanaerobiales bacterium
GCTCATACCGCCCTTTTTGGACCAGGGTGGCCTGGTTATGGTTACATCAGATCACGGCAATGTGGAAAAAATGAAGAAAAACAGCGAAGCTCACACCGCCCACACTGCCAATCCTGTACCCTTGATACTGTGCGGAGCCGGGGAAAGCAAATTAAGAAAAGGACGGCTGGCAGACGTATCGCCAACCATACTGGATCTCCTGGGTATAGAAAAGCCGGCGGAGATGACGGGGAAAACACTTTTAAGATAGGGGGTTTAAAGAAATGGAGCTGGACCCGACAATTGTTGATATAGTTGCCAGGGAGATTTTAGATTCTCGAGGAAATCCTACCCTGGAAGTGGATGTGATACTGGCAGGAGGAGCCCTGGGTAGAGCCAGTGTACCCTCAGGGGCTTCAACCGGTGCCCATGAAGCTATAGAACTCAGGGATGGTGAGGAAAGATTTGCTGGCAAAGGGGTGCAGAAGGCTATAGACAAGGTGCATCAGGTTATTGCACCGGAGCTAATTGGCTATAATGTCACCCGGCAGGCGGAAATAGACAGCTTGCTGATTGAGCTGGATGGAACAGACAATAAAGAGAATCTAGGTGCTAACAGTATTTTGGGTGTTTCCCTGGCTGTTGTCAAGGCAGGGGCTGTGTGGTCCGGTTTGCCCCTTTATGCCTACCTGGGAGGGGTTGGCGGGTTTTACCTGCCGGTGCCGCAATTTAACATACTGAACGGTGGCGAACATGCTGATAATAATGTTGATATACAGGAATTCATGGTGACACCAGCTGGCGCATCCAGCTTTCAGGAAGCTCTGCGCATGGGCAGTGAAATCTACCAGTCCTTAAAGAAGGTGCTGGAGGAGAGAGGACTGGGTACTGGTGTGGGAGACGAGGGAGGTTTTGCTCCCCATCTGGATTCCAATGAAGCTGCCTTGCAGGTAATACTGGATGCTGTGGAGAAAGCTGGCTACAAGGCTGGTGAGGAGATATACCTGGCTTTAGATGCTGCAGCCAGCGAGTTTTACAAGGATGGTTCCTATAGCCTGGAGGGCAAAAAGCTAACAGGCAAGGAGCTGGCGGATTATTACCTGAAGCTCATGGATAAGTATCCCATCTACTCCCTGGAAGATCCCCTGGCAGAGGATGACTGGGAAAACTGGGTTCATCTCACAGCTGCTGCCGGGGATAAGGTGCAGGTGGTAGGAGATGATCTCCTGGTTACCAATCCTAAGCGCCTGGCCCGGGGTATTGAAGATAAGGCTTGTAATTCAATTCTCATCAAGCTTAATCAAATAGGTACTCTTACAGAAACCTTACAAACCATGGAAATGGCTCATCGTGCTGGCTTCAGCTGTGTTGTGTCCCATCGCTCTGGTGAAACAGAAGATACCACCATCGCTGATCTGGCAGTGGCCATCAATGCCGGACAGATCAAGACTGGTGCTCCGGCTAGAGGCGAACGCACAGCCAAATACAATCAGCTTTTACGTATCGAGGAAGGCCTGGAGGATATGGCTCATTTTTATGGTAAAAAGATCAGGTGGCTGGAATAGGCTTTCTGAGGATCTGGGGCCTGATTTTTCTGAGAGGATTTTTTCAGGCCCCAGCAAATTTCCGGCTGAAGTAGGTAAATATTTGATTCCTTGTCTTTTTTCCTGGTGTGTGCTAAAATGGAGAATAGCAAAAAAGAAGTAATAGATGGGGAGGTGCATCATGATTACTGTTCTTAAAGCAGTGCACGTTTTAATATCACTTACTCTTATTGCCTGTGTACTTTTACAATCAGGCAAAAGTGCCGGCCTTTCCGGAGCCATAGATGGTGGTGCAACTGCTGTATTCGGTAAAAAGAGAAAAGGAATGGATGAATTGCTATCCAAGTTAACTACTGTTGCAGCAGTTCTTTTCATAGTATTATCAATAACCATAGCAGCTCTTTAAAAAAGGGGGATTCTTTTGAATACTTGGATAGCCATTGCAGGAGGAAGTCTTGGTGTTATTGCAGCGGTTATTTTTACTGTACGGGTGCTCAAGGCCGAGGAAGGCACCCCCAGGATAAGAGAGCTCTCGCAATTAATACAGGAGGGGTCTCTGGCCTTTTTAAGGCGTCAATACTCGGTGCTGGCAATTTTCGTGGGCCTGGTTACTCTTATAATTCTTTTGCTGCCACAGCTTGAAACTGCTTTAGCAATATCTTTTATTGTAGGTGCAGTGTTTTCCGCATCGGCTGGAATATTCGGGATGGGTATAGCTACCAGAGCCAATGGCAGGACCACTTATGCTGCCCAGAAAAGCCTGAATCAGGCCCTGGGTATTGCTTTTTCCGGTGGTGCTGTCATGGGTATGTTTGTAGCCGGTATTGGGCTTTTAGGCATTACTATTCTATACATATTCCTGGAGGATGTTGACCTGGTGAGAGGTTTTGCCTTTGGCGCTTCTTCCATAGCTCTTTTCGGACGGGTTGGTGGGGGAATCTATACCAAGGCTGCTGATGTTGGCGCAGACCTGGTAGGAAAGATTGAAGCTGGGATACCTGAGGATGATCCCCGAAATCCTGCTGTTATTGCTGATAATGTGGGCGACAATGTTGGAGATGTGGCCGGTATGGGAGCAGATCTTTTTGAATCCTATGTTGGCTCAATTATCGCCACCATGGCTTTGGGATTTTTCATTGCTCCTGATTTTATTCTTCTACCCTTGATCCTGGCGTCAGCAGGAATATTTTCTGCTGTTCTTGGTTCTGCCTTCGTCCGGGTTCGGGAAGGACAGGATCCGGCCAAGGCTCTGGAGAGAGGAACATTGATTAGCGGCCTGGTTCTTTTAGTTCTGGCCTATTTCATCATAACTCAATTTATTGGTATCCAGGCCCTGGGTCTTTTCTGGGCAGTAATTGCCGGCCTCATAGCCGGTATTGTAATAGGCAGGCTCACCGAGTACTATACATCGCCGGAGAGTAAACCCACACAGACCATTGCCTCCAGTTCTCAGACCGGCGCAGCCACCAATATCATTCAAGGTCTTGCAGTGGGGATGAAGAGTACCTCCCTACCCCTGATTACAATAGTAGGTGCAATATTGATTGCTTTTACCCAGGGCCAGAGTGCCCTGGGAGGAGAGATAGGCGGTCTTTACGGTATTTCTCTGGCAGCAGTAGGAATGCTGTCCACTGTTGGCATGACCATAGCTATTGACGCTTACGGGCCTATAGCTGATAACGCCGGGGGAATTGCAGAAATGGCCGGCCTGGAACCGGAAGTCCGGGAAAAGACCGACAGGCTGGATGCAGTAGGCAACACCACCGCAGCCATAGGCAAGGGGTTTGCCATTGGTTCTGCTGCCCTTACAGCGCTGGCCCTTTTCTCTGCCTTTACACAAGCAGCAGGTATTGTAAGTATAGACCTTACCCAGGCCACTGTCATAGCTGGTTTGTTTGTAGGTGCGGCTTTACCATTCCTCTTCACTGCTTTAACCCTGGAGGCTGTCGGCAAGGCTGCTTTTCAGATGGTTGAAGAGGTGCGGCGGCAGTTCAAGGAAAGTAAAGGAATCATGGAGGGCAAGGTCAAGCCTGATTATGCCCGCTGCATTGACATCAGCACCAAGGCTGCATTGAAACAGATGGTTGTTCCCGGCCTTTTGGTTGTAACCGTGCCTATACTGATGGGGCTCTGGAGTGTGGAAGCCCTGGGAGGGCTTCTGGCAGGCTCTCTGGCTACTGGAGTTCTCATGGCCATCATGATGGCCAATGCCGGAGGTGCCTGGGATAATGCCAAGAAATTTATTGAAGCAGGCAATTTAGGTGGCAAAGGAACAGAAACCCATGCAGCAGCTGTTGTAGGGGACACTGTGGGAGATCCTTTCAAGGATACCAGCGGTCCCTCCTTGAATATTCTTATTAAGCTCATGAGTATAGTCTCCCTGGTTTTTGTCCCGCTGTTTCTCTAAAAAAGGCCCCCAGTTACGGGGGTTTTTACCCCTTGCCAGTACTTAAAGGGAGAGGGGGATAAAAGGCATATGTGGGGAAATCTGGAGAATTGTTTTGCCTGTGGCCAGGAAAACCCTGATGGACTTAAGCTTTCATTCAGTTATGAAGATAATTTTTCCCGGGCTTCTTTCTGCCTGGATGAAAAATTTCAAGGATATCCGGGCATAGCCCATGGAGGCATTGTTGCTACGCTAATAGATGAAGCCATGGTTCATGTGCTCATGAGAGAAGGGCTTTTCGCAGTTACAGCCCGTCTGAAGCTAAAATTTCATCAGCCGGTACCATTGAATAAGGAATTGGTTGTGGAAGGCCGGCTCAAAGATACCAACCCAGCCAAGGGATTGAATTATCTGGAGGCACTCATTAAGGATGGAAAAGAAGTTCTGGCAAGGGGTGAGGGTGTCTTTGTGCAGCAGGATGAAGTAGTAGCGGGGGAATAAGGAGGTTTACCTATGGAAAGAGAAGAACTTTTGATTCTTGTAAAGGAGAAGGTTAAGAATAAGAACCTCTACAAGCACTGCCTGGCTGTAGAAGCAGTAATGGGGGAACTGGCCAGGGAGCTTGGTGAAGATGAAGAAAAATGGCGGTTGACCGGTTTACTCCACGACATTGATTACGGAGAGACCCAGGATAAGCCGGAAGAACACAGTGAGAGGGGTGCTGATTTTCTGGAGGAGATGGGTTTTGCCCAGGATGTAGTTCAGGCGGTCCGGGCCCACAATCCCATCCATGGTTATCCTCGGGAAACTCATCTGGAGAAGGCGCTCTATGCTACAGATCCTCTGACCGGGCTCATAGTTGCCAGTGCTCTAATCCATCCTGATAAGAAACTGGAGCCTCTGGATGTTGATTTTGTCCTGAACAGATTCAATGAGAAATCCTTTGCCCGGGGAGCCGACCGGGAACAGATTAAAACCTGTTATGAGATGGGCTTAACCCTGGAGGAATTTTTGCAACTGGGCCTTAAAGCTATGAAGGGCATTAACAAGGATATTGGTTTGTGAGGAGGGAAACTGGTGGATATCTATGAAGTAATTAAAAAGAGGCGGAGTATCAGGAAGTATGAGCCACGTAAAATTGAAGATGATAAGCTGGAAAGAGTGTTGAATGCTGCCAGGTTGGCGCCTTCTGGCAAGAATGTTCAGGCCTGGCGACTCATAGTTACCCGTGATCCTGAGCTCAAGGAAAAGCTAATAAAAGCCTGTAAAGGCCAAAAATTCGTAGCAGAAGCAGATTGTATTGTGACTGTTGCTGTGGATGAAACTTCTGTGTATCAGGGGCATGGTAATTACATGACTTCATTTGCCGTGGATGGGGCCATTATGCTGGATCACTTAATCCTGGCAGCCACGTATGAAGGACTGGGCACCTGCTGGATTGGTGCTTTTATTGAAGAACAGGTGAAAGAAATACTGAATATCCCGGACCCTTATCGGGTGGTGGCAATGACACCACTGGGGTACCCGGCTCAGGAAGGGAAAGACCGGGGAAGAAAACCCCTGGAAGAAATAGTATCATACGAGAAATGGTAATAATTCTTCAGGGGACACTTCTGGAAGTGTCCCCTGAATTGTACAGGAGGATTTAAATTTGAGTGCAAGAGAAGAAATTTTGAATTTTATGCATAGCAAAGCTTACCGGCCCATGACATTAAAGGAGCTCATGGTGGAGTTTGATATGGATTCCAGTGAGTACTCTGCTTTTCGAGATCTCTTAGAGGGCATGGAAAAGGACGGAGCTATTGTCAAGACCCGTAAGGAAAGATATGGCGTGCCGGAGAAGATGAACCTGGTGGTGGGAAAACTGCAGGGAAATCGGCGGGGATTTGGGTTTGTGATTCCGGATAACCCGGAGCAAAAAGATGTTTACATTGGTCTTGAGAGCATGAATGGAGCCATGCACAGAGATCGGGTTATTGCCCGGCTCCATAAGGCCAAAGCTGATAAGCCGGAAGGCGAGATAATAAGGATTTTAAAACGAGCCAATGAGCAGGTGGTAGGCAGGTTTGAGAAGACCCGGCACATAGGTTTTGTTGTTCCTGATGACTCGCGACTTTATCATGATGTCTTTATTCCCCAGAGGTATCATAAAAAAGCCGGCGAAGGGGACAAGGTGGTTGTCAAAATAGAGAAGTGGCCGGAAACCCGGCGGAACCCGGAAGGTAAAATCATAAAGGTTCTTGGCTCCCAGGATGCTCCAGGAGTTGACGTGGAGAGTTTGATTCACCGCCTGGACTTGCCTCGCGGCTTTCCCGGCAAGGTCAGTAAAGAAGCCAGTGCCTTGCCCTCACAAGTTACTGACGAAGCCAGATCCAACCGCCTTGACTTGAGAGATGAGCTCATATTTACCATTGATGGCGAGGATGCCAAAGATTTTGACGATGCAATTTCTCTAGAAAAAATGGAAGGTTCCTGGGTAAAATTAGGTGTTCATATTGCTGATGTCTCCGAATATGTTGGTGAAGGCAGTTACCTGGACATGGAAGCCCGGGACCGAGGGACCAGTATTTATTTGGTTGACCGGGTTATTCCCATGTTGCCTGAGCAGATTTCAAATCAGATTTGCAGCCTGCAGCCTCTGGAGGACCGGCTGACAGTTAGCCTTTTTATAGAACTGGACACTGAAGATGGCCAGGCTGGTAATTACAGCTTTCATAGAAGTGTTATTTCCAGCAAATACCGCCTGACCTATAATCAGGTTAACAGTTATTTAAAGGGTGAAGAAAAACCTGAGGATGACAGATTGCTGACTACCATCATGGATATGAATGAACTGGCTAAAGTTCTGAAGAAAAAGCGCTTCCAGCGCGGCAGTATAGATTTTGATTTTCCTGAAGCCTATGTAGAACTGGATGAAGATGGCAGTACGGTGGCTATTCACCGGCGGGAAAGAGATGATGCGGAAATGCTCATCGAGGAATTCATGATCAAGGCCAACGAAGTTGTGGCTGAGCATTTCTGCCGTCGCGATATACCTTTTCTCTACCGGATACACGAAGCACCTAATAGGGATGATATCAGGGAATTGAATGAGTTTTTGCACAATTTTGGTTTTCACATTAAGGAAAAGGATGGTCTGGTAGAACCATCAGCCCTGCAGGTAATGCTGGAAAAGGTGAAGGATCGTAAGGAGAAGAAACTTATCAATACTGTAATTCTACGGTCCTTAAAGCAGGCTCGCTATCACTGGTTGAATATGGGCCACTTTGGCCTGGCCTCCAATTATTATACTCACTTCACCTCCCCTATCCGCAGGTATCCGGACCTTACTATCCACCGCATATTGAAAGAATCAATAGACCGAAGTACTTTATCTGCTAGCAAACAAGAACAGCTGGAGGAGCTCCTGCCTGATGTGGCCCGTCATTCTTCGGATATGGAGCGCCGGGCCATGGAAGGGGAAAGGGAATCGGTGGACATGAAGATGGTGGAATACATGGAGAGGAAGGTTGGCGAAGAATATGATGGCCACATAACTTCAGTCATGCCTTTTGGGTTTTTTGTGGGATTGGAGAATCTGGTTGAGGGCCTGGTGCATGTCAGCACCCTGGCCGATGACTATTATCATTACCTGGAGAAAGAGCATGCTCTCATTGGGGAAAGAAGGAGAAAGATTTACCGCCTGGGAGATCAGGTCCGGGTGCAGGTGGACAAGGTGAACAAAACTCTCAGGGAAATAGATTTTATTCTGGTCTGATTAATTTTTCTCTTGACTCATGCCGAAACGGTGCTTATAATAGAGAGGCCGTGGGAGGGTTGAGATATGGTACAAAAGGGTCGCATTGTTGCCCGGAATAGAAAAGCTCATCATGAATATCATATAGAGGAGACCTTTGAAGCTGGGATTGTGTTGCAGGGAACTGAAGTTAAATCCATTAGACTGGGTAGAATAAATTTTAAAGATAGTTATGCGGTTGTTGAAAACGGCGAGGTTTTCCTGTATAATATGCATATAAGCCCATATGAAAAAGGGAATAGGTTTAACCATGAGCCGGATCGCAAACGAAAGCTTCTTCTGAATAAGCGGGAAATTAGAAAACTCATAGGTTATGCTAAGAGAACCGGCTATACCCTGATTCCCCTCAAGGTTTATTTTAATGATAGAAACCTGGTTAAAGTTGAACTGGCCATAGGCAGAGGTAAGAAAATATATGATAAGCGCCAGGAAATAGCAGAAAAAACAGCTAAACGTCAGATTGAAAGGGCTTTAAAGGAAAGGCAGCAGTCATAGCGGGGGTGATTTGGTTTCGCTCCGCTGGGTTAGGTAATTAGCTGCGGGCCGAGGACTCCTTTCACTCGTAAAACACTGGAATTTCCAATTTAAATGCCGACAACGACTACGCTTTAGCTGCTGCATAAACAGTAGCTCGCTCTTCTCTTCCGTTCCCGCCGGCAGAGGGTAGAGTGTCATAAAAGCGGGATATTCTACCTCCCAAGCCTGTAAGAGGTAGAGAAAACTAACAGGCTCACCCTTCAGGATCCTGCCTGCAGGAGTCTGAAAGGGAAAAATAAAATGCAGGCTATGCTCGTAGATGCTAGTACTGTCCCCAGTGGATACGCGGGTTCAATTCCCGCCACCTCCACCAAATATTAAAATACGGGAGTGGCTCAACTGGTAGAGCACCGGACTCCAAATCCGGCGGTTGCGGGTTCAAGTCCTGCCTCCCGTGCCAAGTCTTTAAAAGTGAGTATTCATCTCACTTTCCAGCATCCGGTACTTTTTATAGTACCGGATTTTTTATGGGGGTTATAGCACTAGATTTGCACATAAATATTGCACTAGATTTCTCATTTATGGCAGTCTAGTGCAATATTTATACATATTTTTATATGAAATAGATTAGAAATATAGTAAAAACAATTAGAGTTATGTTTATTTAGTAAAAAGTATATCTTTAAAGTTTAAATATACTTTATCATAATCCTCTTTCTTTAAATTAAAATAAAAAAAACAAGCTCCCTATCGGTTATAATAAGAAACTTGTTTTTTCATAATATATTTTTTTTATTCTTTTTTTTGAAGTATCAATTTTTTTGCTGTTAAAGCCTAGAAGTACCAGTTTTTTTGCTGTCAAAGCCACCCTATGAAGTCTTTGATGATACAAACTTTTCTTGAATTTTCTCCATCTCCTCCTGGAAGTTTTCCATAAATTTTTCCATTTCAATTAATCTTGTTAAAACATTTTCTGGTTTTGCACTTCCAGCACTGCTAGCTTCTTTGTAACTCTCCGGTAAGTTTTTAAAAAATTGCTTTATCCTATATCCAAATTCTCCCGGTTCTAGTTTTTCTTTATATTTTTGACCTACATAAAATATTATCGGAACATGAACCTTTTTTAAAAATTTCTCTTTGTCTAGAAAGGACTCTCCTAAAAATTCTATTGTAGTTTCAAACTCTTTTTTCTCTAGTTTAGTTAAACCTTCATTCTTTATTTTTTTTGTTATTTCTGCTACTTTCCCACCTGAGAGA
>PUNT01000231.1 GCA_003551905.1 Halanaerobiales bacterium
AAAACCATTCATCGCCGGGGTCACCCTGGAGGAAATCCTGATAATAATTGACCTGCAGGAGAAAAAAGATGAAGGAGATTAGTTATCGAGGTGGTTTGCTTTTTGTTGCTCTTATTCTACAAACCTCCTTTTTCCCCCGGGTATGTCATGCTTATGTCTGTCCGGATTTGATCCTGATTCTTATCTGTATTTTTGCCCTCCTGAGGGGCAGTAAAAAAGGGGCAGGCTGGGGACTTGTTGCTGGCTTCTTCCAGGATCTAATGGGGCTCAACACCAATATAATAATTAAACCCCTGCTAGGGTTCCTGGCCGGCAGTATTGAAGGGAAAATCTATAAGAGCAATATATGGCTGCCTCCTGTTATTATGTTTTTATTGAGCTGTTCTGCCGGTATTATAAACTATGTTGTTAGGTATGAGCTTCTCTTTAATCTGCCCTGGTCCCAAAGCTTTTTCAATATAATTTTACCAGGGGCTTTTTTAGACAGTCTTGTGTGCTTCATTCTATATCCCATTCTGTACCGGATTGAGGGACGGTGGTATCGTCTGGGATTAAGTTACTAGGAGGGAGAAAAATGGCTTCCCTGGACATAACCCACAGAGCAAGGATTTTGTGCATCTTTTTTCTCATAGTTTTCGTTCTCCTCCTGCTTCGCTTGGGGCAGTTGCAGGTTGTGGAAGGAGAGAAGTATCGGCAGCTATCAGAGGGGAACAGGATTGATTATCGACCTATCCTGGCTTCCCGGGGCAGGATCTGGGTAGATGATGGCCAGGATAAGGTGATTGCTGTTTCCAACAAGATGGCCTACACAGCATCTTTGATACCAGCAAATGTTAGAGGCCGGCCGCTTTTAGATGTTGTGAATCAGGTTGCAGCCATTCTCAACCTTAACCCGGATACAGTCATGAACCGGATCAGTCAGAGTTCTCGAACTCAACCGGTGCACATAAAACGCAACCTGTCACCGCAGGAGCTTTTAGCTCTAGAAGAAAGAATAGGTGAGCTGCCGGGCCTTATCATTGAGAAAACTCCCATCCGGGATTATGTTTACAGTGATGTAGCTGCCCATGTGCTGGGTTATGTTGGAGAAATCTCCCGCCAGGAACTAAACCTGTACTTTGCCCAGGGATACCGCTCAGGTGATTTTCTAGGTAAAGCTGGCCTGGAAAAGTACTATGAATATTTTCTCAAAGGCGATGATGGTTTACGGCAGATTGAAGTTAACAGTCAGGGACTGGAAGTGGCTACCCTGGGGATACAGCCGCCGACTCAAGGAGCAGATCTTTATTTAACCCTGGATATTTCCCTGCAAAAGGCAGTGGAATGGTATCTAAAAGATCAGGTGGAAGGACTTTACATGCGGGCCCAGGATGACCCGGAAATGCTGGGAGGTCCCACTGGTGGAGCAGCAGTTGTTCTGGAGGTAGAAACAGGGCAAGTACTGGCCATGGCCAGCTATCCGTCTTTTGACCTGAATCTCTTTGCTGGTGGAATCAGCCAGGAAAATTTGCGATTGCTCCAGCAGAACAGGTTTCAACCCTTTTTGCATAGAACTATTCAAGTCACACCACCTCCTGGTTCAGTGTTTAAAGTAATGGTGGGGACTGCTGTTCTGGAAGAGTTAAATTTTGACCCCGGCAAAACAATTTTTTCCTGTAGTGGTGAGTTTCAACTGGGAAGTCAGGTCTGGAAATGCTGGGAGGAAGATGGACACGGGGAACTTAATTTTTACCAGGCTTTAGCCCATTCCTGCAATGTGGCTTTCTATAACATGGGTCAAATGCTCCATCATATAGGGGGAGAAAGTATTCAGCGAATAGCCCGGGAATTTGGTTTCAGCTACATGACCGGTATTGATCTGCCAGGGGAAAAAGAAGGCTTGATACCGGACAGGCAGTGGAAAGGGGAGCATGTGATGGAGGCCTGGTTTCCTGGTGATACCATAAATATGTCCATTGGACAGGGGAGTCTGCAGGTAACCCCCCTGCAGTTAGCTAATATGATCAATGCCATAGCTAATGGTGGTGTTCTCCTGCAGCCATATATAGTTGAAAAGGTGGTATGTTCTGAAGGGGAAGTGCTCCTGGAGAATTATCCCCGGGTGCTTCATAAACCAGATATTTCCTCCTATGCCCTGGAGGAAATTAAAAAAGCCATGAAGGATGTTACTGCCTATGGAACAGGTGCAGGCCCTTTCTGGAATTTCCCCATTAAAGTAGCAGGAAAAACCGGGACAGCCCAAACAGTGCCGGGAAGTCCCAGCCATGGCTGGTTTGTGGGGTATGCTCCTGCTGAGGATCCGGAGATAGCTTTTGTGGTTTTTATTGAACACGGTAATGCCAGCAGGTATGCCCTGCCGGTTGCAGAAGGGATACTTCGTGCTTATTTTGGCCTGGAGGAGGGTAGAACCCGGATAGATGGAGAACAAGGAGATAGTAATTAAGGGCACACTGGACCGACTAAAAATTTACAGCAAGCCAGATATTTCTCTGCAGGAGATGAAAGCTTTTCTCCGGAGGAAATTTGCTACAGGTGGATTTTTTGGTGATATAGATTATGAGCTGGCTCTTTTGGATGTTGGCTGGCAGGAGGAGGAGAAAAGAGAACTAAACCGGGTTTTAAGGGAAGTAAATCCCCGGTTGTCCTTGAGTTTCTTTTCCGAGGATGATGATATTCCTGAAGGGAAATTACCCCGATTAAAAGCTGTCCCCATGATAGTGAAAAAGAGTTTTCGTTCCGGGCAGAAAGTGGTTGCTCCAGGGGATATAGTAATAGTAGGTGACAT
This sequence comes from Halanaerobiales bacterium, assembly GCA_003551905.1. Taxonomy (GTDB): domain Bacteria; phylum Bacillota; class Halanaerobiia; order B1SED10-174; family B1SED10-174; genus B1SED10-174. The sequence continues at coordinate 2,786 of PUNT01000231.1, forward strand.
AAATCCGGGAGCAGAGGTAGTGGCAGGTGGTGATGTTTTGGTTTTTGGCAGAGTGGGGGGAGGTTTACTGCATGCAGGAGCCAGTGGTGAAAATGATGCGGTAATAGTCGCTTTGAGCCTGAAGCCCACACAACTACGCATAGGGACCATAATCAGCAGAGCACCAGATCAGGGTGAACAACGGGAAGGAGGGCCGGAAATAGCCCGGATAAAAGGAAAAAACATTGTCATCGAAAAGTTTTAGTGTGATAGGAGGGGAGAAATTGAAGGGTAAATCCATAGTTATCACCTCTGGCAAAGGTGGGGTGGGAAAGACAACAATAACAGCAAATATAGGCACAGCTCTGGCCATGCTTGGTAAGAAGGTTGTTCTAATTGATGCTGATATTGGTCTACGCAACCTGGACGTGGTAATTGGTTTGGAAAACCGCATTGTTTATGATATTGTAGACGTGGTGGAGGAGAGGTGCCGACTGGAGCAGGCACTGATCAAGGATAAGAGATACCGCCACCTGTTCCTGCTTCCTGCTGCCCAGACCAGGGACAAGAGTGCAATTAAAGAAAAACAGATGAAAGATTTAATCCAGGGGCTGAAAGAATCTTATGATTACATATTGATAGATTCTCCCGCTGGTATTGAGCACGGGTTTTTGAATGCTGTGTCAGGTGCAGATGAGGCAATAATAGTTACAACCCCTGAAGTTGCTGCAGTCCGGGATGCTGACCGAATTATCGGGCTTTTGGAATCCAGAGGACTGAATGATCCCCAGGTAATAATAAACCGTATTAGATCAGATATGGTTCGCCGGGGGGATATGATGACTATCGAGGACATGATAGAGATCCTGGCTATCAATCTACTGGGAGTAGTGCCGGAAGATGAAGACATAATTGTGTCCACCAACCGGGGGGAACCAATTGCACTTCAGGAAAAATCTAAAACTGGTGAGGCCTTGCGGAACATTGCCCGGCGGATTGAAGGAGAAGAACTGCCTCTTATGACAATGGGTAAAGCCAAGCTTATGGATAAAATTAAACGCTTAATAGGAATTTCTTAAGAGAGGAGAATCGCCATGGCGCTTTTTAAAAAGAGCAAAGATGTTGCCAAGGAACGCCTGCGATTGATCCTTATTCATGACAGGATTGAATTATCCCCCCATGAAATGAATAAGCTCAAAAAGGATCTCAGTAGGGTGATTTCCAAGTATATTAGAGTTGATCAGGGCGAAGTAGACATGAATATAAAGCGCAAGAGTGGTTCTATGGTCCTGGAAGCAGATATACCAATCAAGTCCAGCAAATCCAGCTGAAAAGAAAAGGGAAAGGTTCATAACTAAAAACCACTTTTTTCGAGGAGATATTTTAGGGTGCTTAACAAAAGACTTTTCAAGCAGATTGATATTTCCCTTCCAGTTCTGGCCCTTATCCTGGTGGGTATTGGGTTGCTGATGATTGCCAGTGCTACTAATCTATGGGAAAGTGATTTTCTGCAGCGTCAGATCACTTCAGCAATCCTGGGTTTTCTATTGCTCATCACAGTAACTTTTTTCGATTACAGGGTTATAAAGGACTATGCTTACCTGCTCTATGGAGCCACTATATTACTTTTAAGTATCAACTTGATCCTTTCTCCCCATGGTATTGCTGCTCAGAGATCACTGGTTATAGGGCCGGTAAATTTTCAGCCCTCTGAGTTAGCCAAGCTGGGATTGATCTTTCTTCTTGCCAGTATTCTCTCCCGGGAAGAGAATATTATGTCACCTCACGTCCTGGCCAAGCTTCTGGCTGCAACTACCCTGGCCTTTGTACTTATATTGCGAAGCGATCTGGGAACAGCCATCATCCTCTGGTTCATCCTTATTGTAGTTTTATTTGTGGCAGGATTCCCTCTCCTTTACCTGTTCGTTTTTGGTGGTGTTTCTGCCGGTCTTTTAGCCACCTGGATTTTTGCTCATTTGCACTGGGGTGTATGGATACCTCTAAGAGGTTACCAGCTCATGCGCCTTCTGGTATTCTGGAACCCCGGCATGGACCCCTATGGTTATGGTTATCACCTTATTCAATCCAAGATTGCCATTGGTTCAGGATTGTTTGCCGGCAAAGGGCTTTTTGGCAGCACCCAGACCCGTCTTGATTTCCTTCCGGAACAGCACACTGATTTTATTTTCAGTGTTCTGGGTGAGGAGTTGGGCTTTTTAGGGGGAGCTATTCTCCTTATTCTCTACTTTCTCTTGATTTACAAGGGATTGCAGGTGGTCATGAGTGCCAAGGATCGATTCGGTGCCTACCTGGCAGCAGGGATTACCGGGATGTTTTCCTTCCATATTATTGTGAATATAGGTATGACAATAGGCATGCTACCAATAACCGGCATCCCCTTGCCTTTTATGTCTTATGGAGGTAGTTCTCTGGTGACCAATCTGGTTGCTGTTGGGATCCTGGTGAATATTCACATGCGCAGACAGAAGATACTCTACTAGGAGAGCATAATGAGCTTTTCCCTGTCCTATATATGTACAGGAGGACAGGGGAGGGTTTTTAGTGAAACTGGGCAGGTATAAAATTAATTTATTGTTTTTGCTGGTGGCAGGCATACTAGCTCTTAGTGGTTTATATAGAGAATTGATAGCTGCCTGGAGCGTTTTGATCTACCACGAAGCTGCCCACATACTGGTTTTAAGGAAGTTGGGCCTTGATTTCAGAGAAGTGGAAATCCTGCCTTTTGGTGGCGTAGCCCGGGTGGAGGGCCTTTTATCACCCCGGGAAGAGATGCTGACAGCCATGGCTGGCCCTTCTGCCAATCTTGTGCTGGGATTTTTGTTTTTTGTACTGGGAACTGGCCCGTGGGGGCAGCTTTTCCTGCAGGTAAATCTGGTACTTGCTGTCACCAACTTGTTGCCAGCCCTGCCTTTGGATGGAGGCAGAGTGTTGCGGGCATTCCTGTCCAGGAGTATGGGACACAACAGGGCAACAGCAGTTGTGATAAGATTTTCCCGGATTCTGGCTATAATAATAGGGATAATCAGTTTGCTGCTTTTTCTCCTGGGCTTACTCAGCCTCCTGTCCCTATTTTTGGCTTTCTTTGTCTATCACCGCTCTGGGATGGATAAAGAAGAGCTTCTCACCCTGCGTTTGGTGGATATAATGCAGAGGGCCAAACAGCTTAAAGGTACTGTTTTGCCCGGGGAAATCTGGGCAGTAACAGAGGATACGAGACTCAAGGACATAATCCCTTACCTGAATCCCCGGCAGTACCATCAGATTTTTGTCCTGGGTGCGGACCTGGAGTTAAAGGGTATTATCCAGGAGGGTGAACTGGTAGAGCTGGTGAGTGCCGGGAGGTTGCAGGAGCATCTGAGGGACATTGTGGATAATTGAGTTAAATGGGAAGTGAAAGATTTGCATTATCAAGAGTGGAAGGATCTATATACTGTAGAAAAACCGGTCCGTTACGTTGGGGGAGAATGGAACCTGGAAAAGAAACAATTTGACCAGGTACAGGTTACTGTGGCCATGGCTTTCCCCGATGTATACGAGGTAGGCATGTCCCATCTGGGACTTAAAATACTCTACCACCTCATAAATTCCCGGCCTGAATATGCTTGTGAGCGAGTTTTTGCCCCCTGGCCGGACCGGGAAAAAAAACTACGGGATCAGGGGAGATTGCTGCAAACCCTCGAATCTGGCAGGCCTCTTAAGGATTTTCAGGTCCTGGGATTCAGCCTTCAACACGAGTTATTGTACACCAATGTCCTCAACATGCTGGAACTGGGTGGTGTACCCTGGAGAAATAGAGATCGGGAGGGCTGGCCCCTGGTAATTGCCGGTGGTCCGGGAACCTATAATCCTGAACCTCTGGCAGATTTTGTTGATTGTTTTTTCTTAGGGGAAGGGGAAGAAGCCATACTGGATTTTCTCAGGGTTGTTGCTGAGGCAGGAAAAAATCAGGACAGAGAAGAGGTTTTACAGGAAATTGTTAAATTACCAGGCTGGTACGTGCCGGCCTTTTATGAGCTGGTAAAGGTGAATAACTTCTTCTGTCCAGAGCCAGGCAAAGATAATATTCCCCGGCCGGTAAAAAAACAGGTGGTGTCTTCCCTGGAGGAGAGCTATTATCCCCACAAGATAATAGTTCCCTTCACAGAAGTAATACATGATCGCATTTCCCTGGAAGTATCCAGGGGTTGTACCCGGGGCTGTCGTTTTTGCCAGGCTGGTATGACTTACCGGCCGGTCCGGGAAAGAAGCCTGGAGACTTTGCAGGAAATGGCAGGTGAGCTTTTAAAAAATACCGGCTATGATGAAATATCTCTTCTTTCCCTGAGCAGCACCGATTATTCCTGCATAGGAGAGCTGGTTGATTTCCTCTTGAGCAATTATCGAGGCTTAGGTGTTGGGGTTGCCCTACCCTCCTTGCGGGCAGATAATTTTAGCGTGGAAATGGCTCGCCGGGTGCAGCAGGTAAGGAAAACCGGCCTCACCTTTGCACCGGAAGCCGGCACGCAGAGATTGCGAAATGTTATCAACAAAGGTGTGAAGGAAGAAGACCTTCTGGAAACGGTGAAAACAGCTTTTGCCGCCGGCTGGTGGTCGGTAAAGCTTTATTTCATGCTGGGTCTCCCCACAGAAGAAGATGAGGATGTAAAAGGAATTGTGGAGCTTTCACACAAAGTGGCCCGGGCCGGGAAAGAGCTGGCACCACGCCGCCCGCAGATTACAGTTAATGTTTCAACTTTTATTCCCAAAGCCCATACTCCTTTCCAGTGGGAAGCTTTTATTGGCCGGGAGGATGTCCAGAGAAGGCAGAAGATCTTGCAGGAGGGTTTGCGGGGACGCATTTTCCGGCTGAGCTGGCATGATTATAATATGAGTTTGGTGGAAGCATTGCTGGCCAGGGGGGATCGCCGGGCCGGGAAAATACTGGAAATGGTTTGGCAAAAAGGCTCTCGTTTGGATAGCTGGAGTGAGCATTTCAGGCCGGAAAAGTGGCTGGAAGCTATCCAGAAGAGCTATTCACCTGAACTTGTTTACGGCACTTTTCCCACTGAGATTCCTCTGCCCTGGAGCCATCTATCAGCAGGGGTTAGCCGGGATTATCTGCTGCAGGAGAGGGACAAGGCTTTCCAGGGGTGTATCACCCCTGACTGCCGGCAGGGCTGTCAGAATTGTGGGCTGTGTGGAAGTCTTAATGTGTCCATGGAGATTGCTGGAGGCGATTGATTTGCGGGTAAGGGTAAAACATATTAAAATAGAGGAAGCAGTTTTTATCTCTCACCTGGATCTTGTAACTACCATGAACAGGGCTCTCCGGCGGGCAGAAATTCCCTTCAGACTAACCGAGGGTTTTAATCCCCGCCCCAGGATAGCTTATGGTCAGCCATTAGCTCTGGGAGCAGCCAGTGCAGCTGAATATTTTGATGTTTTTTTGCAGGAGAGATTGGATCCCGGTCAGATAAAGAATATGCTCAACTCGGCTCTGCCCCGGAGTCTCGAGGTCAGTGAAGCCAGGGAAGTGCCAGTTAAATCACCTTCCCTCATGTCTCTCGTAAAGGCTGCTGATTACCTTTTGCAGGCACAGGTGAGAGAAGGGGGAAATCTGAATGTGGATTTAATGGTTGAGAGCATGCTGAAGAGTGAAAGTTTAAATATGGAGAATAAAAAAGGCCAAAAAAAAGATTTGAAAAAATTGCTTTTAAAAATTGAGTGGCAGGGGTTTTCTGGGAAACTTGGAAAAATTCGCATAGTTGGTAGGGCAGGGAGTGAACTGAATTTAAATATAAAGGATTTTTGCCAGTTCCTTGTTAGTTTCAGCGGAGGATTTTTCCAAACTCCCTGCATGGTTTATCGAAAAGAGCTGTATTTAAAAGGACAGCATAACCTGGAGACCCCTTTTGGTATGGAGGTCAAGCTTTAATGAATAGAGAGATATTTATCAATGTTGAAGGAATGGAGACAAGAGTTGCTATCCAAGAGGATGGACGCCTGGGCGAAATTCACATTGAGCGAGGTTCTAGTGACAGTGTAGTGGGCAACATCTATAAAGGAATTGTTACTGATGTATTGCCCGGCATGGAAGCTGCTTTTGTGGATGTAGGTCTTGAGAAAAATGTTTTTCTTCATGTGAGTGATGTTCTTGCTCTGGCTCCGCCCAGCAAGAAAAATCCCAAAATCAAAAGTATTCTGAATAAAGGGCAGGAAGTAGTTGTTCAGATTGTCAAGGAACCCATTGGTGGTAAAGGAGCCCGGGCTACTTGCGAACTGACAATTCCTGGACGTTACCTGGTGCTCATGACTACCTCTGAGCATGTGGGAATTTCCCGGAGGATAGGAGACGAAAAAGAACGGGAACGGCTGAAAAATATGGTTACCAATTTCAAGCCACCAAAATCTGGTGTTATCGTAAGGACAGCTGCTGAAGGAGCTACAGAAGAGCAGCTTAAGCGAGATCTGAGGTACCTTGAGCATCAAAGGAAAAAGGTCATGGGGGGAAAGAGAAAGAACAGGGCCCCCTGCCTTTTGTATAAGGATATGGATCTGGTACAGAGGGTAGTACGGGATACTTTTACAGAAGATTTCAACCGGCTGGTAGTTGATGATATGGAAGCTTACAAGGGAATCCTGCAGCTGG
>PUNT01000084.1 GCA_003551905.1 Halanaerobiales bacterium
CCCTGGGGATAATCGTAGGGATGCAAAGAAATTACAATTGCTGCAGTATTACCACCACTATAACCGTCTCTGATTGCTGATGTGGAGATATATCCCTCCTGTGGCGAACAGGATACAATCCTTCCCTCTGGTATATCCCGGTAACTGTAGACGGTTCTCTTTTCCCGGGAAAAACGCAGATTCAAATTATAACTGGCAGGGGGGAGATTATTTTCTTTTATTCTCTGCCTGTAAATAATTTCATCAATGAGTTTCTGAGGGTGTTCTATCCTGACCCCACATGCACTTAGAGCAGGAGTGAAATTAACCCCTTTGCCAGCCAGAAGGTTCAGAACTCCCGGTGCTCTCTGCCCTGTAGCCAGAACAACCAGGGGGGTGGACATGGAACCCTTATTGGTTTTTATACCTTTAACCATATCCCGGTCAACAATAATATCTTCCATTTCCGTCCAGGGATGGACAACTCCACCTGCTTCCTGGAGTTTTTTCTGTAAACCATGCCATATTCTATTCATCACATCAGCACCAAGACACACTCCTGTTTCATAACTCACAGACTCCGAAGCTCCCAGGGAGACTAGTTCATCTAAAATCTCCTGGCTGTAGGGATCATCCAGGGGTGGGTTGTGAAAACTGGCAGTCCAGAAATGAAATCCCCCTTCTCCCCTTAAAAGATCTGTCTCCCTTTCTACCATGGGCGGGCCTCTTTCTACCAGTACTGGGGCATAACCAGCCCGAGCTAGAGTAAGGCCCGCATAATAGCCGGCAACTCCTGCTCCTACTATAACCGGCGGTTCTACCAGAAGCTCCTCCCCAGGAACCGGCTGGCGACGTATCTTCTCTGGCACCCTGGCCACTCCATAGTCAGCATTATTCAGAATTTTCTCTTCCAGTTCCAGAGGAACCTCAACGTCTACTATATATTCAAAAGCACATGCTCCAGAACGCCACACCAGTTTCTTGCTGCGTAAGTGCCAACCCCGAAGCATATCTTTCTTCATCTTTAGCTTTCTCTGTATTACCCGGAAAAAATCAGGTTCCTCCTGCAGGGGAAAAACCAGGCCAAAAATACGCAGCATCCCAAATTACCTCTCAATAAGGTTAATTTTAACCATTCGGGGATCAACAGCAATCAGCTCCACCTCTGCAGGGGCCTCAACCTCAACTGCCACCCAGTGCTCACCAGCGTCAAGCCCCTGCAGGTCAATATATGCCTGGGACTGCCTGACAAAGCCAATTCCATAATCATCTCTATTCAATACAATTTTAACAGTTTCTGTGGTATAGGAAAGGGTGAAACCCTGAGGGATATTCTCCAGTTCCAGGGGCAAGTTAACCACCATCAGGTTTTCTTCACTTCCGCTGGCCCAGAAAAACCCTGCTGGCTCCATACTGTTTACATAAAGCCATATGAGGAGCGAAAGGAGTATAGCTGCTGCCTTAATTTTCAGGTTATCACTCATATTTCCTGCCTCCAGTATCGGAAAACTCCTCTGCTGCCCCGCCGCAATTGTAATTCTTTTAAGAGCCTTTCTTTAAGACTCCCTTCATCAAAATAACGACGCATATGACCGTTGAAAACCAGATTCACTACTCCGGATTCTTCAGAAACCACAATGACCAGGGCATCCGAGTCCTCAGCCAGTCCCATGGCAGCCCTATGCCGGGTTCCTACCTTGCTGGAAAAGCGGGCCTTCTCCGAAAGAGGTAAAACACAGCTAGCAGCAAGAATTCGATCCTTGCGTATAATGACTGCTCCATCATGAAGAGGGTTATCTGGGGAAAAAATACCGGTGAGAAGCTCAGAAGATACAGTGCTGTCAAGAGACACCCCATCCTCCAGATAATCATTTAAGCCGGTTTCCCTCTCAATCACTATCAAAGCTCCCCAGCGCCGGCTGGAAAGCTCAAAAACTGCTTTCACCACATCCTGAACTACTTCCTCCAGGTCCCGCCCCTGCAGTTGACTGAAAAAGCGACCCCGGCCAATCTGTTCTAGTGCTCGCCTCAATTCAGGATGAAAAACTATTGGCAGGGCCACAAAAACCATGGTCATAACATTTCTCAGTATCCAGTTAATGGTTATAAACCCCAGGCGATCGCTTATGAGGGAGGCAATAAAAAGTACAGCCAAACCTTTAATGATTTCAACTGCCCTGGTGCCCCTTATTAGAAGCATGAGCCGGTAGATTACAAAAGCTACAATTGCCATATCCAGAACATCTCGCAGGATTAGCGCCCAGGTCATTACCATCCCTCAATTTCATCTGTTGTTCTTATTTTAATTCCACGCCAAAACCGTAAATCCTTTAGAGAAGGGAAAACCCCCATTAATGTCAAAACCTAAATAAGAGGTGAAAAAATGGCTCCCCAAAGAATGCCGGAAGCTCTCTGGAATATAAAGGATATAGTCATTCTCCAGTTTCTCTCCTTCCTGATGGATGGACTGGTTGCCCTGGGACAAACCTTTCTGGTCCCTCCCCAACATTTCTTCACCCCTTATTTTGCAGTTTTATTGCATCTCATAGGCCGTCTATTCTTCCTGACCATGCTTTTCTACTGGATTCACTATCTCTATGATCTGCCCTTAACCTACCTGGGGTTAAACCTGAAGAAGATAAGGCAGGGAGCCGTACTCTGTATCAAGCTGGCTGTTCCCCTGGTGGCTCTAGTAATTTTCCTTGCCCATTACCCCCTGAGCAGAGAAGCAAACATGGAAGCTTTTTCGCCTCTCCTTATCATTGAAGGACTGGAAAGCCTGGCCATATCCCTATTCTACCTGCTGGTTTTAACCTTGCTTTTCATCCCTATTGCCCTGTCCACAGAAGTTTTCTATCGGGGTTTTGTAGGTTCCTATTTCCGGAAAAAAACTGGCAGCATACTGGGAGGCTTTTTAAGTGCCATCTATTTCGCCATCTTTATGGGCAGCTTTACCCCTGGCTGGTTTGCCCTCTATTCAGTTCTGGGAATAATACTCTTCCATACCTATAATTCCCGGGTCAATCTCTGGACAGGAACCTTCTACCTGGCTGTATTCTCTGCTGCCATCACCCTCTATGTTCTGGGTTTTTCCTGGCTTTTCTAGAGGAGATCCAGTTCCTTGCCCACCCGTTCAAACTTCTCCAGGGCATAATCCAGGTCCTCTTTACTGTGGGTTGCTGAAATCATAACCCTTATCCGGGCTTTACCCCGGGGAACCAGGGGGAAACCGATTGCCTGGGCAAATATTTTTTCCTCCAGAAGCCGCCGGCTGAAATGGCTGGCAGTTTGAGCATCTCCTATCATAACCGGTGTAATGGGAGTTTCGCTCTTGCCAGTATCATAACCAAGGACCTGAATTTTTTTCTTGAAATAATCAGCATTACTCCAGAGCTTTTCAACCAGCTCTCCACTGCGGGCCAGTGTTCTCACTGCAGCCAGTGTTGCCGCCGTATCAGGTACTGTAAGAGCTGAGCTGAAGGTAAACGGCCGGGATCTCTGTTTCAAATACTCTATGAGATTGGCTGTGCCAGCAACGCATCCACCCATGACACCGAAAGCCTTGGAAAATGTCCCCACCTCTACATCAACCCGGCCATGCAGGCCAAAATGGTCCACTATTCCCCGGCCATTCCGGCCCAGGACCCCTTCACCATGAGCATCGTCCACCAGGGTCATTGCTCCATATTTTTCTGCCAGTTCCACAATACCCGGCAAAGGAGCAATATCACCATCCATGCTGAAAACCCCGTCAGTTATTATTAATTTTCTACCTTCCTCCACTTCCTGGAGGTTTTTCTCCAATCCCTGCAAATCATTGTGCGGGTATACCTTGATCTGAGCTCTACTCAACCTGGAACCGTCAATAATGCTGGCATGGTTCAGCTCATCGCTGATAATGGTATCTCCCCGGCCAGCAAGTGCCGGTATGGTAGCCAGATTGGCATTGAATCCCGACTGGAAAACAAGGGCAGCTTCAACTCCCTTGAATTCTGCCAGCTCCCTCTCCAGTTGATCATGAACTATCATGGTTCCCGCTATGGGGCGAACAGCACCCGGTCCTACGCCCAGCTTATCAATAGCCTCTTTGGCGGCCTTTTTAATGTCCTGATGAGCAGCAAAACCAAGGTAGTTGTTGGAACAGAAGTTAAGAACTTTCTCTCCCTTTATGGTCACCCAGGCTCCCTGGGGACTCTCCAGGGTATATATATCCTTGTATAACCCTTCCTCTTTTAACTCTGCAAGCTCTCTTGCAATGAATTTCAAAACATCCTCAGCCATGGACAATCTCCCTCCTCATGGATAGAGTATCACTTTCCCGCAGGAACCGGAAAGAACAAGCTCAAAAGCTTCAGCAAAATCTTCCATAGGGAAAGAATGGGTAATTAAAGGCTGTACATCAAGACCTGATGTCAAAAGCGCCTCCATCTTGTACCACGTATCATACATTCTCCGACCATTAATACCATAGACTCTTGCACCTTTGAAGATTATTCCATCATTGATGTCCATCTCCACAGGTCCAGGGGCAAGGCCCAAAAGTGATGCCCATCCCCCTTTACGCAGTGCCCTAAATCCCTGGTTAATGGCCTGGGGTTTGCCGGCCATCTCCAGCAGAACATCAGCCCCCATGCCTTGAGTCTCTTTAAACACTTCCTGAACAACATCAACCTGGCGGGGATCAAAAACCCGGTGAGCCCCCATCTTCTGAGCCAGATTCCTGCGAAACTCATTGATCTCAGTTGCCATGACCTTCCTGGCCCCGGCATGGCGGCATAAAGCAATGGCAGCAAGGCCAATGGGACCGCAACCGGTGATTAAGATATTGTTCCCTATAATTTCGTCCACCAGAGCGCTATGGACTGCATTGCCTACTGGATCAAATATAGCTGCTACTTCCACCGGTATATCCTCATGGATTTTCCAGATATTCTCCTGTGGTACCCGAACATACTGGGCAAAACAGCCAGCAGTGTCCACCCCAATTATTTCTACATCCTGGCATATATGGCCCTGGCCGGTACGGCAGAAAAAGCATACACCACAGGTAAAGTGTCCTTCTACTGAGACAAAAATCCCTTCCTCTATATTTTCTACCCCTTCCCCCAATTCCACCACTTCACCACAAAATTCGTGGCCAAAAATCAGGGGAGGTTTTATTCGGGAAGCTGCCCAATCATCCCATTCATAGATGTGACCATCAGTTCCACATATGGCTGCAGCTTTAACCTTTACCAGCACTTCACCCCGGCCGGGACGGGGAACAAAAACTTCTTCAAGCTGTGCTCCTTGCCCCTCTTTATGTTTAACCAGGGCTTTCATGGTTCTGGACAAAAAAATCACTCCTATCTCCAGATTGAGTTAAGATGCCCACTATCTATTTCTCCATCAGATGAAGGAATACCTTTTGCCAGGATTATCCCTCCACAGGGAATAAGCCCCTGCCCGAAAACCAGGACAGGGGCTATTGTTTTACCCCAGCTTTTCTTTTATAATTTCATCCAGTGTAGGCTCACCAATTTCCTGCAATTCATAGCGGACCCGTACTGCCGGTTTATCTATCTTCACCAGTCGCCTGAGGTCAATGGGGGTTCCAATAACTACAACATCTGCATCTACTCTCTTAATGGTTTCCTCCAGCTCGTCCATCTGCTTGCGACCGTACCCCATGGCAGGAAGAACATTGGAAAGATGATCATAAGTTTTGAAAATATCCAGCAGGCTACCAACAGCATATGGCCGCGGATCAATGAGCTCGCTGGCTCCATATTTCCGGGCCGCAATGGCTCCTGCTCCATAGGCCATATTGCCGTGAGTCAGTGTAGGTCCATCCTCCACTACCAGCACTCTTTTGCCATTTAACATGTGGGAATCATCAACAAAAATAGGTGAGGCAGCATCCACCACCTGGGCTTCTGGATTAGCAATGCGAATATTAAGGCGTACCCTCTCCACGTTCTCCGGATAGCTGGTTTCAATCTTGTTGATTATGAGAACATGAGCCATGCGAAAATTTGTTTCGCCGGGATGGTAAAGAAGTTCATGTCCAGGGCGGTGGGGATCAACCAGCACTATATGTAAATCAGGCCGGAAAAATGGCAGATCATTATTTCCCCCATCCCAGAGGATCACATCAGCCTCTTCTTCAGCCCTCTTAAGTATCTCTTCATAATCCACGCCAGCATAAACCACAAAACCACGCTCGATATGGGGCTCGTACTCTTCCCTCTCTTCAATGGTGCAGTTATGTTTATCCATATCTTCATGGGTTGCAAAGCGCTGCCAGACTTGCTTTTCCAGATCTCCATAGGGCATGGGATGCCGAATAACTACCAGCTTTTTACCCATCTCCTGGATTACTTCAGCAACTCGCCTGGTGGTCTGACTCTTGCCTACGCCGGTTCTAACAGCACAAACAGATACAATAGGCACCCTGGCATTAAGCATGGTGGTATTGGGTCCCATGAGCCGGAAATCAGCACCTGCTGTCAGGGCCACAGAAGCCCGATTCATAACATATTCATGGGAAACATCACTGTAAGCAAAGACAACCTGATCCACCTCTTTCTCCTTGATGAGGCTTTCCAGGTCTTTTTCGTCATAGATAGGAATCCCGTCCGGATAAAGGGACCCACTGAGGCTGGCTGGATATTTTCTGCCGTGAATATCCGGAATCTGAGTAGCGGTAAATGCTACCACTTCATAATCCTCATTATCCCGAAAATAATTGTTAAAGTTGTGAAAATCTCGACCTGCTGCTCCCATTATTATTACTCTCTGTTTCAATACTATCAACCTCCTGAATTTGTTATAGGAATTGAATGCCCGCAAGACGGGCATTCCCTGCCATGAATATCTATAGAAATCCTGGGAAATCTCCGGACTATAGTGTGGCCACATGATGGGCATCTGGTTGTGCTGTATTCTGCATCGTGAACATTTCCCAGGTAGACGTAGGGAAGATGATCCCGGGCAACCTGATACAGTTCCATCATAGCTTTCAGAGATACTGGAGGGTGTGTGTATTTATAGGCTGGGAAATACCGGGAAAGGTGCAGGGGAGTATCCTCCCCCAGATTATCCCTTATCCAACGAGCCTCCTCACCTATCTCTTCTGGATCATCATTTATGCCGGGAACTATAAGGGTAGTTATTTCCAGGTGACAATGATTGTTGAATAATTCTGCACTGTGGAGAATTGTAGTTAAATTACCCCTGCAGTGCTTTTCATAGGAGTTATTGCGGAAAGCCTTCAAATCCAGGTTAACTGCATCCACAAATGGCAAAATTCTTTTCAAGGGTCGGGAATTTATAAATCCGTTGGTTACCAAAATCATTTTCAAACCCTGGTCTTGGGCTTCTGGCATTATTTCTTCTAAAGTTTCGTACCACATTAAAGGTTCAGCATAGGTAAAGGCAATACCAACACTTCCCTCCCTGCGCCCCAGGGAAATGAGTTCTTCTGCGCTAACTTCCCAGGCCGGTGAATGACCCCGGGCCAGGGACCAGTTCTGGCAAAAACCACATTCTAGATTGCAGCCAGGAGAACCTACAGAAAATATTATGCTACCCGGATAAAAGTGGTACAGGGGTTTTTTTTCTATGGGATCTATAGCCCAGGCCCCAACTTGCAGATAATTCAACGCTATAATCTTATTATCCCTGTTCTGACGCACCCCACAAAGACCTTTCTCGCCAGGAGTCAAACGACAGACATGGGGACATAAGAGGCACTGCATCCCTTCTCCTACCGGTCGGGCAAAACTTACCTCGCGCAAATTATTTAGTCCTCCTTGAACTATTCACTGTACCTGTCCACCTGAAAACGCTTGATCTTTTCCCCGGTGCCAGCTTCAATACCGGCTTTCATCCGGGCAATTGTTAACTGTTCTTCAACAGAATTGACTCCGGGGAGAGCAGGCAGGAGCACCCCTTTTCTGGCTCCTTTCTCCACTATTACCCCAAATCGTTCATGATCCAGTTCTCCCAAAGAGCTCACTTCCCGGGGAGGATGAAGTATATCCACAGAGAACTTGAGTTCCGGCAATTCTTCCAGTCTTACCGGCGAAAAGCGGGGATCTTCAGTGGCTGATTGTATGGCATTGCTTATGATTTCCTCGGCCAGGGATGGTTTAGTAGCCATTATGGTACCTATACAACCCCGGAGTTCTCCACTTTCAGTCTTGATGGATACGAAGGAGCCAGCTGGTTCCTGCAAATATCCTGGCAGGTTTGCATCTGGAGTTAAAAGCTTCCCCTCCTTGAGGAAGGTTTCCACTGCCTGCCGGGCCAGTTCTACTGGCTTAGAATCCTCTTGAAGATTACCCTCCTGTATATGAAAAAGGGCCACCCCATAACCAACACCAAAAGGGCCTTCATAGGAAAGAACTCTGGGAGTAAAACCCTGACCTTCCAGGATTCCCGCCAGTATTATCAATGGCCGAAGCCCGCACTCTCCTGCTTTTTCCACCAGAGAGTCCTCAAGCTCCATTAACTCCTTGAGGTTACCTTTTTTGAGTATTCCCATTACTCTATCATCAAATTCCTTCCCCCGGGGGCTGAAACCGGCCGGTGCGCTGGGTGTAAGGCGGTGGGAAAGATCGCCACTGGCAATTATTCCTACCTTTTTGGGGTACTCCTCCAGCACTCTGCCCAGAAGACTACCAAAGGCAAATAACTCTTCATATTCCAGAAGGCCCATGTTAACAGGCAAAAGGGGAACATCAAGGCCTTCTTCCTGCAAATAGTACAGGGGAACCATTACACCATGATCCAAAACCGGCTGAATCCGATATTTTCTGGCCTCCTGCTCATCCAGAAGTTTCAAAGAAAATCCTTCTTTCCTGGCTTCCTCATGGATAATTCTCACCAGCTCATCTTCCCGGGAGGCAGAAAACGTCACCTCTTCTGCCCCGAAAGAAGCCAGGGAGCCTTTCAAGCTGGAAAAATTTAAAATATTCAGGGTATCGGAAAACACCGGTCCGTGGGGGCTTATGGTAAGAATAACCTCAATTTCCTGCTTCTGGAACTCCCTGGCCATCTCTTCCATGGCTTTTCTCGTAGACTCAATTCTGTGCAGGTCTCTGCCCCCTATCTCAGGAATCAAAAGAGGCGGATGAGGGGCCAGGCCGGCAAGCGCAATTCCCATTTCTCAGCCTCCTTTTACTTATTGATGAAATAAACCTCCATCTCCAGCACCTGAGGACGGTATACCCGTCCCCGGATACCACCACTTTCAATCAACAGCCGCAAGCGTTGAGACTCCACCTTATTAAATTTGACATTGTAGGTTATAATATCTCGCCTGATTACCTCTATGGATCCTCCCTTGCTCCCTTTACCCTCCTGATAGTGAACCAGGTCATGCCAGCGCCCATCTTTATGGTACTGGAGATAAAATTCGGTCATGGGTGCCGTTGAAGGAACCAGAACTTTTACATTATTAAACTCTTCCTCCTTGGGGAATCTGAGCTCCAACCACTCCGGATTCTCTTTATCCGGGGTCCTGTTGGCCTGCCAGTAGGTATTGGTTTTGCCATCTATGGCCTGGGAAGGGCTGAAATCCCCTTCATCCGGCGTGTAGGTGGATGAAGCTTGAGCTCTTGTTCCCCGATTCCTCAAGGCCAGGTTTACAGGCGCCGAATCGGTGGTAACATTGAAGGGCCCCAGCTCTGAAACATTTCCTGCCCTATCTTCTGCGCTGATTTTTATGGAGTAGCGTGTTTCTGGCTTCAAGCCGCTGAAGGTAAAGCTGTGATCCTTATCCCACTTATCTACTTTTTCAGTTCTTTCCAGATCATCCCCTCTAATACTTACAGTTCCCCGGACTTCCTTGGAACTGCTCCAGATTAACTGAATGGTGTCCCAGCGAACAATCTGCCGCTCTATGGTCAATCGTGGCGCCCTGGTATCCAGAACTATAGTATCTTTGTAGGTGGAGGAAATGTTGTAGCTTTCATCCCGGTAGCGCACATAAACAATTTTCTCTCCATCACCTGGTGTTAATTCCCAGGTAACATTTTCCCTGAAGGAACGCCAGGAGGTCCAGTCCCGGCCATCATTGCTTAGAGAGTAGAAAATGGGGCTGCCTCCTTCATCCTCTGCCCAGAGTTTAAGCTGAACCTCTCTTTGGTTGATATAGTTCCTGCCGCCCTCAATGGTAATTCCTCCCCGGGGCGGAGTCCTGTCCCTGGGGGTCCGGAAAGAGTGACCATCAACCTCCCGAACATTACCAGCCCGGTCCTTTAAAACTAATGTAACATCATAGCGAGTCTCCGGACTAAGTTCTTCAACTTTTACCTTGTGATGTGTGGAATAGGTTTTCGTTGTCACCTTCTGCCCTCGCCCTCCCCAGGAGGGAGTAACATATACTTCTACCTGCACATCCTGATTGGCCCTGATCTCCAATGTTGCCCAGTAAGGTTGTGTTTCATAGAAGGTAAGCTCCCGGAGTTCTGGAGGTTCTCGGTCCAGAGTGACGGTACAGGAATAAACCTGAGAAATATTGCCTGCTCGATCCCGGTACTGAACCTCTATAGTTCTCCTACCATCATCACCTGCAGCCAGTGCAAAGGGAACCTCTTCTGTGTAGGTTTGCCAGTCGGTCCAGGAAGCCCGCCCTTCTCTGAGTCGGTAAGCAGAAACTCCACTCAATTCATCCCGGGCCTCCAGTTTCAGAGTAATGTCCCGGGTATTGACATACCTCCTATCATCTTTAATAGAAATACTTCCCCGGGGTGGTTCTACATCATAAACCACTTCTCCCCTGTAGTATTCCCCACCAATTTCAGGGGAAACAAAAATATGCACCCAGTGTTTCTTGGCATGATCCCCTATCTCCAGGAGACTGAGCTGGTACAGGGAACTGCGCCATTCCCATTTTAATCCTTCAATACTAACCCATATTCCGTCCTTATCCACCGGGTGAGGAAGGATCAATTCTTTCTCCCTGACAAAGAGACCTTCAGGAAAGATTTCCTGCTTTTCCAGACTGCCTGAATAAAGGTGGACAGGTTCATATCTGGCCCACATGCCTGTAAATAACCACCAGAAGTAACTTTTCTCCTGGCGAATTCTCCTGATGCCCTCAGATGGTTCATCCCGGTAGGGCAGAACCCGGGCCAGGGAATTCCAGATCCCCAGAGCCTCTTTATATTCGTCCTGGGCTTCTTTCAACCGGGCCAGAGCCATGTACATCTCCGGAGTTGGCCCCATGAGATCCATGAGATCTCTTAAGTACTCTTCTGCCTGGAAAGGCTCTTCGTCTCCGGCCATTTTCCACTGCAAGGCATACCAGACCGGATTATCAACTTCGCCTAGCCTGTCAAGAACATCCTCAGCTTTCTGAATCTCACCACTTCGATAATAACAGTGAGCAGCATTAAGTAGCGCATCTTCTTTGCTCACTCCATCCTTTATTGAATCTTCCCAGAGTGTAGCTGCTTCTTCTGGCTTAAGCTGTCCCAGAGTTTCCAGGTGAACCAGCCGGTAATTTAAAGGCATTTCATGAAGGTCTTTTAGTTTTTCATAACCAAGCAAGGCTGTCTGATGCTCTCCCTCCAAAGTACTGGTCAAACTCTTATACAGGATCAAAAGGCTCTGATCCTTGTCATTCTCCCGGGCATAAGCTGCATAATCAACCCCGGCTAAGAGTTCACCCTTCTCCAGGAATAATAATGCATTGGCCAGCAAAGCAGGAGCATGATTATCCTGATGCCTTAAAGCCTGACCTAAGTATTTACTTGCAGCATCTAAATTGCCCCGGGCAACCTCACCGGCTCCCAGAGTGTAATAAAGAGGAACTGGTGGTAATCCTCTATCCTGCCATTTTCGGGTCACCTTGGACAATTCCACCCAATCTCCTTCTCCAGCGAAGAGATACAACAAGGGTTCCAGGAGACCCCGATCAGTTATGCCGGCAAAAAAGGCTTTCTGAAATTCATCCAGTGCCTTTTCATCTTGTCCCAAACTGAGAAAAAGATAGCCCAGGAGCACTCTATCTTCAGGCTCAATGCTATCCTTATTGATTATCCTCTCAACAATCTCCTCTCCCTGCTTTCTCTGCTCCTCATTCAGGGTGGGACGAGCCCACTCTATGAGATCCTGGGGTATACAGATAGTATAGGGCAGGAAAGAAATAACCTGCCGGGGCCTATCCTCTCCCAGAAATTCTTCAATATCATCCCAGGCCTGAATAGCTGATGAATTAAAAAAGAAAAACAAAAACAAACCCAGAAAGAAGAGAATTATTTTAACTCTCACCGGCAATACCTCCTTTTGCCAGAAGTACTTTGACATGAGGAAAAATTCTCCTGCTGCCCTGGACAAATAAAAAATCCTGGCCGGCCTGACCAGGATTATAAGGTTAACGCTTGGAAAATTGAGGTGCTTTTCTAGCTTTTTTCAGACCATATTTACGCCTTTCTTTCATGCGAGGATCCCTGGTCAAAAGCCCAGCCTTTTTCAAAGCAGGACGATAATCTGCATCTGCCTGCAGAAGAGCTCTTGCAATACCAAGGCTTACTGCACCGGCCTGGCCAGAAACACCTCCACCGGCAACTTTTACTATGGCATCAAAGTTACCTTCAGTGCCGGTAACAACCATGGGTTGACGAACCATCTTTTCAAGAGTTTTGCGCTGAAAGTAACTCTCCAGGGGTTTTTCATTTACCATAATACTCCCTTTGCCGGGCTTAAGCTGAACCCGAGCAACAGATTCCTTGCGTCGCCCTGTGCCCAGATAGAAATTATCCATGCAATCAGGCCTCCCCTCTCTGAATATTTAACTCCAGCACCTGGGGCTTCTGCGCCTGATGGGGGTGCTGGTCCCCCCTGTATACTTTTAGTTTTTTAAACATCTTTCTGCCCAGTTTGTTCTTGGGCAGCATCCGTCTAATTGCCAGTTCTACAACCCTCTCCGGAAATTTGTTATGCATTTCCCGGTATACTGTTTGTTTCAAACCACCAGGGTAATTACTGTGATGGTAATAAATCTTGTTATCCCATTTCTTGCCGGTGAGAACAACTTTATCGGCATTAATAACGATGACAAAATCTCCTACATCCAGGTGGGGTGTGAATATTGGTTTGTGTTTCCCCCGCAGAACGTGGGCTACTCTGCTGGCCAGACGTCCTAGAGGAATCCCTTGAGCATCTACAACATACCAGCAGTGTTCAATATCCTCCTGTCGGGGCATGTAAGTCTTCATGTTTCTGACCTCCTATCAGGTGCTCAGTTCCTTTTCCGGGGCAGGGGAAAGGAAAAGCACTTCAAGCGATATTTTATTATATAAAACGGAAGTTGTCAAGCTACTTCCAGGGGGTTCTTCTACATATCTACCTCTTTTTCCCTGGCTTCCTGCAGAGCAATACCCAGGGGGCGAAAAAAACTGAAAAGCAAATTTCCTAATTAATCATAACTGCTTTCGTCGTAGTTAACTCCCATGAGCATTAGTCCCCTGGTAGGCGCTGCCGGCCCGGCTCGTCTTGTATCCCGGGCCAGAAGAATCTTTTCTATCTCCAGAAAGGCCATTTCTCCTCTTCCCACTTCCAGGAGGGTACCTGTGATGAGCCGGACCATCCGGTAAAGGAAACCATCCGCTCTAAAGTCCAAGACCACTTCATCATCCACTCTTTCTATTTCCAGGTTCAAAAGTCTGCGGATCCTGGTCTTTGCAGTACTTCCGCTGGCACAAAAAGAAGAAAAATCATGTTCTCCCACAAGCAATTTTGCCCCTTCTTTCATGAAACCAACCTCCAGGGGTTGGGGGAAGAAATGAACAAAATCCTGGCGCAAAGGACACCGAACCCGCCGGTTTAATATGCGATAACGGTACCATTTCTGCCGGGCATCTCGCAGAGCGTGGAAAGTT
Source organism: Halanaerobiales bacterium (assembly GCA_003551905.1). Taxonomy (GTDB): domain Bacteria; phylum Bacillota; class Halanaerobiia; order B1SED10-174; family B1SED10-174; genus B1SED10-174. Next base: position 13,851 of record PUNT01000084.1, read on the forward strand.
TCTCCTGCTCTTTGCAGGGAGATAATGGCCATATTTATGGGAACATTGGCATTTATACCCATGAGAAGTTTATCCGGAGATAATTCTTTCCTTAATTTAAAACTACATACCTGACCACAGGCATGAACCCCTGCATCAGTCCTACCAGCACCTATTACGGTGACTTCCTCACCTGTTACAGTATATATTGCATTTTCCATGTATTCCTGTACCGTATCCCGGCAGTTTTTTTGTTTCTGCCAGCCGTGAAAATGATTGCCCTTATATGCCAGTTTCCCCTGATAATTAAACATTATATTAGTATCACCCCTACCACCACCAGGAGGGAAATGACTAAAGCCAGCCAGTCACTACGTTTTAATACCAGCTCTTTCATCCGGGTCCGTCCAACTCCACCACGGTAGCACCGGGCTTCTAAAGCTGCAGCCAGGTCATCAGCACGGCGAAAAGCGCTAAGGAAGAGAGGAACTAAAAGTGGTATGAGATTTTGGGCCCGGCGCAGGAGGTTCCCTGACTCAAAATCCGCTCCCCGGGCTTTCTGGGCCTTGAGTATTTTCTCTGCCTCCTCCAGCAGAGTGGGGATGAAACGAAGGGCTATTGTCATCATCATGGCCAGCTCATGGGCAGGAAACTTAACCACCTTTAAGGGGGACATGAGCGTCTCTAAACCATCTGTGAGCTGAATGGGACTGGTGGTAAGGGTTAATAGGGAGGTAAACAAAATCAATAGAGCGATCCGGGTGGCCATAAACAAACCGGTAAAAAGCCCTCCCTCTTCTACCCTGATAAAACGCCATTCCAGCAAAACCTCTCCGCCCCTGGTGAAGAGAATGTGAATAAAGAGGGTAAAAAGAATAATGAATATGACTGGCTTTAACCCCCTGACTAAAAGTGGCAAACTCAATCGGGAAAAATAAATAAGAAACATTATATATGCTGCCATGAACAAAAATCCCCAGAATGATCCTATGAGAAAAAGCCCCACTATTAAGATCAAAGTTATAATTATCTTCATCCGGGGGTCCAGCTCATGAACAGTGGATTCCCTTGCTATATATTGACCTATGGTGATATTTTTGAACACCTAAACCCACCCCAGCACTGGAGAATTTCCCGGGCCACCTCTTCCACAGTAAATAAGTCTGTACGCAGAGGATATCCCTTTTCTTTAAGCTGCCATAGCACATCAGTCAGGGGAGGGAGTTCCAGGCCTATTTCCAGCAGCTTTTCTCTGCCCTCAAATATTCGACCGGGGGTGCCCTGCAGCACTATTTCTCCCTTATTCATGACCATCACTCTCTGTGCCCGGACCGCAGCCTCCTCCATCCGGTGGGAAATGAGGAGAACTGATATTCCATGCTGAGAATTGAGAGCGCCAATCTGATCTAAAAGTCTCCGCCGACTCTGGGGATCCAAACCAGCGATAGGCTCGTCTAAAATGAGCAACTCCGGTTCCATGGCCAGGACGCCGGCTATGGCCACTCGCCTTTTCTGGCCACCAGAAAGACCAAAAGGAGAGCGATCTTTGAGGCTCTCATAATCCAGGTCAACAAATTCCATGGCCCGGCGAGTTCTTCTTTTTAACTCTTCTCCCTCCAGACCCAGATTCTTAGGTCCAAAGGCAATATCCAGAAAAACTGTCTCTTCAAAGAGCTGATGCTCCGGGTACTGAAAAACCAGCCCTACCCGGCGCCGAACCTCCTTGAAGCTAATATCCTTCCCTATCTCCTGCCCATCCAGGAATACTTTTCCCTGAGTAGGTTTTAGCAACCCATTTATAGTTTGAACCAGTGTGGATTTGCCTGATCCTGTGTGCCCAACCAGTGCAGCAAATTCACCATCCCTGATGGTCATATTAACTCCCTTTAAAACTTCTTCCTCCTCCTGGAAGTATCTGAAATGAACACCTTTTATTTCAATGCGCATAGGGCTTTCACCAGCTCTTCCTTGGTTAATATTCCAGTAGATAGGGGGAGACCAGCCTTTTGCAGCTTATCAACCAGGCAGGGTATATCCGGGAGCTCCAAATCAGCATCTTCAACAATATCCCTGGCCTGGAAAACATCCAGAGGGGAGCCTTCCAGCATAACCTGACCTGCCTTGAGAATAATAACCCGGTCGGTATCCACCACTTCCTCCATGAAATGGGTAATATAAACTATGGTTATTCCTTCCCCGGCCAGTTTTTCAATTGTTTTCAAAACCTCCTGTCGTCCCAGAGGATCCAGCATTGCTGTCGGCTCATCGAAAACAATACACTGAGGGCGCATTGCAATGATGCTGGCAATAGCTACCCTCTGCTTCTGCCCTCCAGACAGGTGATGAGGAGGAAAATTCCGGTACTCCTCCATGCCAACCATCTCCAGAGCTTCCTGTACCCGCTGGCGGATTAATTTTGGTGGCAATCCCAAATTTTCCGGTCCAAAGGCCACCTCCTCCTCAACCATGGTAGCAACCAGCTGATTGTCAGGATTCTGAAAAACCATACCCACTCGCTGCCGGATCTCCCAGATTTTTTCCTCATCAGCTGTATCCATCCCATCCACCAGTACCTGCCCCTGAACTGGCGTAAGAAGGGCATTAAAGAGTTTTGCCAGTGTGGATTTTCCGGACCCATTGGGCCCAACAATGGCAATCCTATCCCCTTTTTCTATGGCCAGGTCAATGCCATGAATGGCCTGTACTGGAGGTTCATTACCTTCAGTATAGGTATAATGGACATCTTCCAGGGCTATAAATGCCATCTATACCACCTACACTTTAAATATAAAAACCTACTCTATAATCTCCAGTATAGCCATACTGGCTCCATCACCCCTACGTTGGCCCAGTTTAATAACCCGGGTATAACCACCATCCCTATCAGCAAAACGGGGGCCCACTTTCTCAAAGAGCTCAGCAACAGCATCCTTATCCTTAAGAAAAGTTAAGGCCTGACGGCGGCTGTGCAAGCTGCCTTCCTTGGCCAGAGAAATCATCTTCTCGGCTAGAGAACGGGCCTCCTTGGCCCGGGCTAATGTAGTTTCAATTCTCTTGTGTTTGATAAGTGAGCTGATCATGTTGGCCAGCATAGCATTGCGGTGGGCACTCTTAACACCCAATTTTCTTGTTCCCATTTAACCCTCACCTCCTAATCTCCTATTCCGGCTGCCGCAGGCTAAGATCCAGCTTTTCCAGCTTCTCCCTTATTTCATCCAGGGACTTCTTTCCTAAATTGCGAACTTTCATCAAATCTTCTTCTGTCTTGTTGAGAAGTTGTTCCACTGTGTTGATGCCGGCCCGCTTCAAACAGTTAGAAGAACGGACAGAAAGTTCCAATTCTTCAATGGTTGTTTCCAGGATCTTATCCTTTTCGTCTTCCTCTTTTTCCACCATTATCTCCATCTCACTAGCAGCCATGGTCAGGTTGGTAAAAAGGGCAAGGTGTTCCTGCAAAATTCGAGCAGCCAGGCTCACAGCTTCCTCAGGAGAAATACTGCCATTGGTCTTTATATCCAGGTTGAGACGGTCATAGTCAGTAACCTGACCAACCCGGGTATTTTCAACGGTAAAATTTATCCTCTCCACCGGTGAAAATGAAGCATCTATTGGGATCACGCCAATTATATGCTCCCTCTCTTTTTTATGCTCTTCTGCTGATACATAGCCCCGGCCTCTTTCAACGGTTACCTCCATGTATAGCTCTGAACCATCGCTCAATGTGGCAATGTGCAAATCCGGGTTAACAATATCCAGATTACCGGTAGAGGTAAAATCAGCAGCAGTTACCTTCCCTTCACCTGTGGCATTAAGGGTAAGAACTTGCGGTTCATCTCCATCCATCTTTATAACCAGTTCCTTTACATTGAGAACTATATCCGTTACATCCTCTACCACTCCATCGATGGTAGCAAATTCATGCCTGATATCGCTTATCTTCAGGGAGGTGACACTGGCCCCGGGCAGTGAAGAAAGGAGTACTCGCCGCAGGGCATTCCCCAGTGTTATGCCAAACCCCCGCTCCAAGGGGGTAACTACAAATCGGCCAAAGTTATTCTCGCTCTCAACAACCTCAATACGGGGCCTCTCTATTTCAATCATTCAATTACCCCTCCTTTTTCCGGTTAACGTGAATAATACTCTACTATCAGGTGCTCCTGGAAGGTCATATCCATATCTTCCCGGGTTGGCTCCCTGAGAACTCTTCCTTTACCTTTTTCCAGGTCCACCTCCAGCCAGGAGGGCACACCCCGGCCTTCATTTAGCTCCAGAATTTCTTTAATATGGGCCAACCCCATGCTCTTTTCCCTGATGTTAATCAGATCTCCCTCCTTAACCTGAAAGGAAGGGATGTTAACACGCCGGCCATTAACCTCGATGTGGCCGTGAAGCACTATCTGGCGTGCTTCAGGACGAGAACGGGCAAAATTCAAACGATAAACAACATTATCCAGTCGGCTTTCCAGTATTTTTAAGAAATTTTCACCGGTAATGCCGGTAAGCCTTTCCGCCTCCTTAAAATAACGACGAAATTGCCTCTCCTGCAGGCCATAGGTCCGCCGCATCTTCTGCTTTTCCCGGAGCTGAACAGCATGATCAGACATTTTCCCCCGACGATCCTGTCCGTGCTCTCCAGGTTTGCTGGGACGGCGATTAATTGCACATTTATCAGTGTAGCACCGTTCACCTTTGAGGAATAGTTTTGTCCCTTCCCGGCGGCAGAGCCGGCAAACGGGGCCTGTATATCTTGCCATCTTCTATACCTCCTACTCCTTATTATACTCTTCTTCTTTTGGGAGGTCGGCACCCATTGTGGGGTATAGGTGTTACATCTTTGATGAGACTGACCTCCAACCCTGCTGATTGCAGAGACCTTATTGCTGATTCCCTGCCAGCACCAGGTCCTTTAACATAAACTTCTATATGCTTCAAACCATGTTCCATGGCTTCCTTGGCAGCTTTTTCTGCAGCCATCTGTGCTGCAAAAGGTGTGCTCTTCCGGGATCCCTTGTAACCCATATTTCCACCACTGGACCAGGTGATAACCTTGCCATCCATATCAGTTATGGTAACTATTGTATTGTTAAAAGTGGAGCGAATATGGGCCTGCCCATGCTCAATATTCTTCCGGACTTTCTTCTTTCCCCGGCGAGTGCGTTTGGTTTTTGCCATTCTTCTCTACCCCCCTTTACTTTTTCCTGCGGATACCCACAGTTCTCTTGGGACCTTTACGGGTTCGTGCATTGGTTCTGGTTCGCTGCCCCCGTACTGGTACTCCCCGGCGGTGGCGTAACCCCCTGTAGGTGCCAATATCCATAAGGCGCTTAATATTGGAGCGCACTTCTCTACGGAGTTCACCTTCAACCTCCCGTTCGCCTACTTCTTTTCGGAGTGCTGAAATTTCCGCTTCGGTTAAATCCCGAACCCTGGTATCTGGATTAATTCCGGCAGTTTCCAGTATACTCTGAGCCCTGGCTTTCCCAATACCATATATATAGGTAAGGCCAATTGCGACCCTTTTATCACGGGGTAAATCAACACCTTCTATCCTGGCCATATTACAACCTCCCTTCTATCCCTGGCGCTGCTTGTGCTTTGGGTTTTCGCAGATTACCATGACTCTGCCCTTGCGCCGGATAACCTTACACTTATCACAAATTGGTTTAACAGAAGGTCTTACTTTCATCCCTTCCAGCTCCTTTCTGTCACTTGTGGCGATAGGTTATTCGCCCCCTGCTCAGGTCATAGGGAGAGAGCTCCATGGTAACCCGATCACCAGGCAGTATGCGAATGAAATTCATCCTCATCTTGCCGGAAACATGGGCGAGAACCTTATGCCCATTCTTTAGCTCCACCCAGAACATGGCGTTGGGCAGGGGCTCAATTACAGTACCTTCTACCTCAATAGGATCTTCTTTAGACATGGGGTCTATCGGACCTCCTTACTGTTAGCTTCCTCCAGCACCTTCTTCAGGGCACCAGCCACATCTTTATTGCTAACTCGCATTTTGGACCTGCATTTCACATGGATGTCTTCAATAACAGTATTGAGGGGCTGCAAGTGTTTAATATTCTTTCTTTTGGGACTTTCAACTCTCCGCCTGCAACCATCAGCAATATATACAAAGGGGTCAGGCCCTATCTGCAGAACCACAAAATATTCCCCCTTATCTCTTCCAGCAATAGACTTGACAACCTGGCCTAACTCCAGATTGCTGGCCATTTTCCATCACCTCAGTTAACTATTATAACACAGCACTCCTATACTATGCAATTTAGGGCTTTGTGAGTATTTCTGGCCCATTTTCGGTTATGGCCACTGTATCTTCAAAATGTGCAGAGAGCATTCCATCCACTGTAACAACAGTCCAACCGTCCTCTTCAACCCTGACTTCATGGGTTCCTGCGTTAACCATGGGTTCAATAGCCAGGGTCATACCTTCCTTCAATACAGGTCCTCTTCCAGGAGGACCAAAATTAGGAACCTGGGGTGGCTCATGCATAGCCTGCCCAATACCATGACCCACATAGTCCCGGACCACTGAAAATCCCTGACCTTCCACAAAAGACTGAATGGCATGGGAAATATCCGACAAATACCCTCCTGGCTGACACATCTTTATCCCTTCCTGCAAACTCTTTCGAGTTACCTCCATGAGCTGGTGAGCAGATTGGCTTATCTCACCAACTCCATATGTCCGGGCGCAATCTCCGTAGTAGCCGTCAAGCAGGGTGCCAACATCCAGGCTAACAATATCCCCTTCTTTTAAGATTCGAGGACCAGGTATACCGTGAACAACCTCCTGATTAACTGATACACAAACCGAGGCAGGAAAACCCCGATAGCCCTTGAAGGCCGGTACGCCTCCATTCTGACGGATGAAATCTTCAGCTAAATCATCAATCTCCTGAGTTTTCAGGCCGGGAGCAATAATTTCAGCAATCTTTTCCTGAACCTGGGCAGCAAGTTTGCCGGCCCTGACCATAAATTTAATTTCCCGGGAAGATTTACAGACAATCATCAAAACCGCTCCATAATAGCTAATAGTTTACTGGTTACAGTTTTGGGATCCGGACTGGCATCAACCTGCTGGAGAAGGTCCTTTTCCCGGTAATAGCTTTCCAGTTCTAAAGTTTTGCCCCTGTTCACCTGCAGTCGCCTTCGGACCGTTTCCTCCCTGTCATCATCCCTCTGCATCAGCTCCCCACCGCATAGGTCACAAATGCCACCTTCTTCTGGAGGGCTGAATCTTATATGGTAGTTGGTCCCGCAGTTAGAACAAACCCGACGTCCGGACAAACGCTCTACCAGCACCTCCTCTGGAGCCTGCAAGCAAATGACACCTTGCAATTCTTTGCCTAAATTCTCCAAAATACTATCCAGAGCTGCAGCCTGAACCAGTGTCCGGGGAAAACCATCCAGTAAGAACCCGTTATCTGTATCCGGTTCCTCCAGGCGCTTTTCTATCATGGCACAGGTAATTTCATCAGGAACCAGTTCCCCAGCTTTTATATACTGGGCAGCTTTTCTCCCCATTTCTGTTGCTTTTTCAATATTTTCTCTGAATATATCCCCGGTAGCGATGTGAGGTATAGAAAATTTCTCTGCCAGAATTACAGCCTGTGTCCCTTTCCCTGTCCCTGGCAATCCCATCAGAACTATATTCATTGTCTTCCTCCTATCGCATGAAGCCTTCATAGTGCCGCATAAGCAGGTGAGATTCAATCTGTTTCATTGTCTCCAGAGCAACCCCAGTTACAATCAAAAGACTGGTTCCACCAAATTCAATGTTAATCCGGGTTAGAGGAAACATAAAGTTGGGCAATATGGCAACAAGGGCCAGAAATATAGCGCCTGCCAGTGTAATCCTGGTGAGAATCCTGTCCATGAAGCTTGCTGTGGAACGGCCAGGCCTGATGCCGGGGATAAATCCCCCGTATTTTCTAATATTATCAGCAACTTCCTGGGGATTGAAAGTTATAGCTGTATAGAAATAAGTGAAGAATATAATCATCAGGCCAAAACTGGTAAGGTAAATTGCTCCCTCAGGTCTCAATGCTTCAGCCAGCCTCTGTGCCCAGTCATAAGGAAGGATCTGGGCTATAGTAACTGGAAAAGCCAGAACGCTGGAGGCAAAGATTACCGGAATAACGCCAGCCTGATTTACTTTCATGGGTATATGAGTTGCCCGGCCGCCGTACATTCTTCTACCAACCACTCGTTTGGAATACTGGACCGGGATACGACGTTCCCCCTGCTGAACATAAATAACAGCAGCTACCACAGCCAGACCTACCACTACAAAAACCAGTATATTCAAGGCTGTAACTTCACCAATACCTATCATCCTTATTGTTTCCCGGAAAACTGGCGGATAGCTGGCGATTATTGAAGCAAAGATCAGTATAGATATCCCGTTGCCAATTCCCTTTTCAGTAATCTGCTCCCCCAGCCACATGAGAAAGGCAGTACCTGCAGTCAGGGTAAGAACAATTATGCCCAGGCTGGCAAAGTTAGGATTGGGAATGGCTCCCATGTTGCGGATGAACATGGTAAAACCCCAGCCCTGGACAAAACCAAGGGCAACAGTTGCATAGCGGGTGTACTGGGCAATCTTCTTACGTCCTTCTGGACCTTCCTTCTGCAGTTCTTCCAGCTTGGGAATAACTACTGTGAGAAGATTCATGATAATAGAAGCGGTAATATAAGGGCTTATACCCATGGCAAAGATGGTAAAGCGCTGCAGCGCACCACCTGTAAACATATCCAGAAGCCCCAGTATGCCTCCCTCGCCAAAATATTGGGCAAACTGGGTGGGATCAACGCCGGGAACCGGAACGAAGGCTCCAATTCTGTAAACAGCGATCATAGCCAAAACAAAGAAAATCTTCTTCCGCAGTTCTTTAACTTTCAGGGCATTAAATAAAGCTGTGAGCATCTAAAGCACCTCCACCTGTCCACCAGCAGCCTCAATCTTTACCACTGCAGCTTTGCTGAACCTGTGGGCCCGGACTGTCAGAGAATTCTTCAATTCCCCATCACCTAAGATTTTTACTCTGCTCTGTCGGGCTACCATACCCTCCTGAAGCAATAGCTCGGGAGTTATTTCAGTTCCGCTGGTAAAACGATTCAAATCCTCAACATTAACCGTTGAGTAGCTGTCAGCAAAAATATTCTTGAATCCTCGCTTGGGAAGCCTCCGATACAGGGGGGTTTGACCACCTTCGAAACCCAGGCGCACACCACCCCCGGACCGGGATTTTTGCCCTTTATGGCCCCGTCCTGCAGTTGTCCCCCGCCCTGAACCAGAGCCTCGTCCAAGCCTTTTTCTGTTTTTCTTAGCCCCGGGTCGGGGTTTCAATTCGTGTAAGCGCATAAATATCCCCTCCTTCAACTAACCCATAAGTTCTTCCACATCTTTGCCCCGCAGGCGGGCCACCTCTTTGGGGTGTTTCAAGCTTTTAACAGCCTCCATGGTGGCATAGGCCATATTTATTGGATTATCCGAACCAAGAGACTTGGTTAAAATATCACTAACACCTGCAGCCTCTAAAACTGCCCTGACAGCCCCACCAGCGATAACACCAGTTCCTTCTGAAGCAGGCTTCAGAAAAACCCTGCCGGCACCAAAAGAACCAATAATTTCGTGAGGAATGGTGGTCCCTACCCTGGGCACCTCAATCATGGATTTCTTTGCCTCTTCAACACCTTTTTTGATGGCATCCGGCACTTCATTGGCCTTGCCCAGGCCGGTACCAACTTTTCCTGCCCCGTCACCAACAACAACAAGGGCACTAAAGCTGAACCTGCGGCCACCTTTAACAACCTTGGCCACCCGGTTGATATTTACCACCTTTTCGATGAACTCTTTTTCTTCTTCTTTAGCTCTGGGTTTGGAAGTCAATCATTTCCCTCCTTTCCTTAAAACTTCAATCCTTTTTCCCTGGCCGCATCAGCCAGAGCTTTTACCCTGCCGTGATAAAGGTTGCCTCCTCTGTCAAACACAACATTTTCGATGCCCTGGGAAAGGGCCCTTTCGGCAATGATATTTCCTACAATTTTTGCTGCCTCTTTATTGCCGGTGTTTTTAACCTTATCTTTAATATCCTGTTCTAGGGTAGAAGCAGAAATCAAAGTTTCTCCCTTTATATCGTCAATAATCTGGGCATATATATTTTTTAAACTGCGGTAGACATTCAACCTGGGCCTTTCAGGAGTTCCCATTACCTTTCTTCTGACCCGGAGATGTCTCTCCCGGTGCATGACCCGTTTATCTCTCATGCCCTTCCCTCCTTCTCATAACCAAAACTTATTGCGCCCCTGCTTTACCCACCTTGCGGCGGATATATTCACCTTCATAGCGAATCCCCTTACCCAGGTATGGATCAGGTTTACGCAGCTGGCGAATGCTAGCAGCTATCCGTCCTACTTTCTGCTTATCAATTCCCCGTACAATTATCTTGTTATTGCCCTCCATGGCCAGTTCAATACCTTCTTCTGGCTCTACTACAGCAGGATGAGAAAACCCCAGCTGCAGTTCTAATTTATTTCCCTTCATGGCACCCCGATAACCGGTGCCTACCATTTCCAGTCGCTTCTCGTATCCCTTGGTAACCCCTTCAATCATATTGGTGATTATGCTCCGGGTCATACCCTGGACAGCCCTGAATCTCTTCTCTTCCCCAGGGACTTCAACTCGCAATTGTCCCTTATGCTTTTTTATGTTGGCATAACGATGAAGAGACTGGGTTAATGTACCCTTGGGACCCTTAACTGTAATCTCCTGATTTTTTACTTTTACCTCCACCCCATCCGGAATGGATATTGGTAAAACCCCTATCCGGGACATTCTCACACCTCCTCACCATATATAACAGATAACCTCGCCACCTAAGCCTTTTGCTCTGGCTTCTTTGTCAGTCATAACGCCCTGGCTGGTGGAAATAACGGCAATACCAAGACCTCCCAAGACCCGAGGCACTTCATCCTTCTTAGCATAAACTCTCAGCCCGGGTTTACTGATCTTTTTCAATCCATTGATAACTTTCTCACCATCCGGTCCATACTTCAAGAATAACCGGAGGACTCCCTGAGGATTTCCTTCCTGAATAACCCGATAATCCTTGATAAACCCTTCTTCTTTAAGAATTTCAGCAATTCTCTCCCTCATCCTAGATGAAGGGATTTCCACTGTATCTTTTAAACCCATAGTAGCGTTCCTTATCCGGGTCAGCATATCTGCTACTGGATCAGTCATTCCCATTAATGCCAACCTCCTTCCCAAAAATATTACCAGCTGGCCTTCTTCACTCCCGGAATTACTCCCTTATGGGCCAATTCCCGGAAGCAAATCCGACAAAGCATAAATTTTCTCAAAACCCCCCTTGCCCGGCCGCACTTGCGACACCGACGAACCCGGCGGGTAGAATACTTGGGGTCAAATTTTTCTCTTTCAACCTGACTTTTTCGCGCCACACCTTTCCCCCCTTTCAGTCTTTTCTGAAGGGCATACCCAGGCTGGTCAGAAGCTCCTGTGCTTCCTCATCAGTCTCAGCACTGGTAACAATGATTATATCCAGCCCGCGCACTTTATCGATTTTATCAATATCTATTTCCGGAAAAACTGTTATCTCAGAAATACCCAGGGAGAAATTCCCCCGTCCATCAAATGAACGCTTCGATACTCCCCGAAAATCCCTAATTCTTGGCAGGGCAATATTTACCAGCTTGTAGAAAAACTCATGCATGATATCTCCCCGGAGAGTAACCTTGCAGCCTACAGGCATACCTACCCGAACTTTAAAATTTGAAATAGCACGTTTGGCCCGGGTAACCACTGGTTGCTGCCCGGTAATCAGTCCGAGCTGTTCTACACTGTTATCCAGAGCTTTAACATCCTCTTTGGCTTCACCTACGCCCATATTTATTATTATCTTTTCCAGATGGGGAACTTCCATAATATTTTCATAGTTAAATTTCTTTTTCAGGCTGGGGACAACTTCCGACTGGTAATAATCTTTTAGAACCGCCACTCCCGCAACCTCCTTTCTGCCTACTTGTCAATAACTTCGTCACATTTACAGCAGACCCGGGCCTTCCTATCATCCTTTAAATAGGTTATCCTGGTCCTGCTTCTCTTGCTACAGCGGGGGCACACCAGTTGGACATTGGAAACATCAATTGGTGCCTCATTCTCTATAATGCCCCCCTGGGGAAGCTCTCTGGTAGGTCGGGTATGTCTGTGAACAACATTAACTCCTTCCACCACAACCCGCCTAGTATCCGGGTCTACCTCCAGTACCTTCCCTTTCTTCCCTACATTCTTGCCAGCTATAACCTGCACTCTATCACCTTTTTTTACGTGCATCCTGTTGGCCATTACCAGACCTCCTCCCCTGCTCCCTAGAGCACTTCCGGTGCCAGGGATATTATCTTCATAAAATTCTTTTCCCGCAATTCCCGAGCCACAGGGCCAAAAATCCGCGTTCCCCTTGGATTATTGGTACGATCAATTATAACAGCAGCATTTTCATCAAAAGCAATATAAGAGCCATCGGGGCGGCGAAATTCTTTCTTGGTCCTGACAATAACTGCTTTAACTATCTCACCTTTTTTAACCACCCCACCGGGAATAGCTTCTTTTACTGTAGCCACGATAATATCTCCAGCCCGGGCATACCGCTTCTTGGATCCTCCCAGGACATTTATACATAGCAGTTCTCGAGCGCCGGTGTTATCAGCCACCCGGACCCTGCTTTCTGTCTGAATCATACCTGTTCCCCTCCTTCCTCAACTACCTTGATCACTGGGCTTTTTCTAGCACTTCCAACACCTGCCAGCGTTTTTTCTTGCTATAAGGGCGACTCTCTATAATATTAACCTTGTCACCTACACCACAGGTATTTTCTTCATCATGGGCCAGATATTTTTTGCTCCTCTTTACAACCCGCTTATAAAGTGGGTGCCGGGTATGCCTTTCAACCAGGACTACCACCGTTTTATCCATTTTGTCGCTAATCACAGTCCCGGTAAAAACTTTTTTACTTTTATTACCCATACCCCCGCCTCCTTTCAGTTACACCTTTTTTCCGGACGACCAATAAGTTTTTGTCCATCTATTTCTCCTAGAAACTCCCCATTGTGGTAGATCTGGAAGGTGCAAACTCCTTTCGGTACCATTTTCCGCTTGCCATTGGTCATGATTACCAGAACATTCATCCGGTCTTCAATAACTTCTCCCCCAAGACCCAGATAGGTTCCTCCTGTCACCTTGCTGATCTTTATCCTTTTACCTACAAGAGGGGTCCTGATCAGTTCATTATTAGCCATTGAGGAAACCCCCTTTTTAGAACATAATTATGCTCCCAATTCCCTTTTCCTTATCACTGTCTTTACCCTGGCAATATCTCGACGTACTTCCCTGAGACGCAGGGGATTATCCAGCTGTGCTGTAGCATGCTGGAATCGCAGGTTAAAAAGATCCTCTTTCAAATCCCTGAGCTTAACCTGTAGCTCTTCACTGGTCATATCATAATATTTTTTTGCTTTCATTGCTGTCCACCCTCTCCTTCTTCCCGGGTGACGAATTTTGTTTTGATGGGCAATTTATGGCTGGCCAGCCGCATGGCTTCCCGGGCTATCTCAGGGGTAACCCCGGTGAGCTCGAACATTATACGTCCTGGCTTGACAACAGCCACCCAGAATTCTGGGGCCCCTTTACCGCTTCCCATCCTTGTTTCAGCAGGTTTGGCGGTAACCGGTTTGTCAGGAAATATCTTGATCCAAACTTTACCGCCTCGCTTGATATGCCTGGTCATGGCTATCCGGGCGGCTTCAATCTGCCGGTTGGTAATCCAGGCAGGTTCTAGTGCCATCAAACCATATTCACCAAACTCCAGGGTATTGCCCCGGGTGGCTATACCACGCATCCGGCCTCGCTGCTGTTTTCTGTACTTGACGCGCTTGGGCATCAACATTGGACCGGCCTCCTTTCACTAATTACCAGCAGTATCTGAAGTCGTGTTGTCTTCATCCTTCTGAGGTAATACTTCACCTTTATTAATCCACACCTTGACACCGATGGTGCCATAAGTTGTTCTACTCTCAGCAAATCCATAGTCTATATCAGCCCGCAGGGTATGGAGGGGAACATTTCCTTTGTTGTAACCTTCGGTTCGGGCCATGTCAGCGCCACCCAACCTGCCGCTGCACTTGATCCTAAAACCCTCTGCTCCCATACGCATGGCCCTGCCCAGGGCCTGCTTCATTGCCCGGCGGAAAGAAACCCTTTTTTCCAGCTGACTGGCCACATTCTCCGCCACCAGTTGAGCATTCAGATCCGGCCCCTTGACTTCCTCCACATTGACTACAACTTTTCGCCCGGTCATCTCTTCCAGCTCTTTTCGCAGGTTGTCAACTTCTGAACCGCCTCGACCTATAACCATACCGGGTCTAGCAGTGTGTATATCAATTTTTATGAGCTGGGGTGCTCTCTGGATAACTATCCGGCTGATACCGGCATTGTACATCTTGGACTTAACATGTTTGCGAATTTCCAGATCCTCATGGAGAAAATCAGCCAGTTTGCCCCGCTCCGGGAACCACTTGGCTTCCCAGTCTTTTATAATACCCAGTCTTAAACCGTGGGGATTAACCTTTTGACCCATCTTTTCCCTCCTCTTTTTCGCCAACCACAATTGTGATATGGCTCATTCTCTTTCTAATCATATTTGCTCTACCAAAAGCCCGGGCCCGCCAGCGCCTCATAGTCGGCCCTTCGTCCACATAAGCATTGCGAACAACCAGATCATCTGGCTCAAGTTCCAGGTTGTGTTCAGCATTTGCTACTGCTGATTTTAGAACTTTTTCAATCAACCTGGCTGCTTTTCGAGGCGTATACTTTAAAATTGCAAAGGCTTCCCCAACTTCTCTACCCCGGACCAAGTCAACAACCTGTCGGGCTTTAAAAGGGGAGATACGAACATACCGGGCTACTGCTTTTGCTTCCATATCCAGCCAAAACCCCCTTTCCTACTTAAGCGAAGTGGCACGCTCCGTGTGGGCGCCATGCCCTCTGAACTTTCTGGTTGGAGCGAATTCACCCAGCTTGTGACCTACCATCTCCTCTGTTATATAGATAGGAACGTGGCGTCGTCCATCGTGAACTGCTATGGTATGCCCCACCATCTCTGGATATATGGTGGATGCTCGGGACCAGGTCTTAATAACTTTTTTTTCTCCAGTTTCATTCATCTCTTCTATGCGAGCCAGGAGCTTTTCATGGCAGAAAGGCCCCTTTTTGGTTGGACGTCCCATTAAACCCCTCCTTTCCCTACCGCTTTTTTGACTTACGGCGGCGCAAGATCATCCGGTCAGACTCCTTCTTGCGCTTCCTGGTCTTGTAACCTATTGTAGGTTTGCCCCACGGAGTAACAGGTTGACGTCCGGGAGGGGTTTTTCCTTCCCCTCCCCCATGGGGATGATCCACGGGGTTCATAACAGTTCCCCTGACTGCAGGTCTTTTGCCCAGCCAGCGCTGGCGCCCCGCTTTACCCAGAGAAATATTCTCATGCTCTAAGTTGCCAACCCGGCCTATGGTGGCCCTGCACCTGAGATTGATCAATCTGTCTTCCCCTGAAGGCATGCGAATATGCGCATATTTTCCCTCTTTGGCCATGACCTGAGCTCCTGCACCAGCTGAACGGACCAGCTGTCCTCCCTTGCCGGGTTTGAGCTCAATGTTGTGGACAATGGCTCCAGCAGGAATATCTTGCAAGGGCAGAGCATTACCCGGCATAATATCAGCACCCGGACCGGACAATACTTTACTTCCCACCCGCAATTTATCTGGAGCCAGGATGTATCGCTTCTCACCATCAGCATAGTGGAGCAAAGCTATCCGGGCAGAACGGTTGGGATCGTATTCAATACTGACCACCTTGGCAGGAACTCCGTCTTTGTCACGCTTGAAATCTATAATGCGATACCTGCGTCTATGCCCCCCACCCCGGCGTCTAACAGTAATATTGCCGAAGGTATTACGACCGGCTTTCCTGCGCAGAGGAGCTATGAGGCTCCTTTCCGGCTCTTTTTTCGTGAGCTCGGAAAAATCTGCAACTGTCATAAAACGCCGTCCTGCAGAGGTAGGCTTAAATTTTTTTACGGCCATGATTCACCCTCCTTCTCACCATAAACTACATTCCTTCATAAATCTCGATACTATCTCCTTCTGCCAGGCGCACCAGGGCTTTTTTAATCTGGGGAGTAATCCCCCGGAATATGCCCATGCTCTTTCTCCTGCCCGGCATTCTGGTGGTGTTAACATTAACTACCTTGACCTGGAAAACCTCTTCAACTGCCCTCTTGATTTCCGGTTTTGTTGCGTTTAGAGCAACCTGGAAGGTATAGGTGTTGTTTTTCTGGATCAGATCCATGGAGCGTTCAGAAATATGCGGCTTTATAATGATATCTCTAGGATCTTTCATGAAGCATACACCTCCTCCATTCGACTGACTGCTTCTTTGGTAGCAATGATATATTCATTGTTGACAATGTCGAAAATATTAAGTGCTCGAGCAATGAGTATTTTAGTTCCGGGTATATTTCGGGCAGATTTATAGATGTTATCATCCTTTTCTCCGGTCAGTATGAGAACCTTCTCACCATTGATTTCAAGTTTTTTCAGGAGAGCATCCATTTCTTTTGTTTTGGGTTTTTCCAGTTCCAGATTATCCAGGATCAGCAATCTTCCTGCCTCCACCTTGGCTGTGAGTGCTGCTCTGATTGCCTGTCTTTTAACTTTCTTGGGCAGTCGGTTGCGGTAATCTTTCGGTTTGGGACCAAAAGTTATTCCTCCACCTACCCAGATGGGAGAGCGAATGCTGCCATGCCGGGCTCTACCGGTTCCTTTCTGCCGCCATGGTTTCCGGCCTCCTCCTTTAACTTCACTCCGGGTTTTAGTGGAGACAGTCCCCAGTCTCTTGGCTTCCAGCTGAGCTTTAACTGCTTCGTGAATGAGGCCAGGATTGACCTCTACAGCAAATACATCAGCTGATAATTGCATCTCTTCTATCTCGTTGCCCCCCTGATCGAATACTGTCACTTTCGGCATGCTTTTCTCCTCCTTAACCCGCTTTTACTGCGTTGCGGATAGTAACCAGGCTTTTACGAGTTCCGGGTACCGAACCTTTTACCAGCAGGATATTTTCTTCCGGATCAACCTGAACTATTTCCAGGTTTTGAGTGGTAATACGCTGGCCTCCAGTCCGTCCTGGCAGTTTTTTCCCTTTAAAAACTCGGGCCGGGTCAGTAGAACCCAGTGAGCCAGGAATGCGGTAAGACCTGGACCCATGAGTTTTGGGTCCTCGTCTAAAATTCCACCTCTTAACTGTTCCCTGAAAGCCCTTGCCTTTAGAAGTTCCGGTTACATCCACCCTGTCTCCCTTCTGAAATATGTCGGCCTTTACTTCCTGGCCTATCTCATATTCCTGGGAATCTGCACCTCTTATCTCTACAAGCCACCTGTGAGGTTCAACACCTGCTTTGTCAAATTGCCCCTTATGAGGCTTATTAACCTTCTTTGCAGGGGAAAAGCCTACCACAATGGCTTCATAACCATCCCGCTTGTGAGTCTTTTTATCCACGACAACACAGGGGCCTGCTTGAATTACTGTCACAGGAATCAAACGCCCGTTTTCATCGAAAACTTGCGTCATACCAACTTTTTTCCCTATAATGCCTCTGGCCACTTTCACACCTCCTAAAACCTACCTCCCGGGCTTTATAGCTTTATTTCAATGTTAACCCCGGCGGGCAAATCCAGGCGCATTAATGCCTCTACCGTTTTGGGGGTCGGGTTGAGAATATCGATGAGTCTCTTATGAGTTCTCATTTCAAATTGTTCCCGGGAATCTTTGTGGATGTGGGGTGAACGCAGAACAGTAAAAATTTCCTTCCGGGTTGGCAAAGGAATTGGTCCTGCAACTTCCGCCCCGCTTTTTTTTGCTGTCTCTAATATTTTTAATGCTGATTGATCAAGAATTTGATGCTCATAAGCTTTTAGTTTGATTCTTATTTTCTCCTGTTCAGCCAAATGTTTTCCCTCCTCCTACTCAAGAATCTCAGTAACAACTCCTGCGCCAACAGTTCTGCCGCCTTCCCTTACAGCAAAGCGCAATCCCTCTTCCATGGCTATGGGAGTGATGAGCTCGCAGTTCATTTCCACATTA
>PUNT01000165.1 GCA_003551905.1 Halanaerobiales bacterium
CCGGGCGCAGGGCGCTAAAAACACCCCCAAGGAAACCTAAACTTACAGCAATTAAAAGGGCAATGCCAATAACACTAAAGCTGACTTTTAACCGGGGGATAAGTATCTCATTTAGAGGAAACCCAACCCCTGCTGTTCCTCCTACATGGCCAAAGTTACCCCGTAAAATTTCACCCAGCCAAAAAAAATAAAGTTCTGCCGGCGGACGATCCACACCCTGCAGGCCTTTTTCCCTGGCAATTTCATAAGGAGATTCAGCATATATTCTAAAAATCCTTTCAACTCCTGCTCCTGTTGAAGTAGCCAGGGCAAATATTATAACTGTCAAAAGTAATACTAAAAAGAGAATAGTAGTAAATCTCCTGATTAAAAAACGATGCAACGTATTGTCTCTCCTTATCCTTTGATAATCTCACAGCATATATACTTCTACAAAATAATGGTTTTCCCTTTAAAAGAAGCGGGTTTTTCCCGCTTCCTGCTGAGCTAACTGCGTTTTCTAAAAGTTTCACAATGAGTTTCCTCTTTATTTTGTGTCCGGTAATTATCAGAATCGCAATTTACTTCTATGGCATCAGCCTTGCAGACCAGGTCCTTAAAAAATTTGCAGGTGCTCACAGTACATTTGATATCCGGCATATCTCTCACCCCCCTTTACCTGCCCTATTATCTTATCCCATTGCCGGTTTTCTAAACAGCATATATTTCCCATTCCTGCAGATGGGGATACGTGCAAAGAAAGATGACAAACCTTTCTTGCTATTGACAGTCCATAGAGATATGATATAATAAAAACGAAAAATGCCGAGATGGTGGAACTGGCAGACACGCAGCGTTGAGGGCGCTGTGGGCAGATAGCCTGTGCGGGTTCAAATCCCGCTCTCGGCACCATGATAATTACCCCGCCTTTTTGTGCAGGCGGGTTTTTATATTTCAAACTTTTTGTCCAGTTAATAAAACATGGCCGGTTTGAAAACCGGCCACTGGTTTACCCAAATATTAAATAGAACAGGATAACAAACCCTGCAATGGCAAGAACAATTAACAGTATGGGCAGCAGCAATATTTCATAAACTGCTATAGTTATAGCAATAAAGTCTTTCCAGTCCGGCTTGATATCGTCTTTTTTTTCTGATTCCCTCTTTAGCCTGAACATGGAAGACCCCTCCTCCATTCATTCTCACCTAGTTACTTCTATCTGCAGGGCCAACATCCTCCTTTTATTTTTTTAACCCTTCCAGCAGAACATCGCCGGGTACTACTATCTTTATGAGGCGGGGATCGAAATAGCGAATTTCCCTGCCCAGCAGAAAATCATTCCAGGTAATTTCCCGTTGAATCTGCAGCAATATTTTGTTATCTTCCTCCCTCTGCACCAGGTGAATCTTATTCAGGCCAACTTGAATTTTCTTACAACCACAAAGGTGCAGAAGATGAATTATATCCCTCGCTCTTTCTACATGATACTTTAAGGGTTCTTTTTCCATGTAAGCTCGGGCATCAAGCCAGTAGAAGGGTTCTCCACCACCACTATAACCCTCCTGATACAGGCGGATAAGAACTTCCTGGGGTTTGCGTCGGTGCAGTGTTTCATCTTCTATTCGCAACTCCTCCCACTTTATGGGTCCCAGCCTGCAGTCTGCCTTTTCTTCCTTGAGGCTTATTGATAACCTGTAGGGAACTCTTTCCTTCACCTCCAGTCGTTTCTCAATACTCCTAGCATAATGCTCCCTTAACTTCATCAAAGAAATATTGGCTTCAGACAGTATTGTTCTCACATAGCGGGGTGTTGTCTGTACCTGGCGGGCAATATCGCTAATCTTCAGGAATGGATCATTCTGGGCGAAATTAATTATCTGCTCTTTCTTGGTCAGTTCATCAACAGCCAGGGTAATTCACTCCTTTCTTTTATTGTATGGCTTTTCTTAGTATGCACCTATTACCCCGGTTTTTATACATTACTGCGAAAAAAGAAAAAGGAGAGGCCAAGGCCTCTCCAGGGAATCTATAAAAACTATTCTTCAGTTGCAATAACTTCCTTCTTGGGCGCACCTTTTTCCAGGTGACAGGAAGCGAAGTGTTCATCACCCCAGTCCTTGTACTCCGGATCCTCCTCTTTGCATATATCCATGACATAAGGACAGCGAGTGTGGAAGCGGCAGCCTGGAGGAGGATTGGCCGGGCTGGGCACATCTCCTTTGAGAAGAATCCTTTCCCGCTCATAGGTGGGATTAGGAACAGGAATAGCAGATAACAAGGCCTGGGTATAGGGGTGGATGGGATTCCGGTAGAGTTCAGCCTTCTCTGCCAGTTCAACTATTTTACCCAGGTACATTACAGCAACCCGGTCACTGATGTGCTTCACCACACTGAGGTCGTGGGCAATGAAAAGGTAGGTTAGATTAAACTCATTCTGCAGATCTTCCATGAGATTTATTACCTGGGCCTGGATGGAAACATCCAGAGCTGATACAGGCTCATCACATATAATTAACTTAGGATCCACAGCCAGGGCCCTGGCTACACCGATACGCTGCCTCTGCCCGCCGCTGAACTCATGGGGGTAGCGGCGCATATGGTGAGCGGTAAGACCAACAGTTTCCAGCAGTTCTTTAACTCTCTTTTCTTTGGCTTTGCCCCTGGCTAACCCATGAATCTCCAGGGCTTCACCAATGATGTTTCCTACAGTCATCCTGGGGTTAAGAGAGCTGTAAGGGTCCTGGAAAATTATCTGCATTTCTCGCCGCAGGTTCCGCATCCCTTCCCTGCCCAGTTCAACTATATTTTTCCCTTCAAAAATTACTTCTCCACTGGTGGGCTCCTCCAGGCGCAGAACAACTTTACCTGCAGTAGTTTTGCCGCAGCCGGATTCACCTACCAGTCCCAATGTTTCTCCCTTACGCACGAAGAATGAAATTCCATCAACAGCCCTTATATTTCCTACGGTTCTGCTGAAAACCCCACCTCGTATAGGGAAATGCTTTACAAGATCATTGACTTCCAGCAGGATCTCGTCACTAACTGGCAACTCCATTCACCTCCTACAGGTTAAACTTTCAATTCAGCAGTAGCAACTTTATCGTAATGCCAGCACCGCACCTGATGCCCTTCCTCTATCTCCTCAATCTGGGGCGTCTCCACACTGCACCTTTCAGAAGCAAAGCGACAGCGAGGATGAAAACTGCATCCATCAGGAATGAAGAGAGGATTGGGGACAACTCCTTCAATAACCATCAGGCGTTCTCTGGTCTGATCCAGTCGAGGTATGGATTGCAGCAGACCCCAGGTATAGGGGTGACGTGGTTTGTGGAAGATGGTTTTAACATCACTATACTCCACAATTTTACCGGCATACATGACTACAACCCGATGGGCAGTCTCAGCAATGACACCCAGATCGTGGGTTATGAGCATGATAGCTGCATCAAAATCCCTCTGCAACTCCTGCATCAAAGCCAGTATCTGAGCCTGGATGGTAACATCCAGTGCGGTAGTGGGCTCATCAGCTATGAGGAGCTTGGGATTGCAGGACAGGGCCATGGCAATCATAACTCGCTGACGCATACCGCCGCTCATCTGATGAGGATATTCATTTACCCGCTGTTCAGGAAGAGGTATTCCTACCTTGGACAGCATTTCAACAGCTTTCTCCATAGCTTTAGACCGGGAAAGCTTCTGATGCAGAATTATGGCTTCAGCAATCTGATTCCCAACAGTATAGACCGGATTCAAGGAGGTCATGGGTTCCTGGAAAATCATTGATATATCATTACCTCTGATATTCCGCATCTGGGTTTCTGTGAGCTTAAGAATCTCCCTGTCTTCAAAACTCACTTTATCAGCCATAATCTTGCCGGGAGGTTGTTGAATGAGGCGCATTATGGAAAGAGCGGTGACACTCTTACCGCATCCGGATTCTCCCACAACTCCCAGAACCTCGCCTTTCATGATCTCAAAACTTACACCATCTACTGCCCTGACCAACCCATCTTCAGTATGAAATTGCGTCCGGAGGTTTTCCACCTCCAGAAGTACATCTTTGCCTAACTCTTTTGCCAACTCTCTAGGGCCTCCCTTCTCTTCCATATTAGCTCAAATTACTTCTGGGATCAAAGGCATCCCTTATGCCATCACCCAGCAAACTGAACGCTAACACCCCGACGAAGATAAAAAAGCCGGGAATCAATAGCCAGGGATGCTGCTCCAAAACTCTTATTTGCTGAGCAGCAGACAACATATTACCCCAGCTGGGTTGTGGCTCCTGTATTCCTAAACCAATAAAGCTAAGTCCTGCTTCCATTAGGATAAAGGAAGGGATACTGATTGTAGCAGCAACAATAACATAAGTTAGCGTGTTGGGAAGAATATGTTTGACAACAATGCGTAAATCGCTTGCTCCCAGTGCCCTTGCGGCTTCGGAAAAATCTTGCTGGCGAATGGAGAGAACCATACCCCGTATAACCCGGGCCAGCCCTCCCCACCCCACAAGGGCAAGGATCAGCGTTATCATAAAGAATCGAGTAGCAGGCGCCATCTCCAGAGGCAGTACTGCTGTCAGGGCCATGAGCAGGTAAAAAGCCGGGAAAGCCATGAAAACCTCTGCAATACGCATCATGAGATTGTCCACCCAACCTCCGTAAAAACCGGAAAGACCACCAAACAGCATGCCAATTGCGGTACTTATCATAATGGCACCAAAACCTATGAATAAGGATACTCTTCCACCATATAGAATTCTAGAGAAAGTACAGCGACCAAACTGATCTGAACCAAACAAGAAAAGTCTGGCACTATCTGCAGCAATATATGGATCCTCGAAAGTGGGCTCCCCTAAACCGAATATCTTGAAGTCACTTTTTATCCCCAGAAAGGTGTATTCCTTTTCTCCCCGGGTGAAAAAAGTCAGGGGATAGCGGGGAGATTTCTCTTTATCTTCAACCCAGACCCGCATTACAGGAAAATACTGAAAATCATCAACTCCAGCCTCTGCTGCTATTTCTTCAGCTCTTTCAAAAGCCCGGGTTCTGTCCAGTTCATCAAAAGTTCCCAGATCCAGTTCTACTTCTCTAATTTCGCCGGTCATAGGATCAACTTCATCTTTATAACCATAGACCATAAAGCGGTTCCCCCGCTGATAATTATAAATATAAGGCCAGGTTAAGCTGCCGGTCTCATCACACCGGATATTTATCTTGACAGGTGGGTGATATGATTTTTGACGGTAAAGGTCAGTAGGCGCATGAGGAGCATAAAATGGGGCCAGGATCACTGAAAAATACATAATGGCCAGGACAATTCCCCCATAGTATGCCATCCGATGCCTCTTCAACCTTACCCAGGCCAGCTTGAGGGGAGAACGCATCATCTGTTCTTCCTCCATGACCTTTCCCTTATCCTCCAATTCCCGATGTTCGTAACCTTCAGTTCCTTGAGTCATTTTTCACCCCCCAATCAATCGTACCTTATGCGCGGATCCACTACTGCCAGGAGAATATCCGCGATAAGGTTCCCTACAATTAGTAGAACAGCACCCATGAGCAATCCGGCCATGGCCACGTGTAAATCCTGCCTGCGAACTGCTTCCAGCATCATTGTTCCCAGCCCGGGATAACTGAAAACAATTTCTGTAAGTGCTGCGCCTCCCAGGAGGCCACTTATGGAAAAACCAAATATGGTTATTAATGGATTTATTGCATTGCGCAAGGCATGTTTGTAAATAACAACTCTATCGCTCAAACCCTTAGAACGGGCTGTCCGCACATAGTCCTGGGACATGGCATCCATCATCTGCCCTCTCATCTGCCGCATCAAACCTGCCAGAGAGGCTGTCCCCAGGACAATTACAGGCAAGACAAGGTGTTTACCCACATCTGCCATGCGCTGGAAAAAACCCAGCTCATCGTAATACCAGCTGGTCATGCCTCCAATAGGTAAACCTAAAAACCCGGTTCTCACAACAAAGTAGAGCAGTAACAATCCCAGGAAAAAGTTGGGTATGGATATACCAAAAAAGGCGAAGAATGTTAAAATGTTGTCCCTGAAAGAATAGCGGAAAATTGCAGCATGAATACCCAGAGGTATGGCAATGATCCAGGAAAAAAGAATAGCAAAAAAAGATAATATGAGGGTATTTAGTATCCGGGTTCCAATAAGAGTGGTAACAGGTATGCGAAAAGCAAAAGATTGTCCAAAATTAAGGGTTAAAATATTCCCCAACCAGTGAAAATACTGAACCCACACTGGCTGATCCAGACCAAACTCGGCTCTTATCTGGGCTAGAAGCCGGGGAGATATATCCGGGTTCATGGCCATCTGGGCTACATAATCCCCGGGAGCAAGGTTTAAAACAAAAAAACTGATCATGCTAACACCTATGATGAGGGGAATGACATGTATAAATCTTCGCAGCAAGTAAGTGCGCATTCCAGTCCTCCTTTCACCCAACAGTATGCTTCGTAATAAACATAATTTGAGGGGGAGAGGAAACTCTCCCCCTCATTATTACCTCATCATTACCTTGTTATCTCTCGATGTGGAAGCTTCCTACATTATGGTAGGTGCTGATAATAGTCGGATCTATATTCTTGACAGTGTTGCGGACTGCAACCAGGCTGTGCTGGGTGACAGTATAGATGAGAGGTAGCTCGGTGGCAATGATTTCCTGCCATTCATAGTACAGCTCCTGACGCTCATCCTGGTCCACAGTCATGGCACCTTCATAGAAGATCTCATCCACCCGGGCTTCCCACTCGGTTACCGGCTCGGTTTGATAGGGATGCCACATGTGCAGCTGACCTGATGAATGCCAGACATTCCTACCAGTGTTGGGCTCAAGACCACCGGTGAGACCGATGATAATGCACTCCCAGTCAAAGGTGGAAGTCAGCTGACCAACCATCAGGTTAAAGTCCATGGGTGAGAAGGTAACACGCATACCCAGTTCCTGCAGGTCAGACTGGAGAATATTGCCCAGAGCTTCTCTAGGGGCATTACCTGCATTGGTGGTCATGAGGAACTCCACCCGGCGGCCTTCCCAGTCTACCAGGTTACCCTGGGCGTCCCAGTCAAAACCACCCTTCCTGAGCTCTTCCCTGGCCTGCTCCAGGTCATAGTGGTATTTAGGAACATCTGGATTCAGGAAGAACTCGTTAGGAGCACTGACCGGGCTCCACTGAGGAGTAGCCAGACCATCATAGACCACATCAATAAGAGTATCCTTATCTAAAGCGTGGGCTACAGCACGGCGGAAATGGATATTGGTAAACCACTCGAACTTGTGATAATCTTCTCCATCTCCGTGGTCAAACTGCGGTGCGTTGGGATTCTGGTTGAAAACAACGAACATGGTGCTGAATGCAGGACCTAAGTCATGCACAGTCATGTTCCAGCGACGCTCATTCATTTTGTAACGAGCATAAGCATCAGGAAGCACGCTAACCAGGTGAGTTTCTCCGGCTTCGAACTTGAGCATCATGGCTTCCTGGGACTCGACAATGTGCATGATCCAGCGGGTCATGTAGGGAAGAGGATTGCCTTCCTGGTCAACCTGCCAGAAATTGGGGTTCCTCAGGAGAACTACCCTTTCCCCGGGACGATAACCACCAAGGATGAAGGTTCCGTTACCCACTATTTCAGAAGGTGGAGTGTTAACTCCCCAGGTTTCATTGAAGTCGCCTGCTTTCCAGGGTTCATAGAGAACATGCTTGGGCAGTGGGCCCGGAGCAGAAGCCAGTAGAGGAGCAAAAGGCTCAGGCAATATAATCCTGAAAGTATACTCATCCACCACTTCATAATCCAGGTACTCGCCACCAACCTGCAGAACGTCCCTGGAACTGGTGGGAACAGTTTCATCATAGATTACATCCATATTAAATTCAAAATCATAAGCAGTTATGGGTACACCATCACTCCATGTAGCGCCTTCCCTTAGATAGAAATCCCATACAAGACCATCATCGCTAAAATCCCAGCCCTTTACTACATGGGGAATAAGTTCTGCGGTATGAGGGTCACGGGTAGTGGTGCTGTAAAGGAAACGGTAAATTATGTCCGTAGATGAAGTTTCCTTAGCTATATGTGTGTTAAATGTCCGGGGATCGCTCATCTGGCAGGTAAGGAATGTATCACCCATGGTGCCCACAGGGTAAGGTGACACATAGTAATCCCTGGGAATATCAGCTGCAATAGACATGGCCAGAGAAAGGACCAGGGCAGCTGCAAAGAAAAGAATCAGACTTTTTTTCATGCTTTACATTCCTCCTTAAAAATTTTTTATTTCCTGCTTTTATCTAACGTTAAATCTCTCCCTTACGATTCACCTCCTTCATGCGAATAAAAACTAATAAAGGTTATTAGCAGGCATCCCTTTCAGTTATAATTCGCTTAATTCAAAATAACTCCTGCAAAAAAACGTAGAATTTTACTGCTTCGCTAGTATAAAATTTTATAACGAGTATAAATTTTCCAGAATTTCCTTATATAGTCCCGGGTCTCTTTAAATGGGACACTATCAAGATCCTGCAGATCTCCATTCCATATGCCTTCATCAACCCATCTCAAGACATTACCTCTACCGGCATTATAGGCAGCAAGAACCAGGTTTAGATCCCCAAATTCCTGGCGCAGGTTACCCAGATACCAGGTGCCTAAATTGATATTCACCACCGGGTCGAAGAGAAGATCGCTGTGAAAATCAGGCCACTTGAGTTCACCTGTTATCCAGAGTGCAGTTTGAGGCATTATCTGCATCAAACCCCGGGCTCCTCTCTGGGAAACAGCATTTTTATAGAACTTGCTCTCTACATAGATGAGGGCAGCAATAAAATGTGGCTCGAAACTGTATGTTTCACCAGCCTTAACTATCTCATCATGGTAGTGAAAAGGGTAAATCAACTTCCCCAGGAATGGAATTACTATTACTATAATGATAATAATTACAATCAAAACCAACACTGAAGGGGAGAAAATCCTGCCCATCTGGTACAATCCACCTCTCACTTCCACTATCATTTTATTGTAAAACGCCTTCACCTATTCCTGGATAGAAAATCTTTCAATATCAGCATCCCCGAAGCATTATTGGTTGCCAGAGGTATATCATGAACATCACAGACCCGCATTAATGCAGTAATATCAGGTTCGTGGGGTTGGGCAGTAAGGGGGTCCCGGAGAAAAATCACAGCATCCAGTTTGCCGCCTGCCACCATAGCTCCTACCTGCTGATCCCCGCCCAGTGGACCAGACATAACCCTTTTTATATCCAGGTCATAATGCTTTTTCAAAAGTGCACCTGTTTTACCTGTAGCCACCAGCAAACAGTCTCTTAGTTCCTCCGCAAACTTTCCTACCAGCTCAACCATACTGTCCTTTTTATTATCATGAGCTATGAGGGCTATCCTAAGCATTTATCCTCCTCCATCCTGCAATGACCTGCTCCCTTAAATGCTCCCGGCTGCCGCTGTTATCCAGCACCAGGTCTCCTCGCTTTTCCTTCTCTTTAAGAGGCATCTGGGCTTCAATGCGCTTTTGTGCTTCTTCTGGCGAATAATCACGGGATTTCTGCAATCGCTTTAACTGTTTCTCTCTATTAACACTCACAACCCAAATTTGGTCAAAAAACTTTTCCCAACCAGCCTCAAATAGCAGAGGAACCTCCACAAAAACAACTTTTTCACCTTCATGTTCCAGTCTCTTTATTTCATTTTCTAGCTTCTCTCTAACTTTGGGGTGAATAATCTTCTCCAGATCTTTAAGTGCTTCTGAATCGTTAAAAACCCTTTCTGCCAGAACACTGCGGTCAATCTGCCCATTTTCATCCAGGAGATCAGATCCCAACTGGTCTATGACTTCTGCATAGGTTGACTGCCCTCTCTGCAACAACTCATGTACCAACTTATCTGTGTTAATAATCTTTGCTCCCTGTTTCTGCAGTATTTCCATCACCGTGGATTTACCGGTCCCCAAACAACCGGTAATGCCGATTTTTAACACCAGTTCACACCCCCAGTATGTTGAGAAAACCCAATGCCACTAGAAAAATACCTGGAAGGTAAGAAAAAAATTTGCTCCTAAGTTGATGCCCTAGAACTGCTCCCAGGAAATATCCGCTCCATACGAACAGAAACTTACCCAGACCAACTGCTGCAGAAACAAAAAAGATAGGGAAACCCGAAAGTGCCACACCCAGGCCGGCCCCAAAAGCATCAGCGGCCAGGGCAAAACCTAAAAGCAGAGCTTCCCCATAGCTCAAGTAACCCGAAGAATCCAGATCAGCTCTCAGGGGATTTTTAATCAGATATAAAAGGCGTCGGGGAGATACCCAGCTCCAGAAACCGCTTTTAGATGGTGGGAAATGAACTCTAAAGGATGGAGAAGCTTGCCAGCAGGTGTTTCCTCCTGTTTTGAGTAAAAAAAACAGACCCAGAACTATGAGAATAATACCACCTACGAAAGCTCCAATATGGGGTGGCAATATGGCTCCCAGGTAATCACCCAGTATCAATGAGGGAAAAACCAGCAAAAAAGAGGTAACGCTTATGATTCCCAGAGCAGAAAAAGGCACTTTAACCTGCCCTACCCCCAAAGCCATACCCACCACCAGACCGTCCATGCTAACTGCCACTACAAATAGGATTACCAGGACAGACTGCATTCAGAAACGCCCCCCCAACTGAACTACTGTCCAGTATATGGGTAGGCTCTAAAGCCCGTGCCTGTCCCTACATGCAAAACCAGATCAGGAGCAGCCATACCTGCAAAGATATCATCCCAGGGTTTCCTCCCAGAGCCGGTACAGCTTATCCAGTTCATCCTTTATGATCTTATAATTTCTCCCCTGCTCCTCTACTTCCTGTTGCCGGTAGAAATCAGGAGACATGAAAAATTTTTCCATTTCCTTCAACTCTGCTTCCAAAGAGGCAATACGTTCTTCCAGTTGTTTACGCTTTAAGTTAACATTTTCTTCCTGGCTCTTATCTTTTTTCTTATCCTTCTGTTTCTTTACAGTTTTCTTCTGGGATTTTTCCCCCTGAACTTTTTCCGTCTTTTCTTTTTCCAAAAACTCCTGGTAATTTCCCCGGAAAGTCCAGAGGCGACCTTCTTCAAGTTTCCAGAAAACACCTGCCACTCTTTCAATGAAATATCGATCATGGCTGGTAAAAATAACTGTGCTGGAAAAATCTTTCACTGCTTCTTCCAGCCCCTCCTGAAATTCCAGATCCAGGTGATTGGTAGGCTCATCCAGGAGGAGAACATTGGCTTTCTGCAGAGACAGAAGGGCCAGATTGAGCCGGGCCAATTCACCCCCGCTCAATTCCCCTACTCTCTTTTCCCCATCTTCACCACCAAAACGAAATGCACCCAATAGATCCATGATCTCCTGCCGGTAGTTTAATCCAGCTTCAGCTATAACCTGGAATAAATTCTTATCCCGGGGAATATTAGCCCCTTCCTGGGGGAAATAACCAGCTATCACATTGTGACCCCAGCTGACAGTCCCGGTGGAGGGCTTTTCCATCCCCAGTAAAATTTTCAATAGAGTGGTCTTGCCAGCCCCATTGGGCCCCAGAAGAGCTACCTTTTCTCCCCGCCTTATTTCCAGATTAACATCAGAAAATAACAAATCATCCCCCAGTATAAAAGCGATATTCTCTGCCTTGAGCACTTCCTGACCGCTGGTTTTCTCCATCTGCAGGTTCAGGTTAAAACCTTTTTTAGGTTGAGGAGGTGGGGGAATTGGTTGCATCCGGGCCAGTCGCTTTTCCCTGGCCCGAGCTTCCCTGGATCTCTGCCCGGCTTTATAGCGACGAATAAATTCCTTTAAACTCTCTATTTCCTCCTGCTGTTTATTATACTCCTTTTTCCAGCTCTCTACCATTTTTCCCCTCTGTTCCCGGTATTGGGAATAATTGCCTGGGAAAGAATAGAGACGCTGTGCCTCCAGCTCATAAATTCTTTGCACCACCCGATCCAGAAAATATCGGTCATGGGATACAACCAGAATGGCTCCTCCATAGTTCTCCAGGAACTCTGCCAGCCATTCCCTATTCTCTCTATCCAGGTGATTAGTAGGTTCATCTAGAAGGAGCAGATCAGGTCTTTCCAGAAGCAAACGAGCCAGGGCTATCCTGGTCTTTTCTCCTCCACTGAAATCCTTGAGTTCCCTTTTTAAGGCTTCCGGGCTAAATCCCAGGCCGGTCATAACTCCCCGGATGCGGCTCTCACAGCTGTATCCACCAGCCTTTTCAAACTCCCCGGTAACCCTGGCATATTCCTCAAGAAGAGACTCCCGATAGTCCTGGCTTATCTTTTCTTCCAGCTCCCGGAGTTTTTCTGCCAAAACCTGTTCATAGCTAAAAGCGCCCCAGAGATACTCCTGAACCTGCCCCGATTCAGTCCACTTCAAGGTCTGGGGCAAAAAACCGGTAGAAAAATCTGCAGCTTTAATAATCTCACCCTTATCCACTTCACTTCTCCCGGCAATAATTTCCAGGAGAGTGGTCTTGCCAGCCCCATTGGCCCCAATAAGACCACAACCATCACCCTTGTGGAGTTCCAGGCTGGCACCGGCAAAAAGGGTTTCACCTTTTATTCTTTTTTCTACATTTTCCAGGCGAATCAACATCTTTTCCCATCTCCTGACACCCGGGGCAGAAATGTGAACTTCGCCCGCTGATTTTTTCCCTCATGACCATCCTTCCGCATCGGCAGCATTCCTTGCCTTCCCGACCATAAACCTGCAGGAAATTTTGGAAACTGCCTGCCCGATTAAAACTATCCCGATAATCCCGGAAAGTTGTTCCTCTCCGGCTGATAGCCTCTTTCAGAACCTCCCTTATGTTTTTATGAAGAAGAATCATGTCCTCCTTTGAAAGACTAGAAGCAGGGGTAGCAGGATGAACCCTGCTCCGGTAGAGAATTTCATCAGCATATATATTCCCCAATCCGGCCAGGAAATTCTGATCCAAAAGCATGCCCTTTATCCTGGCTCCCCTTCTTCGGAGACCCTCTTGCAAGTATTTCAGTGTGAACTCCTTACTCAAAGGTTCCGGCCCTAAAGATGAAAGATTGCCTGCCTTTTTTTCTTCTCCCGCTCCTATGAAGTAAACCCGGCCAAAACGTCGGGTATCCACAAAGTGAATGTACTCCTGTCCCTGCAATTTAATGAGTAAATGGGTATGGGGGGTGAGCCCTCCTTCCCCGTTACACATGAGACGACCGGTCATACGCAGATGAATTATTAACTTCTTCTCACCACTTAGATCCAGTATTAAAAATTTGCCCCGGCGTCTACCTCCTTCTATCACTCTGCCACAAAGACTGGCAGCAAAAAGATAAGGGGAATCAGGCCACCCAATCACCTGGGAGTGGAAAACTTTAACAACAGTAATTTTCCTGTTGTGTACTTTAGGCAGGAGTGTCTTAAGTACTGTTTCAACTTCTGGAAGTTCTGGCAAGACCAACCGCTCCTCTTCTATATTCAGGCCTGGGAATTTTCATCGCTTTTTCTGTTCCTGCTATCAATTACAACCCTCACTATGAGGGTGATCAGAAGAATCAAAAATAATATTGCTTTCGGTAAGGTCAGGTCATCACTTTCCAGGCGGGTGGTGAACCCAAAAAAGTAAATATGGGTAAGAACCACCAGAGAACCCAGGATGGTAAGGAGTATAAAAACCAATCCTTTTCTTTCCAGCAACCACTTTATAACATTCATACCTTATACCTCCTTCAAGGAATACTTACCATTATATAGTGAGGTATGTAAATAAAGAAAGAATACCAGTAAATAAAAAGACCAATCAGGGCAATTTGACCAATAATATCATTCAAACCACTCCAGTTTTTAAAGGAGCGAACAAAAACAATACTGAACACTGAAGCCAAAATTGCTGCCGGGATCTCAATTCCATGGGCCCCATACTGTGGCTGAAGAAAAAAACCTGTTTCCTGTAAAAGCAATATGAAGGAAAATGCTGCCAGGGGAAGCAGATAGGGATAATTGTCCAGGTTAACCCTCCCCCGGAGCAGAACTATCAATAAAATTGCCAGTGCCAGAAAATGAAGCTGGGATGCGCCATTGATTATGGTCATGGCCATATTTAAACCCAAGATAAAGACCAGGCTCTTAACCGGCTCATCGTCAGCCACTCCCAGGACATACCAGAAGGGCATGACAGCTGGTAACCTGGTATTCAAGAGACTTATGCTCAACATGCGACTGTCCTGTAAAAATTTGAACCATAAAGAATATACATGACCTGCTTCATCTACATGCACCTGGGGATAAAACCCGGCCACGGTCCCAACATTGAGAATCTCCGGCCGGGAAAACTGCTTATCCTCAACATTCAGAGCACTATGATATATGCGGGTAGGTTCCCGGGTGCTGTCCTCCCATACCAGATACAGTAAGTTTTCATGCCCCATCACACTGGGGCGAATATGATTTCGCCATCCCCTGGTAATTCGCAGTGGTTCAGAAATCAACTCCCCGTTTTCTATAAAACCATACATAATATCAGAACCAGGTTCTGTAAATCCATTCAGGAAATAATCCCCACTCCACACCATGTGTACCCTATCATCTTCATCCATAACCCCGGTGATATCTGAGTCTACTTCCGGGTTCCCCAGAGGATTGAGGGCTGAAAGGTTGAGAACTCTTTTCTGCTCTGTTAAAGGATTCATCTCAGCATCAAAGAGCTGGAAATTTAGCAGCACGAATTGCTGCCCTATCTCTATCCAGTAAAAGTGCACATGCCCCTGGGAATCTACAAAGATCTGGCCCCGGCTGGAAAACCGCTCTGATTCGGTGAGAGGTTCAGGAGATATCCTCATATTTCCAGCAGGATCCAATTGACAGTAGAATACTTCCAGCCCGGTTTCTCCCCGACCGGTCCATATAAGGTGAACACTACCATCTTTTCCCAGAGTCCCCCGCAGGTTGGCCATACGCCTGGGAGTTTCCCAAATCACCTTTTCCTTCTGAAATAACTCATTCTCAGCATCCAGTATCACATATCGCAACTGTCTGTCCTGTCCTTCCTCTTCCAACCACAATATGTGTTTAAGCCCATTCCCACCGGTTAGCAGGAGAGGATAATTAACAAAATAAGCCGGCTTATTGATAACCAGTGGATTGCCTTTCTCCAGCTGCCCGTTGAACATAGCAGGCAAAAGGATCAGATGCATATGGCCTCTCTCTCCCCGGATACCCAGAACATATAAAACATCCTCCTCCTGGGAATATGCTGATGAGTACCTCTGGGAGAAGATACTAAAATATCCAAGGCTTTCCTCCTTGGACCAGCCCTCAGGCCAGAGAGCAGCTAAATCCCGTCCCTGAACCTGGCTGGAGAACAAAATTACAAAAGCCAGTACTATGAGGATAATCTTCATAACCCCTCCCCCTTAAGCTTTTATAGAAAAACTCTCCATGTCCATCCAGTTAGAGCCAACTTTCAGATCAACAACCAGAGGAATCTGCAGTTCATAAACCTCCTCCATCTCCCTCTTGACCAGAATGGCCAGCTGCTCCACCTTATCTTCCTGCACTTCAAATACCAGCTCATCGTGCACCTGCAGTAGCATATAAACCCCATCCATATCCCGGAGCTCTTTCTCCACCTGAACCATGGCCAGCTTCATAATATCTGCGCCACTGCCCTGAATAGGAGTATTGATGGCCATCCTTTCAGCAAAGCCCCGGCGGTGAGGAACCCGGTGATTGATATCTGGCAAATAACGCATCCTGTTCATAATGGTGGTTACAAAACCTTTCTCCCGGGCACTTTCAATACAGCTATCAATGTATTCCTTGATGGCAGGGTAGCGGCTGAAATATAGATCAATATAAGCTGCCGCTTCTTCCTGGGACACATGAAGATCCTGGGCCAGGCCATAAGGAGACATACCATAGGCAATACCAAAGTTAATAACCTTGGCCCGGCGGCGGTATTCTGAAGTTACCTCCTCCGGATTTATGCTGAACACCTCGCTGGCAGTCCTGGTGTGAATATCCTCTCCCCGGCGGAATGATTCCTGTAACCGTTCTTCACCAGCCATATGGGCCAGTATGCGCAGTTCTATCTGGGAATAATCTGCTGCCAGGAGCAAACAGCCCGGTCTGGCAACAAAGGCCCGCCTTATTTTCTGGCCCTCCTTGCTTCGAACAGGAATATTTTGCAGGTTGGGCTCTGAACTGCTGAGACGTCCTGTAGCTGTGACCATCTGATGGAAAGATGTGTGCAACCTGCCGGTACTGGAATTAACAAGGGGGGGAAGAGCATCAATATATGTGGATTTGAGCTTGGAAAGCTGCCTCTGCTCCAGGATATACTGGATTATGGGATGCTGACATTTCAGCTTCTCTAAAACATCAGCCCCTGTAGAATAACCTGTCTTGGTCTTCCTGATAACTGGCATTTTCAGTTCTTCAAATAACACTTTTCCCAGCTGCTTGGGAGAGTTAACATTGAAAGAATAACCGGCTTGTGTATAAATTTCCTGGGTAATACCCTGCAGGCGCTGTTCCAATTCTTCCGCCAGCTTTTTCAGGTACTCCAGGTTTACCTTTATACCATTATGCTCCATCTGTACCAGCACCCTTATTAGGGGAAGCTCCAGTTCCAGCAAAACTCCGGTCAGATTATATTCTTGCAGGGATTGTTCCAGCTCTTCTTCAACCCTGGGCAGATATTTAACTTCCCCTGCCAGCTGCCCTTCTCCTTCTTTGGGTATGTTGTGACCGGTAATCCTCTCCAGCAGGGCAGGAAAATCCGGGTTGGTTGCTGACGAGTCCAGAAGATAAACAGCAAGGGCAGTATCAAATTTGATTCCCTCCAGAACAATCCCCCTGTCCTTGAGGGCAGAAGCTCCTTTTTTCAGATCATGGCCAACCTTGGGCAGACGGGGATCCTCCAGGTATTCCTGGAAGAAGTCCAGTATCTTCTCATTTTTGCCCACCCGGAAAATGAATATTTCATCATTAATATTCAAAGCCAGGGTACTCAGGACATATTCTCTGGGCCTGTTACCTTCCACACCCATGGCCAGGTACAGAACATGGGGAGGTTCAAAACTATTTTTAAAGGAAATCCAGTCTTCTTCTTCTTCTATCACCTGGTATTCTACTTCCTCCCTCTCCTTCAACAGATGCTGCTCCCCTAAAGGGAGGTTTTCCAGCAAACTGGAAAACTGCCAGTCTTGAAACAAAATGGCTGTTTTTTTCCACTCCGGCTCCTGCCAGCTAAGCTCTTCTTCTTTGATTTCCAGATCATCCCTAATCCTGACCATATCCTGGTTCAACTTTACCTGTTCTAGATTTTCCCTTATGTTTTCCCGGATCCTCTTGCTGCTAACCTGATCAATATTCTTGAGGAGATTTTCCAGGCTGTTAAATTCCTTGATGAGTTTTATGGCTGTCTTTTCGCCAATCCCGGGAACCCCGGGAATATTATCTGACGAATCTCCCATTAAGGCTTTGACATCAATTAGCTGAGAAGGTTTTAGCCCGAACTCCTCCTCAATCCTAGATAGATTGTAATCCACAATATCACTGATTCCTTTCCTGGTGTAACGAACCCTCACTCCTTCATCCACCAGTTGCAATGTATCCTTGTCACCGGAGATAATCACTGCTTCATGTTTTTGTTTCCGGAACTTCTTTGCCATGGTCCCCAGAACATCATCAGCCTCATAACCTTGGGCTTCAAATATGGGAATGCCCATGACCTCTAGCATTTTTTTCAGATCGTTGAACTGCGGCTCCAGATCGTCCGGCGTCTTATCCCGGTGAGCCTTATACTGGGCTAATTTTTGATGCCGGAAAGTTGGTCCCGGTGTATCAAAAGCTACAGCAATATAATCCGGCTTCTCTTCCAGTAGAATCTTAAGAAGTATCCGGGCAAAACCATAAACTGCCCCCATGGGTTTTCCCCGGGTAGTTAGAGCTGGCAGTGCATAAAAACAGCGGTGAGCAAGACTGTGCCCGTCGATAATATAAGCTCTTTTTGGCAAAAAAACCCCTCCTTTTTTGACCTCACCTGTTCATGGTAATGATCAGGTGGGGGAGCAGGCTGAAAAATAGATTCCAGTATGACCAGAGAGCCAGGGTAAAAAACAGGCCGGTTGCAGAATTAAAGTGGAGCCAGTCACCACTACCTCTCTTTATTATTAGCGTAAAAACAGTGGCCAGAATAAATGCCAGAACCGAGAACAACCCACAGGATAATTCTATCGCCAGCAAATCAAAAATTG
Source organism: Halanaerobiales bacterium (assembly GCA_003551905.1). GTDB lineage: Bacteria > Bacillota > Halanaerobiia > B1SED10-174 > B1SED10-174 > B1SED10-174. The sequence goes on from PUNT01000165.1 coordinate 18,259, forward strand.
TGTCCTGGAACAGAAAAAGCAGGCTGAAGAAAAGAAGTGAACTGTGCAGGGCATATCTCTCATAATCGATTTTTTGCCAGAAACTCAATAGATACTGGAGCAAAAAGGCAGAAAAGATGAGGTAAAACCGAAAAACCATCTGAACAAGGGCATACAGCAATGCCACACCTGTTACATAGGTATATGCTGGCAGTAAAGCTCCACCACCAAAACCCAGATGGTAAGATAGAGGGGGATTCTCCGGATTCCAGTTGTTACGAGACAAAAGCTCAAATTTATGGAGTGCTGTGCTATACTCCTGCCACACATAAAGGGTTGAACCACCCAGGCCGGGTGCAACAATGGGGCGAAAACCATCACCAGTCCCCAGGTACATGGTCTGAGGCCCATAAATAGTATTTCCCTCATCATCCACCTGCATATAATGTGGAGAAAACCTTTCCTCTTCCACATTAACCCAGGCCAGGTGAAATGAGTCCCCATCCTGGGCCAGAGAAAAATAGCTCATACTCTGAAAAGAAGGAGTTATGATCCGGGGAGTTTCTGGAATCTCCCCGGCCACCACTTCCACCATGGCCACAGAGCTGGATTCAACACCATCAACCCGGTCCTGCAGGTTAAAAAATGCCAGAATCCTGTTTCCTGTTACCTGGGCCACCTGAATTCTGCTATCCACAACCGGCCGCCTGTTATCATCCAGCTGACTTAAGATACCCAGGAAAACTGGTTCCCTTTGCGGTTTACCAGCTGACGAAAAAGATTGGTAATAAAGGTTGAGCTGCCATCCCTCTATCTCCCGCCAGAACAGGTGAATATTTCCATGAGAACAGATAATTGCTTCTCCCTGTAAAATCCCTCTGCCTTCTTCTGTCAGGGGTTGAGGAAACCGGTTGATTTCTCCATCGGTAAGTGTCAAATATTTAATGTAATAGTAGGGTGGTATGGAGCTGGTCCAGGTCAAGAGAACCTCTTCTCCAATTAATCTGGGAACCGGATTGGTGATCCGGTAGTTGCTGGCAAAAAGCTTTTTTTCTCCAGTAATTATTTCCCCGCTGTTCTCCAGGCAATAATATATTAACTTGTGCTGATTTCCCTGCCGGGCTGTGTAAAAAACATGCCACAGGTTATTATCATCAATGAGAATCCTTGGTGAAGCAACTGAAAAATATTCAGGCGAAGCAAATATCTTCTCTCCATCCTTTTTTACAAATATTCGCATCTCCTCATATTTACCTTCCCCACCAACGAGAATTTTTTCTTTTTCCGGAGAAAGGACAACCTGATAATGGGGAACGTGCCTGCTAGTCTGTCCTATCTCTATTTCCCTGGACCAGCCTTCTGGCCAATCAAATCCAGCAGCAGGACCAGTTTGCAGCATTAACAGAAGAACTACCCACAATAAATATCCCAGCACACACTCTCCTCCTCACTTTTCCCACCTGTAGAAAAACAAAATGATATTAATGAGCAAATATATTCACCATGGTCATACTAAATTATATTACTTACCCGGCAATGAGGTGGGGGATGAGTGTGAAAAATGTGCTCCAGTATATCCAGATAAAAATGATAGAAAAGAAACCTTCAATGGAGCTAAAGGTAAGCCATTTCCAGGCCAGTTTCATGAACATGAATGTGAATAAAGTTGCCAGAACTGCTGCGGTAATACTCATTGAACTGCAGGGCAAGGTAACAGGGAAAAAATCAAGAAATGAATCTTGCAGTAAAAATATAACACTGAATACTACCAGTCCCCCATGCAGGGGATACTTCTCCAGTAACCGGCAAGAGAAACGCCGGGGCAAATAAAAGGTCCCCAGGAAAACCAAAAACATTATGGGCAAGCGGACTAAAGTCCTCAAGACACCATAAATTAAGGATAACCCAAAAACATAAAAATAACCGGTCAAAAGAGATTCTTCGCCAAAACCCAGACGAAAGGAAAGGGGCGGTTTTTCCGGGTATCTATTATTTCGAGACCAGATATCATATGCCTCTTCCTGGGCATCGTACCTCTGCCAGGTGTAATACACATAACCATCCTGATCCGTTAAAATTCTTGACCGGAAACTATCAGCAAGACTTACATCCAAAACCTGGCTTTCACCTACCATCCTACCCTCATAATCAAGTGGAAGATAAAGGGGTTGAAATCTGCCTCCCCGAAACTGAACAAACCCCAGGTGAATATCCTGATCATGTACTGCAATATAAGCTTCTCTTATATTCAGCATGCTGGGGGAGACCTTTTTGGGCCCCTCCAGTATTTCTCCCCCCTCTACTTTCATCATGGCAAAATAGCTGAGATCCCTACCCCGGAATTCTTCCCTGTCCAGCATATTGAACACAACAATAATTTCATCATCTCTGCCCGGTGAACTTAAAACACGGGAATCAGTCAGGGGTTTTCGTTTATCATCAAGGGGGGTCAACCTGGTAACATGCTGCCTTTCAGTTTTAGGTTCTCCTGAGGACAAAAAGGTTTGGTAATAGAGGTTAAGATCCCAGCCCTCTATAACTCGCCAGAAAAGGTTGAGATTACCTTCCCAGTCCACCTCCAGGGTTGATTCTATACTGCCATCAGCTTTCCTTAATTCAGCTTCTTCCAGCACCTGCCCTGCTGTGGCGATTTTTTGGTATTTTAAAGCATAGTGGGGGCGCATATAAACTGTCCATACCAGGTATAAATTCTGGCCTTTAATGGTAACATCAGGGTTAAAAATACGCCGGTCAATGGAGTACAGGACCTGATCCCTGATTATTATTTCCCCTGCACTGCTGAACTTATTATAGACAATTTCATAGTCCTCGCGAGTCCTCTTAGTATAGAAAAGATGCCAGTTTCCATCTTCATCAACTTCCAGCTGAGGGGAGTAGACAGCAAATTGCTCACTGGATAAAAATACTTCCTTCCCCTGGTACTGGACAGCTATCTGCATGGACCCAAAACCACCACGTCCAGCAGCAAGAATAATATGGCCTTCTTTAGAAAATGCCAGATCATAATCAGGGGCATTACGGGAGCTCTTCCCCAGATGCTCAATTCGTGACCAGCCCTCTGGCCACTCGCTGCACAACCCACTTCCTGATAGTAGAAAGACCAGTAAAAAAATCAGCAATAATATCCTACCCATGGCACTTCCCCTCGTGAGTTTTCTCAAGGTTAAACTTCTTTCAAAGGTTCTATTATCCTGCTTTTTTCTTATCTCCTCTAACATCAATTGTTTTCTTGTTATCTATTATTCCATGAGCCCTAAAGCAGCATTAACAATGGATTGGGTGGTGAATCCCATTTTTCCCATGATAACTTCACCAGGCGCAGACACACCAAAATCCCTGATACCCATAATCCTTCCTTCATCCCCCACAAATTTCTCCCAGCCCAGGGGATAAGCTGCTTCTACTCCAATTCTCTTCTTAACTTTTGCCGGCAGCACTTCCTGCTGATAGCTATCAGGCTGAGCCAGGAAGAGCTCCCAGCTCATGACGCTAATCAGCCTCACCTGAATTCCCCTTTCCTCCAACAGCTTCCCTGCTTCCCAGATCAGGCTCACTTCTGAACCACTGGCCATGAGTATTATCTGGGGGATTTCCCCCTCTTCTTTCCGGAGAATATAGGCCCCCTTTTGAGCCCCTGAACCGGTTGTGGAAAGCTGGGGCAGCTTCTGCCGGGTTAAAATCAACGCTGTGGGCCCATCTTTCCTGCTCAAAGCATGCAGCCAGGCAACTGCTGTTTCCCTGCCATCAGCCGGCCTTAGAACATGCAGGTTAGGGATAGCACGCAGCATGGGCAGTTGCTCTATGGGTTGATGGGTGGGACCATCTTCCCCAACCCCTATGCTATCATGGGTAAAAACAAAGATAACAGGCAGACGGGAAAGAGCTGCCATCCTTATAGCCCCCTTCATGTAATCTGCAAAGACCAGGAAGGTAGAACAATAAGGCCGCAATCCACCATGCACTGCAATTCCGTTGCATATTCCCCCCATGGCATGTTCTCTGACGCCAAAATAAAGATTATTGCCCTGCCTATCTTGCGGCTGGAAAACCCCCATGTCATCAAGAAATGTCTTGGTAGATCCAGTTAAATCAGCAGACCCTCCCATTAGATTGGGCACATATTTTTTTAGAACCTGCATAACCTGTCCGGAAGCTGCCCGGGTAGCAAGAGGCTTATCAAACTGCCACAAACCTTCATCCTCACGTAACTGTGGCACCTCTCCCCACCTTTGATAGGCTTCCCAGGATTCCGCTTCTTCAGGAAAATCACGCTGGTAGGACTCAAAGAGTTCCTGCCAATTTTCCCTCTTCTCCTTAAGTTTTTCATTTATCTCCTGAAAATGTCTGTAGACTTCATCCGGCACATAAAATTCTGGGTCCTGAGGCCAGCCTAGATTCTCCTTGGTTCTCCTGACCTCCTCCTCACCCAAAGGGGCTCCATGTGCTGCTGCACTACCCTGTTTTTGGGGACTCCCATACCCGATCTGGGTCTTAATCATAAGAAAACTGGGGCGTTCCTTTTCCTCCCTGGCCCGGGCTATGGCATTTTCCACCGCCTCCAGGTCATTGCCATCAGCTACCTTGATAACCTGCCATCCAAAGGCTGCAAACCTCTTACCTATATCTTCAGTAAAGGTAATGGACGTGGACCCATCAATGGTTATCTCATTATCATCATAGAGGCAGATTAGCCTGCCCAGTTTGAGATGTCCTGCCAGGGAAGCTGCCTCCATGGTTATTCCCTCCATCATACAACCGTCACCGGCATAAACATATGTATAGTGGTCAACAAGTTCATAACCGGGGCGGTTAAACTGACTCCTAAGTCTTTCCTCAGCAACAGCCATACCTACAGCATTGGCAAATCCCTGGCCCAGTGGACCTGTGGTAGTTTCCACCCCGGGGGTCACCCCATACTCAGGATGGCCGGGAGTCCTGCTCCCCAACTGGCGGAAATTCTTTATTTCCTCCAGTGACAGGTCATAACCCGAGAGGTGAAGCAGAGCATAGAGAAGCATTGAACCATGGCCAGCAGAAAGGACAAACCGGTCCCGGTCTGGCCAGTCAGGATTTTCTGCATCATGTTTTAAAAACCTGGTCCATAAAACATATGCCATGGCTGCACCACCCATGGGAAGCCCGGGATGTCCTGATGCCGCTTTTTCTATGGCATCAACAGCCAAAAAGCGAATAGTATTGATGGCTTTTTCCTCTATTTTTTTCATAATATCCCTCCTGCTGTTGGCGTTTATTATTCTTTTTCTTTCAAAAAAAAAGCACTCCCAGAGAGTCTGCACATAGACATTGTAAAAAATCTTCCACCTTCAGGACCAAAATCCTGCCATAAAAATACCAGCTTTATACCTAAATTTCTCCTTCTTCTATTAACTTTATAAATATCTCCACCAGCTCAGGATCAAACTGCTGACCGGCACTTCTTTTCAGCTCTTCAATAACATTTTCTTTCTCCACAGCCTTCTTATAGGGTCTTCCTGTAATCATGACATCATAGGCATCAACAATGGATATAATTCTGGATATGAGAGGTATCTCTTCTCCAACCAGGCCTTTGGGGTATCCTTCACCATTCCACCATTCATGATGAAACAATATTCCTTCTGTAATAGATCGCAACTCAGGTATAGAATCAGAGATCCGGTACCCGATTTCCGGGTGTCTTTTTATTATATCCCATTCTTCCTTGTTTAGAGGACCGGGCTTTTTAATTATCTCTTCCGGTAGAGCTATTTTGCCAATATCATGCAGGGCTGCTAATAGAGACAGTTCATCAAGGATTTTTTCTGATAAACCTATCTCTTCTCCAATCCTAACTGCCATTTGCTGCAGCCGGGATGCATGCTCCTCAGTTTCACTGCTCTTTTCATACAGGGTTTTCTCAAAGAATTTTAATATGTAACTTCGGAAACTTGTGCTTTCAAAGAGTTTGTTACGATACATCCCTTCCTCTGCTTCTTTCAGAACATTCATCATATTATATTCGGTATTTTCCTTGCTGGCAATTCCCAGAGATATGCTGATAGGAACAGGGTTACTAACACCAATCTCCTCACAGTTTTCCCTGATACACTGGCAGATTTCCAAACATTCTTTTTCTGAAGTCGAAGGTAGCAGTATGGCAAACTCATCCCCTCCCCAACGGGAAACAACACAATCACTATGACAGCAATCCTTTAGAATCTGGGCAATTCGACCCAGCACTCTATCTCCTTCTTCATGGCCAAAAGCATCGTTCACCAGCTTCAACCCGTTGACATCACCCATGATTACACTCAGAGGAAGATGTCTGTCCGTGTCCAACCTCTTCATCTCTTCTTCAAAGAAAGCCCGATTATAGGTGTTGGTCAATTTATCATGAAAACTCATGTAGCGAATTTCTTCTTCAAAGCGAATTCTTTTAAGGGCTTCTGTAGCATGGGAAATGAGCACTTCTCCCAGTTCCACATCCTCCCTGGTAAATGCGTTGACTTCTTCAGATACAGCCTGGAAAACACCCATTTCCCCTATGGGGATGGTGAGGGCTGAGCGTAAATCCGTTTTTACCGGTCTGGCATCCTTATTCTTTCTGGCATCCCCGGTGAGGATGGTTTCACCGCTTCGAAAAGCCTTGCCTGCCAGCCCCTCATGTACAGGCATATCTTTATATATGCCATCAGGACTGCCTTCAGACCTGGCTTTTACCACCAGCATATCCCCCTCCAGGATGTCTACAGCACAGGCAGTGAGATCCAGTATGTTTTCAGCTGATTCAACTATGAGCTGGCACACTTCTTCTTCTTTCTTGGCCCTTTCCATCCTCAGAGTCTTCTCATGCAATCTCTCAATCTTGTTCTTCCTCGTTTTCAGCTCTTCTTCCATTTGTTTTCGCTCTGAGATATCGATGAGGGAAAGAATTACCTGTCCTGTTTCCTGAATAACCCTTAAGTTGGTGAGCACTTCTTTTTTGATCCCTTCTCTGGTTAATATCTGAGCCTCAAACTGAACAGTATCCTGCTCTTTGTCTTCCCGCAGCTGCCAGTAAAGGTTCTTAATAATCTCTGCATCTTTCTGATGCACAAACTCTTTCCAGCACTTGCCCAAAAGCTCCTCCCGAGTATAACCACTGAGAATTTCCATCTGATTATTCACCATGGAAATATGATCATCTTCTTCCACTATGGCCATGGCAGTGCCGGCATTCTCAACTGTGTTGCGGTACATTATTTCGCTGGCCAGGAGTGCGTTCTCGGTTCTTCTGGCCTCGGTTATGTCAGTAAATATTACCAGGGTTTCCAGTGAACCATGCCCCTTGGGTATAGCATTGAGGCGGATCAGGATTTTTTCTCCATCACCCCGTGGCAATTCTTTCTCATGTACTGTTTTAAGCTGCCAATCAGGACCCAGGAAATCTTCCGGCTCTTTATCTTCGGTAAAAATTTTCAGGTCCTTTCCCCGGAGATCATCCTGGGAAAAGCCTAAAATCTTTGCTCCTGCAGTATTAATAAATTCTATAGTACCTGAACAACCAATGATAGCAACCCCTTCATCTTGATTTTCCACCAGTTTCATAAAACGCCTGGCTTCATGATTCACTCTTTTTTCTAATTCCATAAGTTCCCTGCTGTTGTCATAAAAGAAGACGGTAATGAGAATAAGGGCCAGGGTTGCTCCAATTACATTGTTAAAGAAAAAAAATGCTGGCTGCAGTGCCGGATATAAATAGCTCAGAAAGGAAACACCCAGCAAAACCCCGGCTATTATAAAAAAAGTGCCAGCAACTTTTTCCATCCGCTCCCTGACTTGCAGGAATTCAAGGCCTGACAGGAAAAGCAAAAAACCACTGCAAGCATAAATAATATAGAAGCTCAGATATATGTAATCCGGTGCCAGGAAAAAAACAAGCACCGATATCCCTGCCGGCAAAAAAAGAAAGGTCCACTCACGGGGTAATGACCGGCCAGAACAAAAACTCAATGCTCCTCGGTAAAGAAAAAGGGTACCTGCCAGGTAGAAGATGTTAAAACCCAGCAAAAATTCAATACTTAAGGTTATTCCCAGGTAAAGGAAAAGCCCCAGCAGATATAAACCATAGGCATATGTCCATAGTTTTAGATATTTTTTCCCATACAGCCGGGAAAGATTCCAGAATATTATGGTCATAAGCAGAGAAAAAGCAATGAGTACTAAAAGAGGCATGACATGGGCAAAAGCTGCATCCAAATTTACCTCTCCTTTCTTTTTCAACCTATCTCTAGTATCGGAATAAAGAATGGGTTTTTAAGCAACCATATGTTCTTTCACTCATCTAATACACATCCACATTTTTTGCCTTTAAGAATCTTCAGCTGTTCCTCCCTGGTATTTACAAATTCGTCCTGGCATTCCCTTCCTCCTGCAAGGGATGAGTCCAGGGAACTTTTATGTTTGAAGCCTCTTCTCATCATTTCCTGTACATTCTCTTCATGCCGGTTATAAAGGGCTTTTAGCTTTCCCTCCCACCTCCGGGTTTCCGGATGATTCCCATAGCCCTGGCTGTTCCTGATGAGAATATTCCATATGGCATGTATTTCACCATGCTCTCCCAACAGATGCTTGTTGCACAATTTACTCACCGGTATGTCCCAAACCCGCATTATTTTACCACCTCTGATTGTAAATTTTCCGGTAAAACCTTTACTGTTTCTATTGAAGCATACTTTTCTAAGGTATATAATGATCTCAATAATATTTTTCCCTGTCCATTGTTATTAATTAATTCCGGGGGTGATGAGTTGATCAGCAGGGTTGTAGAAAGAACCTATTCAAATTTCCAGGACTGTCCTTCTATCCTTTTAGCCAACATTCAAATCAGCGTAGATATAGAAAAGAATAAGAAAAAAATTGAAGAGATAATTCAAATTGCCCATGAAAAGAACGTGAATATTGTATTATTTCCAGAGCTGGCCCTAACCAGTTATGTGTGGGAAACAGAAAAACCTGAAGAAGTTTTTTACCACCTCAACAGCGGTGAAACCGGCAACATAAAATCCTGGATCGACAATATCAGGGACAGCCTGGTAACTGATAACAAAGGGCCTGAGTATGTATTTCTAAACAACGTCCGCCGCAAGAATGGTGAACTGTATAATTCAACTATGGTGCTTAATGGCGAGATCGACTATAATGATGAAGCACTCATCTACGATAAAATTTTCCTACCCCCAATTGAACAGCGCTACTTCCGGCAGGGCACTGATAAGAGGCTCACCATTGACACCAGATGGGGACGTTTTGGTTTCCTTACCTGTTATGATCTGTGCTTTGTAGAACTGGCCCGGCAGTATGCCTTTACTGATGATGTTGATGCCATAATTACCCTGGCTGCCTGGCGAAGCCATGCCATAAGGGAATACTCACTGATGAATGTACGTACCGATAACTACTATGGCTTCCTGTGGGACCTGATGAACTCATCCAAAGCTGCCTACAATCAAACCTGGAGTCTGGGAGTAAACACTGTAGGCCCCCATGATCTCAGCGGTGTGCTGTTCTGGGGAGGGAGTGGCATCTGGGCTCCTTCTGGTCTGAACCTCATCAGAGGTTCCAATATGCGAGAAGAAATTCTCATAATCCATAATCTGGATATCAAAGAGGAGCGGGTCCGTTCCCAGGTGGAATTCAACTACCGGATTGATTTCCAGAACATGTACCGAAAAATGAAAGTGACCACCAAAGACATCAAAGACTTAACTCCTGATGAGTAGAAACAAAAAAGAGTCCCTGAGGCTAGAGCCTCAGGGTAATGCAATCCACAATTTCCTGGGCCTGGCGAAGATAGAAAAGCCTTTCCAGAAAAAGCCCTTTTTCTTCCCGGGAAAGGGACTGTTCCGGCCTCAAGGTGTAGTCCGGATAACCAACTAAGAACCCCGCTGAAACTGCCCGGGCAAAAAATGGTATAGCTTCATCATCAATTTTATGAGCATCCTTAAAATTATCAAGCACCCCAGCATCATAGGGCTTTTCCACAAAAGCTCTGCCCATGAAAATCAAAGCTTCCTGCCGGGTTATGGTCTCTTCTGGCTTCAATATTTCCCTTTCGGTTATGAGACCGTCTCTAACAGCAGCTTTTATATATGGTGCAAAATCCGGATCCATACCCACAAAAGGCGGTTTCATTACAGATGGGGGAACATCAAGCTCAAGACACTTTACCAGGTTCTGGATATATTCCTGTTTCTGAACCACCCTTTCTCCAGACCCGGCAAGAGCATCTGATGAAGTGGCAGATAGCATAAATGGGAGAATCAGAAGCAGAACTAGTATTTTTTTCTTAATCATGATGGCAACCCTCCCTTCACAATTAACCCATATTCTAAGGATAAAACAGAAGGAAATAATTTGCAAAATCCAGTTACGGTAATTCATCATAGCCTGAGGCAGATAACAGACAAAAGGAGACAATAAAGAACATTATTGTCCTTCTTCTTAGAACAGTAGCCTTTTTGCATACAATAAGATCTATCTGCTCTGCAAAGATAGGGCAAGGAAGGAAGTTTTGTCATTGATATGTAAAAAATTCATTTTCATAACAGTTTTTTTCATGCTGCTACCAGCTATCCTATCACCTGTTGCGCACTCTTCTATACCCCCGGGTTTTGAAGAGTTCCAGGAAAATGTGAAAAAACAGGCCCGTAAATATCCTGACATTTTCTTCCTGCAGGGTCCTGGCAGCAGGAAAAAAATTGCCCTGACCTTCGACGATGGGCCAGATGCTGTCTACACACCAGCAGTCCTGGATATCCTGAAAAAGTACCAGGTACCGGCGACCTTCTTCCTTATAGGGAAGAACGTCAGCCGCTACCCAGAAATAACTTCCCGTATTGTTAGTGAAGGACATACTGTTGGCAATCATTCCTGGTCCCATCCCGATTTCAGGGAGCTTAGTTTTTCAGAAATCCTGGAACAGGAAATACTGCCTACTTACAGAATAATAAAAAAGATTACCGGCCAGGAACACTTGCTATTACGCCCTCCTTATGGAGCCATTGCAGATGAAACCATAGAGCTTCTGGGTCAAGAGGACTGGAAAATAATCAACTGGTCTCTGGATACTTTTGATTGGTACGAGAACTATAATGAACCCCAAACAATATTGGACCGGGTGCTTTCTAACATTCACCCTGAAGCCATCATACTCATGCACAGTGGTGGCGGCAATAGAGATAATACCCTAAAAGCTCTGCCCCTCATTATCGAAGCTTTACAAGCCAAAGGGTACAGCTTTACCACGGTAAACAAACTCCTGTTTTAACCGGGAAAAATTCATTCCACCTGCATTAACACCTCTTCTGACACTTCCAAAAGCAGAGCGAGATCTGAAATAATTACTCCCTGGGCTCCCCGCTGGAAAAACAGCTCAACACCCCAGGGAGTTTTTACCGTCCAAACATAAACACACAAATCCAGGGATCTAAAATATTCAATGGCTCTCCCAGAGGCAAACCCTTTCCATATACTTACCCCACTGATGAACTGCATATCTTCAATCCTGCCCCTCCTGATAAAGTTATCCAGGTACAGGGGAAAGCCCGGCACTTTTGCAGTTATGAGCTTGAAGAGGCGGAGAGAATCATCCAGCTCATGCAAATCCTTCAGCACCTCAGTATTAAAAGACTGGATAATAACCCAGTCCCCAGCATCATATTCTTCTATCAGGTTGTAAACATTGCGGTGAATATCCGGATAGGTCTGAGTGCTCCCCTTTATCTCAATCAAAAGCACTGTTTCTCCGGCAACACATTCTAGCACCTCCTGCAGGGAAGGCACCCGTTCATGGGCAAAAACAGGGTCAAACCATCTGCCAGCACTGTACGCTCTCAAGGTGGAAAAATCCATTCCCCCAACCAGCCCTGACCCATCGGTTGTTCTGTCAATCCAGGCATCATGGATAACAACAACAATGCCGTCTCTGGTCTGCCGAACATCAATTTCTATTACATCAACCCCATAGGTAAGGGCTTTTTTTATTGCTGCCAGTGTGTTCTCCGGCGCCTCCAGAGCTGCTCCCCGGTGAGCAATTATCAGCTCAGCAGCATCAGCTCCTGAAAAACTCCCCAGAAGCATTCCTGTCAATATGAAGAATAAGATCAGCAGCTTATTATTTTTGATAATCTGCATAGTCAAATCCATCACCACTCCATCTATTCTAAAAATATATTCTATGAGATAATATAATTTCCTTTAATTGTGATGAATAAAAGGGCTTTCCCCGGGCCAGAAAATTCATCCTGTCAGAATGAAATCATAACGTTTTTGTAACTGTATTGTAACAACATTGAATTAAAATGACATTACAGCATACAGAGAAAGGAGGCAAATACGCTGTTACAGGGAAAAGTAGTCATAATTACAGGAGCAGGCAGTGGTATAGGTCGGGAAACAGGAATACTGTTTGCCCAGCACGGTGCCAGGGTTGCTGTTTGGGATCTGGACAAGGAAAATGGCCAGGAAACAGTGAATATAATAAGGGAGAACAGTGGTGAGGCTATCTTCTGCCCTACTGATGTCTGCAATGCTCAAGAAGTTCAAAATAGTCTGGAAATGACCTTGCAGGAACTGGGACAGATAGATATTCTCATAAACAATGCCGGCATAACCAGGGATGGTTTCTTAACCAGGATGGAACTAAAGGACTGGCAGAAAGTCATGGAAGTCAATTTAACAGGGGTCTTTAACTGTACCAGAGCTGTTGCAGAAAAAATGATGGAGCGGGAAGAAGGCTGCATAATCAATGCTTCATCTGTGGTCGGTGTGTATGGTAATATTGGACAGACAAACTACTCTGCTACTAAAGCCGGGGTCATAGGGCTGACTCGAAGCTGGGCCAAAGAACTGGGACGTAAAGGTATCAGGGTAAATGCAGTAGCCCCAGGATTTATTGCCACAAAGATGACAGAAAAAGTTCCAGAAAAAGTGCTGGACAGGATGAAAGGGAATACGCCTTTAGGCCGACTGGGCAAACCCGAAGATGTCGCCTGGGCTTATCTGTACCTGGCTTCTGATCATGCGTCATTTGTAAATGGAGCTATTCTTCAGGTAGATGGTGGGCTGGTCTTATAGAAAAGGAGTTTTTCCCATGCGCCAAAGGATGAAATACCATGAACAGGAAAATATACTGGAAATTGATTTCTCCAACCTTTACCTGGAAAGCAACCAACAAATTGATGCCATCAAGGAAGCTGTGCAGGAAATTGCAGAACCGCTGGAACATAAAGTTTTTGCCCTGGTAAACTACAAAAACTTTAAAGTCAAGGATGAAATAAAAGGATATTACAGTCAGGTTATCAAGGAAATGTACCGTCGATATTCCCGGGGAACAGTTCGCTACAGCACCAATTCACTAACCAAAACTCTGATTATTTCAGCAATGAGAGGTGAGAAAACTTCTTCTGAGACGTTCAGCAACAGGGAAGATGCATTGGAGGAGATCAAGCGTTTGCAGGAAAGGGAAAGAACAAAAACAGGGAGGGATTAATTTATGAAAGGAAAGTTTTGGTACGGTCTGATAAGTATCATGCTGGTTTTGGCCCTGGGTCTGTCAATGTCAGGACAATCAGTAGCCCAGGAACCTATTAAAA
>PUNT01000224.1 GCA_003551905.1 Halanaerobiales bacterium
ACCTGCCCCTGGATAACTATGATAACCGGCTTTTTAGTTATTTGTTGCAGGTTCTCTGCTATGCCTCTGTACTCCCCACCTTTTAAGACAACTTCAGTTAATTTCCGGTGAATTTGCTCAGACCTTTTCAGTACATTCTCCTGATGATCTAAAATCAAATTACTCACAGGCATTATTATATCAACATAAGGGATCTCCTTGGGAATGCCGATTATGGGAACACCCAGCCTATCTGCCAGCTCCATTACTTCTGCTGGTAGCGCATCAATAAAGCGACCTAATTTCAAACCCAGTCCAGCTGCTTTTTTTTTCTTCAATTCCTGAATTAGTTCCAGCTGGGCTTTTAAATCATCTTTGATAGCATAAGCCGTGGTGAGTAGAAACACCCCACTTTTCAACCATTTGATAATATCAGGCACTTCCAAAATATCAACATACTTGACTTCGTTAGTAAGGCAGTTTTCCCCGGCCAGGATGGTAGCTTCTTTTAAACAATCCATTGCTAATAAATCCTGAAATATAACTCCCATAATAACCAGCCTCCAGTCTTGTTCTATAAATAAACAAGGATTTAAGGTATTTTTATTTAATTATAACACATAAGATAATTCACATTTTTAGCAACTACAACAAATAGTGCCTTAACTGTATTTTCCTTGAAGGAGGAAAACCGGTGAAAGAGAAAATAAAAATTGGTGCAATAACTATTGGGCAATCACCCCGGAAAGATCTGACTCCGGAAATACAGGACATGCTGGGAAAAAGGTTCACGATTATAGAAAGGGGAGCCCTAGATAATTACAACCGCCGGCAAATAGAAAAAGAATTATCCCCAGAAAATGGCCACGACCTTTTGGTTTCTCGATTAAGAGATAATTCGGAAGTTCAATTTAGCAAAAAACGTATCATGCCGCTGGTGCAAAACTGTATTGATGAACTGGAGCAAAGAAGAGTTGAAGTAATATTGATGCTCTGCACCGGGGAGTTTTCATCTTTATGCCATAAAGCTCTTCTCATAGAACCGCAGAAGATAATCCATTCTCTTTTGTCCCGGCTCATCAGGGAAAGCCTGGGAGTTTTAGTTCCGGCCCCTGAGCAGGCAGATCAGATCAAAGAGCGCCTGAAAAAGCTAGATCTTGAAGTAGAAATCCAGACCGCGTCTCCTTACAAAGATCTGGAGAAATTTGCTGCCGCTATATCCGAACTGGACAAAACTAATGCTGAAATGATACTGCTGGACTGCATGGGGTACAATATTCAGATGAAAAAAAGAGCAGCCCAACTGACAGGTAAAAACATTTTGCTGCCCAGGACAATTATATGTGCTTTATTGAAAGAATTGTTTTGAGGAAAAAAGATTTGTTATTCTAATTTATTTCTAAAATCCAGTTTTAAGAAATTTCCACAGGAGGTAATGAAGATGGGAAATGTTTCCGCCATGCTTCTTTCATATGTATTTGTTTTTGCTATCATCGCTCTGGGGGAAATACTGCGCATTATCTGCCGTTTCACCTCTGAATTCACCCGAAAATTCATACATATTGGGGTGGGCCACTGGGTTATTCCGGCTGTAATTTTAATGGATGTGCAGTGGCTGGCACTCATCCCCCCCATAACCTTCGTAGGGATAAACTATCTGTCACTGAAAAAAGATATTTTTAAGGCCATGGAAACCGATCGCTCCAACTATGGCACAGTGCTCTATGCCCTTTCCCTGGTAATTCTGGTGTTATTATTCTTTCGCCCTCAGCACCTGCATCTGGTGGTCCTGGGCACTCTTGTAATGGCCTGGGGAGATGGGCTGGCAGCCATAATAGGCAGAAAATGGGGTAAAAAAGCCATACCCAATCTGCCCCATCACAAGACCTTCCTGGGATCAGGAACCATGTTCTTGGTAAGCTTTTTAGTGAGCTTTCTGGTTCTCTCAATAATGGCCCCCAGCCTGCCGGCCTCCCCCTTACTCCTGGGAATGGCTGCTGCGGCAGTTGCCACCATCCTGGAAGCCTTCACAGCCCGGGGCTGGGATAACCTGGCTGTTCCCCTGGGGACATCCATATTTATCTATTTTCTGGGAGGCATGTAAATAATGGTTGTCAATATTCTCCTGGCTTTTGCTATCTCCCTTGGGGTAGCATTCCTGGCCTACAAAAAAGGTGCCCTATCCAGGAGTGGCATGGGTGGAGCTCTCCTGGTAGGAACACCCATCCTTTCTTTTGGCGGCTGGATCTGGTTTGCCGTGCTGGCCACCTTTTTTGTCTCCTCCAGCCTTCTGTCCAGGTTTGGCAGGAAAGCCAAGAAAGAACTGAACAAAAAAATTGAAAAAGGAGGTCCTCGGGACTGGGTCCAGACCCTGGCCAATGGCGGTGTAGGCGCTTTTCTGGCCTTGATGAACGCAATAGCTGCAAGTCCTCTCTGGCTGGGAGCTTTCATAGGAGCCCTGGCTACAGTCAATGCTGACACCTGGGCTACAGAACTGGGCGTTTTGAGCAAACGCAAACCCCGACTCATAACCACGGGCAGCAAAGTGCCACCGGGAACTTCCGGTGGCATTACCAGGGTGGGACTCCTGGCTTCCTTCCTGGCCTCCATCCTTATTGGCGCAGTTGCCTTCATCGGTCTAAATCTTAAAGCACCCTTCTGGGAAAAACACATCTGGGTTCCTTTTACCGCTCTCATCTGCGGCATGGCCGGCTCTCTCCTGGATAGTTATTTAGGAGCTGCCCGACAGGCCATGCATTACTGTGAGCGCTGTGGTGAGGAAACCGAAAAAAAAGTGCACCACTGTGGATCAAAAACTCACAAGGTGCGGGGAAAAGCCTGGTTAAACAATGACGGGGTAAATTTTTTTTCCAGCCTCTTCGGAGCCACCATCGGTGCTCTGGCTGCTTTTCTGTGGGCCTGAAATCAGAAAGTCCAGTTCAGGGACACTCCCAGTCCCTGTCTTAAATCCGGGCGAAGAGCAATTTTACCATCTTCACCATCCAGTCCCATCACTCCAGAACCTATGGCATAACCCAGCATGGAACCGAAGAAAACATCAGAAGGCCAGTGTTTCTCATCATGAATCCTGGAAAGAGCAGTTAAGCCTGCCAGAACATATGGTATGCGGGAGAGAACAGGGTATTCATCCTCATAGCTCTTGGCCAGGACGGTAGCTACAGAAAAGGCAGTTATGGAATGCCCGGAAGGGAAAGAAAGGTTATAGGGGTAGAAGGATGGCCCATCCCAGATATGGGGTCGATCCTGCCCTCCCACCGGCCGGTGCCGGTGGGTTGAAAACTTTAATACACCCACTACCAGACCGCTGACAGCAAAACTGTTCCAGGCCTTTTCTACCACCTGCCCCAGTTTCTCCTGTCCTGTCTTAAGTGAATATAGATAGGCCCCGCCCAGACCGGTTAGGACCACAAACCCATTTCCCAGGGGTTCAACCATGGCCGCCACAAATTCAGTAGCAGGAGAGCGGTGATCCAGAACAAACTCCTGTAATTCTTTATCATAGAAAAAAAGAACTATAGTTGTCCCTGCCACAACACCTGCTCTAGCCCATTCAGACGTACCCCATCCCAAGGGGTTTGTCAGTACTTCAAAGGATCTGATAGGACCCATCAGCAAATTATCTGCACTGAGTTCCGTCTCGGCCAGAACAGTACCGGAAAATAATACCAAAATGGTCAACAGAAGTGATATTAGCTTGAGTATAGCCCGCACCTCCTTTGCCATCTGTTTATGTCTTAAATATAAGCATAGTATATTATACCAATTAAATCCTGTCAAACACTACATGCCCGCGTATATTTTACCAGTACTTATTGGCAAAAAAAGAAGGGTTTAAGAAATTAAAGGAGAAAAAGGAATTAAGAAAAATTTTTAAAGCAAAGGAGTTTCAGGCAAGTGGAGAACAAAAATGTCCTGCTCCGGGACATATATACATATTTAATAATCATTCTGGGCTTCTATATTGTATTCGTTCTCTTTTCTTCCCTGCCCAGTTTTAATTATTTTCACCTGACAGTCTTTATCCTCCTGACCTTTGCTTTTTCTCTTTTCGAGACTGTCCTGCCCTCTGGCATGTACATAAATCTGGCCTACCCTCTGCTCATGGGCGTCTTTCTCCTCAAGGGCCCGGCTGTTGCCCTTATGGCGGTAATTCCGGCCCTGGTGGCATCAGGCATTCGCCGCAAAAAACCAATTCGCATCCTCTTCAATATTGCCCAGTTAGCCCTGACATTTAAACTGGCCAGCCTGGTCTTCACCGCTCTAGGGGGAGAAGCAGGTATGGCCATTGAACTCAGCCGAGACTGGCCTCTTCTCTTAACCACCATATTTGCCCTGAATGTCTTTAATAATGGATTTGTGAGTACATTCTTCGCCCTGGATAAACAGGAAAATCTCTGGAAAATATTCATAAACAGCCTCATCACCGATGTATTGAAAATAATTCCCATTTACTATACGACCGGCATTCTCCTGGCAGTGCTTTACCAGTCTCAGGGCATTATTGCCAGTGTCCTCATATCCCTGCCTCTCATAAGTGTATTCTTCATCATGAGGGATCAGGAGGTTATCAAGAAAACCCGGCAAGAAGCCCTGACTGATTCTCTAACCGGTTTGTACAATCGCCGGTTCATGGATGTCTGGCTGGAACAACATTTCCAGGACTTCGTGGAGGAAGAAAAGGACCTGGCTGTCCTCATGATAGATATTGATGACTTCAAGAATGTAAACGATGAATACGGCCATCAAGCCGGCGACCTCATACTACAGGAACTGGCCAAAACCCTCAAATCCAATCTGCGGGTAGCTGATGTTATCTTCCGCTACGGGGGCGAAGAGTTTGTCATCATGCTGCCCCGGACCAGCAAGATAGAAGCAGTAACCATCGGAGAGCGCTTGCGAGAAAGTGTGGCCAGCATGGAGGTAGAAGGTATGCGCATTACTGTGAGTATCGGCCTGGCCTGCCTGCAGGAGGAAACATTAGAGAAACAAACTGCATATGAGCTGCTCCGCCAGGCGGATCGCGCAGCCTATACTGCTAAATATGAAGGGAAAAACCGGGTCCTGGTGCACACCCAAAAACAAAGGTTTTTAAGCAGCAGGCCTGGCTTGAAGTAAGAAATATTTGAGGTTTCCAAGCCATTTTTGTAAGCCAAAAGTAGCACAAAGAACCCCTTTCCCTGCCTTCTTCATGTATTTTTGGAATGCTTTGAAGTTGTGGGCCATAACTTTGCAGTTGACCCAGATCTTGGAGGCATAGAACCCTCTCACCGGTATCTTGTCGATTTGGTAGACATGGCGGAGCCTGGACGGGATTCCCTCCACCCCCGCCCGGAAGTTTACCTTTTCTCGGTACTTTTTATTTCCTATTTTTGCTCGATAGAAGTCAGCCTGTCTTTTCTTCTCCGTAAAACTTACTGAATAATGCCTTCTTCGTTCCTTGCCAATACAGGATTTTAGCAGAGGGCAACTCTCACAATCTTCTTTTCTAAACTTAGCTGTGTAAGTCTTGCTTTTCGGTTTAAAGGAAGTTTCAAATGGTGTTTTCTCCATTGGACAACTGGTGATCTTTTGCAACTCTTCATTTATGGAAAACATATGTGCTCCTACTTTATCTTCCTGTGTTTTTCGCCCGTTAATGGCTGAATAACTTGCTTCAATACCTTTTTCTTGAGCCTTCTTTGCATTCTCACAGGAATAATAAGCTCCATCACTGGATAGTTCCTTGACACCTTCTAATTTATCGAGGGCATTACTCCCCAGTTCAGCATCACTTTTGATGTTTGGCGTCTGTTCATGCTGAATTATAATGCTTGTATTCTTTTCTGCATCTCGGGCCTCTACCAGGTTCAACACATAACCTATGTATCCTTTGCCATTCTTATTTCTGTAAGTGGCATCCGGTTCAGAGGGGTTCTGCAAACTATCAGTGGCTATATCTTTATTCTCCCTCAGTTTAACGTCAGCTTCTTTTTTCTCTGTTTGTTCATCCAGTAACCTCTCCAGATTCTTATACTCTTTAGTTTTCTTTAACTGTTCCGGCATCACTTTCTTCAGCATCAGAGCATCCTGGAGTAGTCTTTCTAGTTTAGCCGGTACTTCCTCACTTTTAGTACGGTAGATATAGTCGTTTTTATCTTCCTTTTGGAAATAGTGTTCACAGCTATCTGGAACATCCTGATTATTGTCTTTTAAGGCTTGAGCCATTTTTGTGTTAACAGTGTAGAATAATTCTAACCGGCTCATGTTCTTGCAATTTGCACTGATCATCATTGAATCCTGACGAGCTCTCTCTGTGTTAAAACCAGCAACTTCAATAAGGCTTCTGGTTAAATTGGATACTTCTTCCCCCAGGAGGTCTGTTCCCGTTTCTTCCTCATATTGCTTCAAACGGGCTCTAAAGTTTCCCAGGGTGTTTAAACAAATCCTTTTCTTATCAAAGTCTGTAATCCCCAGGGCATAGCAGATCCGGTAATCCATATATAGAGCCCCTATAGTTTCCTCATCTGTCCAATGATTGAGTTCCTTTAAGATTAAAAGACCTATCAATATATTTACAGGAGCATTGGGGCGACTGAGGGTTTGGCTATATAATACTGAAAACCGTTCTTCAGTGATATTTTTGAAGATATTTTGATAGAAAGGTGGGGCCCAACTGTTGTCGAGTGCTTTTTTTACATAGTCCGGCATGTTCGTGATAGGATCGTTGAAGTTCATCTGTCCATTGTTGGGGTTTTTTCTAAACACCTTGCAGACCTCCTCAAAATGGTATAAAAGTTATATGATTCCACTTATTATTATACCACAAATATGGAGGATTTGAAAGCAATATTGAGTAATTAGGGATATAATTTTATGTAATTCTTATTAATCATAAATTATGTCTGCTTTAGACTCTAAAATCATGTTTGGATGTTTCTAGAGACCTTTTTGGGTTTGAACCGGTCCTGGCCTACACGTAAAAAACCTGCAGCTAATGCTGCAGGACAAAGAAGAGTTCCTCGGGGGGCTCTTTTTTTTATTCAACCATAATTATAAAATCCCTGCTGACTTTTACGACCCAGCTCACCCTTTGCTACCTTGTCCTTCAATATAGCAGCCGGGCGATATTTATGGTCTTTCAAGTCCTGATGGAGAGTTTCCATTATTGCCAGGCAAACATCCAGGCCAATTAGATCTGCCAGGGCCAGAGGGCCAATGGGATGATTGGCTCCCAGTTCCATTCCTTTATCAATTGCTTCCGCCCCAGCAACCCCCTGCTCATAGAGAATTGCTGCTTCATTGATCATGGGAATTAAGAGGCGGTTCACAACGAAACCGGGGCTGTCTTTGACTTCCACCGGCCTCTTACCCATGTTTTCAGAAAGAACTTTCACTTTTTTTACCGTATCCCTGGAGGTTTTCTCTCCCTTGATTATTTCCACCAGCTTCATGACCGGCACCGGGTTGAAAAAATGCATGCCCACCACCTTATCCTGGCGGTCAGTTGCCCGGGCAATCTGGCTGATGCTAAGGGAAGAAGTGTTGGTTGCCAGGATGACGTCCTCAGGGCAAATTTCCTGGAGTTTTTTGAATAGAGATTTTTTGACCTCCATGTCCTCGGCAGCTGCTTCAATTACCAGCTGGACAGAATCCAGCTCATCCAGAACGGTAATGCCTTTAATTCTTTCCAGGGCTTTATCCTTTTCATCAGCAGAAATTTTCTCCTTTTCCACACTTCTTTCCAGCTGTTTTTTGATCCTGCCTATTCCCTTCAAGAGAGCCTCCTGATCAATATCATGCAGGAGCACCTGAAAACCTTTAATTGCCAGCACCTGGGTAATACCGCTGCCCATGGTCCCTGCGCCAACAACACCTATTCTTTCCATTTGAAATCCCCCTGTCATCTCAAAAATTTACTTCATTTTCAGGATTTCTCTGGCTTCTTCAGGAGTAGCTACCTCCCTGCCGATCTCCCTGCTTATTCTTGCCATCCTGGCCACCAGCTGGGCATTGCTCTCAGCCAGAACACCCCGGTGGTAGTAGATGTTATCCTCAAAACCTACTCGCACATGGCCACCCATGGCTATGGCCATGGTTCCCAGGGTAGTTTCATGCCGGCCAATTCCCGCTACACTCCAGGTGGTACCTTCAGGAATCATCCCTGCCAGGAAGTTGAGTTCTGCTGCTGATCCACCGATACCACCGGGCACTCCCATGACAAAATCAAAGTGCAGAGGCATCTCTAGCAGTCCTCTTTTCACCAGGAAAAGGGCATTTTTTATCATTCCAGCATCGAAAACTTCAATCTCTGGCTTGATATCCAGTTCTGCCATCTTCCGGGCCAGGGTTTCCATGTATTGGGCAGGATTGTAGAACACTTCCCGACCAAAATTTACTGTGCCGGTAGTCAATGTGGCCATTTCAGGCTTGAGATCCAGAGGAGCTGCCCGCTCCTCCAGGGACATACCCACCGCCCCTCCGGTTGAGAACTGAACTATGGCATCAGTTCTTTTTTTAATCAAGTCATGGGCTTTTTCGTATATGGCCGGGTCCATGGTAGGTGTACCATCGTCCTGGCAAACATGCAGGTGAATTATGGAGGCCCCTTCTACACAGGCTTCCTCTGCTGCCACTGCCAGCTCTTCTGGTGTGTAAGGCACGTTGGGGTTACTGTCTCTAGTAGTTTCTGCCCCCTTCAGGGCACAGGTAATAATTAGTTTTTCCACCTTTCATTCCTCCTCCCTCTGTCTTTCTTTGGGAACAACACAAACCCCTTCTGCTCTTGCCACCAGCAACGGTTCCTCCAGAACATCGGCTCTTGAAAGTTGTTCATCTGTGGGGCTGGCTGCAATAACTTTATGGGCTGTGAACTCCATACGCCGAGAAGTATTGCCTTTCTTTATGATCTGTCCCCGGGCTTCCAGGAAATCACCGGCATAAACTGGAGCCTTAAACTCCACATTTTCATAAGTAAGAAATAGTCCTTCATCGCCATCACTTCTGATGAGGAGTTCAGTTGCCACATCGCCAAAGAGACCCAGTATCCAGGCCCCACTAACTAAATTGCCAGCATAGTGAGCATCCTGCTGACTTATGCGTACCCGTATTAAAGATTCCATGCCTTCACATCCCTCAACCCCCAATATTTTGCCTGTCTTACCTTGTTGAACTGCTCTAAAATTTTGACAGTTTCTGCAGCTGTCTGTAAATGGGTTTTTCTGGCAGCAATTTCCCGCAAAAACCT
>PUNT01000125.1 GCA_003551905.1 Halanaerobiales bacterium
ACAAAATGTGGTGTTTGACAAATTAGCTCCAACCCTTCTTATCCCTATTGTGATTCTGGCTCTGGGAGTGATTATTCTGGGCGTTATTCCGTTCATTCCCCTGCATATTTCCACAACGACAGCAGAAGCACTACTGGCCAGATAGTGGGTTAATTCAAAGGAGGTATAAATCAACATGGCCAGGGAAACCATTTCGCACCTGCCAGGAATATTTCTGCTAATCCCAATACTAATAACAATAGCACTAGCAACATTTCAAAAGAGGTCGGAGAAGTTGCGTAACTGGATTCTCTTGGGTGGCCTTTCCTCTATGTTTATCTTTCTTGCCTGGATAGGCTTTTATGTTATGAGGGGGCATGTATTGCTAATCAACTACCTGCAAGGCATGTTTCCCTTTATGATTACCTTCAGGATTGATACACTTGGTTTTCTTTTAGCTACTGTGACAATTGCTATCTGGTTTTTATGTTCTGTTTATTCTATCCCTTACATGAAAAAAGATCATGCTCCGCACCGATATTTTCCTTTTCTTATCTTTACCATGGTTGGAGCTCTGGGAACTTTCATTGCCGGCAATCTCTACACTTTCTTTCTGTTCTTTGAGATTATGGCTTTCAGCGGTTATGTGCTTGTTATCCACGAGGAAACACCAGAAGCTTTCAGTGCCGGTTCCAAGTACCTCATGGTGACAATAATCAGTGGTATACTATTTTTTTCCGGGATCATAATCACCTATCAGCTAACCGGCCGGATAGATCTTGGCAGTCATGGAATAATACCTGAAATAACCACAGCTGCCCTGGTAGCTTTTTTTGCCTTTGTTACTGGTTTTGGATTTAAAGCCGGTCTTTTTCCGCTACACACATGGCTACCTGCAGCCCATCCGGTTGCTCCTGCTCCTGCCAGTGCCCTGCTTTCAGGTATAATGATCAAAACAGGAACTTATGGCATATTGAGGGTGATCTACAATGTTTTTGGCCTGGATATGATGGTGGAAACAGGCTGGACAGCAGTACTCCTGGTATTTGCAGTAATAACAATTATTTATGGCTCCCTTGTAGCTCTGCTACAGGACGATTTAAAAACTCGTCTGGCATATTCCAGTATATGTCAGATTGGCTACATTCTCCTGGGAGGTGTACTCCTGACAGAGAGAGGACTGACCGGTAACATTTTCCACATGGTTAGCCACGCTACCATAAAGAGTACACTCTTCCTGGTAGCCGGCCTCATTATTACAAAAACTGGCATCAGGAATATCAGTAAGATGGCAGGTATTGGCTACAAGATGCCATACACCATGGCTGCCTTTACTATGGGAGCGCTGGCTATGGTTGGCATTCCTCCCTTAAATGGGTTTGTAACCAAATGGGTTCTGGGCATAGCTGCTTTTGATGCCTATCAACCAACATTTGCAGTGGTTATACTCATCAGCAGCATCTTAAATGCTCTATATTATTTTCCTATAGTAATTACAGCCTTCTTTCGACAGCCCCAAGCTGAGGTAGCTAGAATGAAAATGCTGCGTTTTGATGAAGGTCCTGCCAGCATGGTGGTACCTATTCTCATTCTGGCTGTGAGCCTGTTTATTTTCAATATAATTCCTTTCAATTTTCCTCTGATTATGGCAGAATACTCGGCAAGCTTCTTTTTCTCGCCCTAAGGAGGTAATTTTTTATGATTGACGTAGGTCTCCCGGTGCCTTTGCCCACAATGTTTGCTGCCCTGCTCATACCTTTAATTGTTACACCACTTTTCCTGGCAGCAGGTAAAAAACTGCAGAATGCTATAGTTTTCACAGTCATTGGATTTCTACTCATCTTCTCCCTGTCAGCTCTCATGGTGGTTCCAGGAGAAACACTGCATATAGAAGTGGGTTTTAAGAGTTTGGATTTTGAAGTAAAACCCTACAGCCGAATAGCATATTTCAGCTTTACACTGGTAAAAGCCCTGACCCTGTTCTATGGAATAAAAGTTATGAATCCTGCAGAAAAGATTGGTTCCATTTGGGGTATTGTAGCTGCTGTCGGAATAACTCTTGCTAACAACTATATCACTCTCTATCTTTTCTGGGAGCTTTTGACCCTTTCAGTTGCCCTGATTATACTGGCCAATAGAACTGATAAGTGTACCAGAATGGCTTTCCGTTTTATTATCATCCAGCTGGCCGGCGGACTTTCACTGCTCTTTGGTATGTTCCAGCACTTTGCTGCCACAGGGTCCCTAATCATAGAAACTCCTGCAGCAGGATTGCCATTCTTCGTTCTGGGTATAGGGGTTAAAGCAGTTTTCCTGCCCCTTTGTATCTGGCTGCCCTGGAGTTATCCATCGGCTTCTTTTGCCAGCAGCGTGATTCTGGCCGGGTTGACTACTAAAATTGGTGTATTTGCATTAGCCAGTTTTTTACCACCACTGGATACTGTAATCTTAATGGGAGGATTTATGGCCATATATGGCATCATAATGGCCCTAAAGCAAAATAACTTACGCTATCTCCTTTCTTTTCACATCATAAGTCAGGTTGGGTATATGGTTGCTGGTATGGGTCTTGGGTCTTTCCTGGCAGTTGACGGTGCTTTTCTTCACATGTTTAACAACATGATATATAAAGTTCTTCTCTTCATGTGTGCAGGCATACTCATATATTCAACCGGAACCGCGGACATAACCGAGCTCACAAAGAGCAAGGGTGGTGGAGAAAAACCTTTATGGCGTGTTTTGCCTTTGACAACTATAGGAGCTCTTGTGGGTTCCCTGGCAATTTCCGGTATTCCTCCTTTCAACGGTTATGTGAGTAAATACCTGTTGAAGGATGCTTTTTATGGAACTGGCACGGTGGAAACATTGCTCACCGTAGCCAGCGTAGGTACTGTTATCTCTTTTGCTAAGTATTTCTACTTTGCCTTTCTAAAAGCCCGGGTTAAGGATATAATAAAACCCCAATTAACCATGCAGATAGGCATAGCAATTATTGCTGTTTTAGTCATGGGCACAGGGATCTGGCCCCAGCTAATACATGGTTTGCTTCCATATGGTTCTTCTGTGGATGTATACAGCCTTGAGGGTATTAAATCTGCATTACAATTGGGTCTTATGGGTATTGTCATTTTCATAATCATGGCCAAGAGGTTGAAAAAAGGAATCCCAATTCCTCAATGGCTCAACCTGGATTTTTTCTTCTTCAATCCCCTTAACAGGTTTACCTACAGGCTACAGTGTTTTTCAGCCCTCCTGGCTACGGCATCTGTGAGACCGGAGGAAATTGGCCAGTTTTTTCGCCAGCATGATACCAGTTATGGCCAGGGTGAAGATATTAAAAAAATAGTTGAGCTGTTCCTGGTTGATAAGGCGGAAGATGCAGCTTCCCTTGATACAATTACCAGGGTCAGCTCCTGGGTTATCCGTATTATTGTGGGTTTTGACCGTTTTCTGAGTGGATACTTCATCAATATAGGACAAAGAGCACCTCTCACTGATTACCCCGGTATTTTTCGGTTGGAACGCCCGGACGGCAGCGATGAGAAACCACTGGGGCGCTGGAGTATACTGAACCTGAATGTAAATATCATCATTGTGGGTATGACGCTGGTTGTAGCTGTTGTTATTTTTCTATTTTTTAGCCAGACTTAAATAATTCAGGCTCGGCTGTTTCGTGTTTTAGCAGAAACCTACCAGCTCCTGCCTTTAAATTTCTTATAACTCTCATAGCTCCTTTCTCCCATGGAAAGACTTGTGGCAACTTCAGGAAACTCTTTTTTTTAACCTTAGTTGCCAAGAAGTCGCCTACTTTTTTAAGCGGGTGATGAATTGGCCAGGTTTTCATATTATATTAAAATATAACTATTAGTGCTCTTCGACAACTGGTAATACAGGGTTGCACCAGGAAATCGAAAATTCGATAACCAGGCTAATCCCTCTAGTGTGTAAAATATCAAGGGTACCAAGAACTCCTTATCAACGGACATCTAAGGCAGGTACCGTCTGAAGTTAAACCTATGGAAAACGCATAAGACCTACTTTGTAGCCTATGTTCATGTAAGCAGGAAGTCATCAACTTCTATAAGTGGTTTTACTTCACTAACAGGAGAAAAAGTTTTATCAGAATAGTATTGATCGTTGCTAATCTGCAGAACAAAGGTTTTGAATCCTATGTTTGCTCTCCAGTAAAAAGGTTTTATTATCTTGGCAGCACTGAAGCGGTAGCGTTTGAAAAGGTTATTTCCATGTGTCAACCACCAGTAGTTCCATAATCTATATCTCCTTCTTTGAAATAGAAGTTTTGACTGTCAACCCTTGTATATTTCCAAGTTTACCGGTAAAACTGTTAATCTCATCCATTGTACCTACAACCACCAGGGAAATTACTGAAATTCCTTCTTCTCTGAAAGGAATTCCCAGACGTCCTTTGATGAGGTGTTTATGATCGGAAACCACTGTATTAAAACCATTCTGAATTCCTTCTGGATTTTCCAGGATAATACCCAGAACACCTATCCTATTGTTCATTTTGTTTCTCCTTTTTATAAAAACTAAAACTTCCCAAAAGGAAGATAGAGAAACCTTCTTGTTAGATTCCACCTAATCTCCCTTTCATTCAGGTAAACCCTTCCTGTCAGGGATTATTAGTATTATGGTTTACTACATTTATTCCAAGATTAATAAATGTAGTTTTGACAATACCCTGGTTAAAAAACTATATCTTGCAGACCGGTCTCCTGTTAAAAAAGGGTAACTTAGCAGTTCCGGTAGCAGATAAGGCATCCTGGACTTTCACTGGGATTTTTTTAAACCAAATCTCGCTTCCTCAGCTCTCTTACTATGAATAAAGCCAAGTATCCTCCAGTCAGTGCTGTAATTAACTGAGGGAATTGCATCATCTGGGCTATTGGAGGTGGTACATCAATGAGAAAATGAACTGCCAGGGCTAGTATGGCAAATTTAACCAGGCTGGCCACTAATATCCCTAGGTACTGGTTTATATGTTTCAGCAAGGAAAAAAGTAACACATAGGCAGCATTTCCAGCCATGATAAAGGGAATAATTGGGGCCAGGGGTGCTGGCAGTATGCCGGCAATAAAAGCAATGTAAGGGGTTACAGCACCAATAAAAATGCCACTCCACTGAGACACTATCAAGGCAGCCATGATGAGCATCATGTTAACAACAGGACCGGTTATATACTGGGGCATCCTGAGCATTTGCAAAGCCAGGGCAACTCCGAGTAAAAGAGCAGTGCGGACTAAAAACTGGGTTTTAGTAATTTTGGATCCTCCTTTCTATTTAATAGACTTAAAGATTTTCAGTCTAAAATATTCATTATAATAAAACTCTTTATTTTATACTGAGGCAAATTGATGATTATATTATGGACTTTACTTAGGTTCTATAACTATTTTTGTAAGGTGCGTTTGTTTTCCTATCTCCTTTGTGTTTTTCTGCTATTGTCCTGTGAACTTTAGAGAAATGCCGGGAATCACCCCATTTCATCTTACTTTAGAGTTTCTCTACATCTTATCCCTTATCTTATTCATTATGTCTATAGCCAACCTGTAGTCTCTATCATTGTTGATGTTGAAAAAAGAATTGTGTCCTGGGGAGATGGCTTTAAGTTCTTCCCAGTGAAGGTATTTTACACTGACTTTATGATAGAAGCTGGTTGCTTTACGGCTGCCACCTTTAATCTCTTTTCTAATAGGTTGTAAACAATTCTTATGGTAAACAGCATGAAGAGGTTCTAGCCCTCCTTGAGAACGGGGAACCAGGACCCCTTTTACCTCTTGATTCATCATGTATTTTATGAGTTTTATGTCGATGAATGGCATATCACAACCCATGACAAAGTTAAGATTGGACTGTGAATTAAGGAGGCCGGTGTAGATACCGCCTAAAGGTCCAGCATCATATTCATCCGGAAAAACTTGCACTGGGATATGAGAAAAGAGTTCCGGGTTTTTTGTTACTATCCTAATACTGGGATTCAAAGATTGAAGTCTATGGATAATATGATTCAGGAGGGTGTCATTACCGAAGGGCAGAAAAGGTTTTTGGACCTTTCCCAGCCGCTGTCCTCGTCCTCCAGCCAGAATTATAATGTTCATAATGGACCTCTTCTCCTGTTAACATTGCATATTTTTAAGTTATACTTTTGGCAGGGACATTCCTTCCTGTGACGAAATGTTTTTTAAACCTATTTATTGGGAGAACTGAGTTATGGCCTTTGAGATTTGGAGAATATTCCGTTACCGGCAAGGAGAGATAGAAGAAATTGAAGATGAAATTATCCAGGAGTCTCCCTTAAAGATTTTTGTTAGCCATCAGGAGCTAGCTACACTAATGTGTACGCCAAAGGAACATAAAGCTCTTGTAGTGGGTTTTTTGGCTGCAGAAGGCTTAATTTCCAGTATAGATGAAATAATCAGTATTGATTTTTCCCAAGATCAATCCATTGTCCGGGTGGAGTTATTACAAACTTCTAGGAGAGATGAGTATTTGGCCCGGAGAGCCATAACTTCTGGCAGTAGCGGGAATATTTCGTTTAATCAAATGCAGTCTGAGGAGCAGTGGCCAAAGGTTAATTCATCGCTGCAGGTTGATATAGGGAAGGTCCTGAGCTTAATAACTTCTATGGAAAAAGCATCACACCTATTTCACAGAACTGGTGGTACCCATTCTGTTGCCTTGGCAAGCTCTGAGGAACTGTTGATTCAGGTGGAGGATATTGGTAGGCATAATGCTGTAGACAAGGTGCTGGGTAAAGCTATGCTTGATGGGATTCCATTTGAGGACAAAATACTCCTGGTTAGTGGACGTGTTTCTTCTGAAATGGTGCTGAAAACCATGAGAAGAAATATACCAATTTTGATTTCTCGGGCAGCACCTACTAATTTAGCCCTAGAAATTGCTCAAAAAAATGGACTGGCCATTTTAGGTTTTGCCCGGGGAAAGAGGGTTAATATTTATTGCATTGGTAATTCCCAAATTAATATTTGAAAGAGTGACTACTTTTCATGGTAGCTGATGAGGAATATACAGTTACAGGGAGAAACGAAAACCGACATGAGTTGAAACTAGGTGTAAGCTATGAAGGGTGGAAAAAGCGATACCCCCGGAGAAAAGAAATTTTTTATGGCGGCGAATTTGACAGTGAAAAATTCTGGGGACAGACAACCATGCAGACACTGGAGGATCAAGAACTAAATGAGGATACAAGATTCTTACTCAATGGCTATGGTGCCTCCTGGATTTAAAAAGGTGAATAATATTTACCCCATCTTAAGCATATTAGTCTGGATACATTTCACTGTCAGCGAGAAATCAGGCGAGCGTTGGAGAAATCAGTAATAATATCTGCTATCTACCAGGCCAGAAACGATAGAGATAAAGAAGCTTTCTATTTCCCCACTTCAAGCAACCCGAAGGGTGCGAAGTGTGGGTAGTTGGCAATGACACTCTTTTCCTGGGGATTTGGTGGTAACAGCTTAACCCTACCAGGATTTGGGTGACTTTTCTATTAATTGTTTAACCAAAATCGCCAAGGATTCTTCCAACTCTAAGGGGAGCGTAGGAGGAAGATGAACTGGTAAAATTTACCCCGGCAAATAAACTACGGTTTTGGAATACATAACCGGTTAAGAACATTAATTTGTAGGGAGAAAACCTGGCTCAACAACCAGAGCTCAACTGGCTGAAATTTCAGCAGAAATTTTATGCCGAGGAAGAATGCAGACAGCTTTTTTAAGAAAATTTGCTGGATAGATGGATTAAAGTACCCATACCTGGTCATATGCCCGGGCAAAGTGAAACCTGCATGAATGTGCTAAATGTGGTTGCCAGGCATCTGTAAGTGGATTGGCAAGCCCTGCATTTTCAAATAGAGTGGCGGAAAGGTAGACTTGCAATAATCTTGTTTTTCTCCGTGCCACGCCCCGGCTTGTTTCCTTCAGTTGGTCTCTAATGAAGATGTCATCCATCATTGGTAATCAGGTAAACTGAAATTCATGAATAAGGCTAATAAATTCATAAATGAGGGCTGGAAATGGAAACAGAAGTACTGGTTATTGGAAGTGGCCCCGCTGGCATCACTGCTGCTGGTTTTGCTGCTGCACGGGGTAAAAAGGTAATACTTCTAGAAAAAAATAGAGAACTGGGTAGAAAACTCTTGCTTACTGGCAAGGGACGCTGCAACTTAACCAATGCTACTGATGTGCAAAATCATGTTGCCAACATGCCCGGGGGAGGGAGATTTCTTTTTGGTGCTTTGAACCGGTTTTCTCCATTTGATCTGATGGCCTGGATGGAGGCACAGGGGGTTCCCTGCAAGTTGGAAAGAGGTCAGAGAGTATTCCCTGTTGCTGACGATGCAAAGGTGGTAAGGGATGCTCTTGTAGATTTTTTAATGGAAAATGGCGTACAGGTGATGACCGGTTGCCGAGTCAGGGATTGTCAAAAAACAGAGCAGATGTTCTCGGTAAAATGTCAAGGGGAAAGAGCTTTCCAAGGACAGAAATTGATCCTGGCTACTGGTGGTTGTTCCTACCCAGCTACCGGCTCTACTGGCAGTGGCTATAGATGGGCTGAAGCCTTTGGTCATACCATTGAGCCTCCTGCTGCCGGCCTGGTCCCCCTCATAACCAGTGAGAGATGGTTAACCCCAGCTTCAGGTTTGCTACTAAAAAATGTCAGTATGAAAATAGAAGATAGGAAGGGAAAAAGTATCTTTCAGGAACTTGGGGAGGTGGAATTAACCAGCTATGGTCTAAATGGAGCAATGGCTCTTTCTGCCAGCCTCCTTCTGGATGCTGAGGAGGAGTACCAGCTTTTTCTGGACCTAAAACCCGGTCTAGACCAAGGACAGCTGGATCTTCGGGTGCAGAGAGATTTTTCCAGGTACAGCAATAAAGTTCTGGCCAGTGCATTCAAGGATCTCCTGCCCAGTAAATTGATAGAACCCTTTGTATCCTTTATAACCATTCCCCCTGATAAACTGGTGAATCAGATTACCCGAAATGAGCGATTGCAAATAGTAGAGAAAATGAAGAAAATTCCCCTCACAGTTGTGGGTAAGCGGCCTCTGCAGGAAGCTATAATTACAGCTGGAGGAGTTAAAACCAGAGAAATTGATCCTAAAACTATGGAATCAAGGATAGTTCCAGGGCTCTTCTTTGCAGGAGAACTTATGGACATTCATGGTTTCACAGGAGGCTTTAATTTACAAGCTGCCTTTTCCACCGGTTACGTGGCAGGAAACAGCTGCTGAAAGGCAGCTGTTTTTTTGTGAGAAATCATTTGTATAGGTTTTTTGATTGGCTGTGTTCTGGTACAGCAGGCCAGGTAATATTATTTACTGGAGGTGTTGCTATGCCGGGCCTTAGATTTTGGGGGGGTAAAGGGGTTTCTTTCCTGCCACTTCTAATATTTATTTCCCTGGCACTGTACTCTGCTATTGAACATGTTCCTGATGTAAGGGGCATGTGGGCAGGAGCGGCCCTGGGGTTAATGCTTACCCTACCCCTGGCTAAAGACACCGGGCTTTATGCCCGGACCATTATTAATGGTATGGCTCATCCGATGGCTCTTCTGCCCATTGCCTGCTGGCTCTTTGCTGGTATTTTTGCCAATGTTTTGCAGGCCTCCGGGCTGGTTAAAGGGATAATCTGGCTGGCCGGGGAGTTAGGAGCCCATGGTCCTTATTTTGTTCTGGTGAGTTTTGTGGCCAGTGCTGTTTTTGCCACAGCAACCGGGACAGGCCTGGGAACCATAATTGCTGGCATGACCCTTCTATATCCGGCGGGAGTTATTCTGGGAGCGCCACCTTTGGTTCTGGCTGGCAGTATCATTGGCGGAGGAGCTTTTGGTGACAATATAGCTGCTATATCTGATACTACCATCTGTTCTGCAGCCACACAGGATACAGATGTTGGTGGTGTGGTTAGATCCCGGCTGCGCTATGCCCTGGTAGCTGGTTTCATTACCCTCTTAATTCTTACCATAACTGTTTTCCGGGCCGGTGGTGAGTTTTCCCGGGAAATAGTGGATACACACATGGATCCCCTGGGACTGGTAATGATAATTCCTGCTGTATTTACTACAGTCCTGGCAGTCATGGGATGGCATATCATTGCAGCTACCACCCTGGGTACCATGATGGCAGTTTTGACAGGTTATTTTTCTGGTCTTCTACCCCTGGGGTCGTTATTCTTCATTAAAGATGGGGTTGCTGGTGGTCACATAGTAGCTGGCATTGAGGGTATTTTAGACGTATCCATGCTAACAATTTTGTTACTGGCCTGTGTGCACATCTTGCAGAAGGGAGGTGGAGATAGATTAATACTGGACTTTCTGGGGAGCAGAATAAAAACCATAGGAGAAGCTGAATTTGCCATGGTTTTAGTGGTTTTATTCATGAGCACCCTCATGGCCATAAATGTGGCACCGGTACTGGCAGCTGGCATAACCTTTGTCAGGCCCCTGGGCCAGTGGTTTAACATTCACCCGTACAGGCGAGCTAATATTTTAGATGCCACAGCCTGCACCCTGGTTTACACCCTGCCCTGGGCACCTTCCATTCTCATGGCCAGAGCTTTGAGTATTAAGGCTTTTGAGGAGATGGGACCTGCAATTCCAGTTCTGGAGATCCCCAGGATGATTCCCCATATTTACTACTGTTATGCTCTCCTGGGTGTTATTTTGTTTGCTGTAGCTAGTGGGTGGGGGCGGCGGATGGGTGATTAGTTTTTACCATTATATTGCTAAAATTGACAGGGGAATAGTGGTAGCTGGAGAATATATCTTGATGGGAAAAGATTTCCTAGGAGTGAATAGCATGCGAAAAATGGTTGTCAACAAGTTTGATTTAGGTTCTGTTTTTAGGACGGTTCTCATGTGTATGGCCATACCCTATTTATTTTCTGTTATAATTGTATTCTTAGCATTTATATTCAGTTTCAACGGGTTTGGTTTTCTGGCAGCAGTAATTATGTCTCTGTTAGCGGTAGGTATTGCTTATGTTTTCCAGGGATTGGTTTTCGTTATTCTGGCAGCCAGCTATAACTGGCTTGCTCCCAGGTATGGAGGGTTAACAGTGGATATGGAAAAGGAGAATGTTGAATAGGAGGATAATTTCTACCTGTTGAGTAAAGGGGGCCTTCTCCAGTAAACCTGGTATGTAGGAGAACTCCAGCTCCATCCCTCACACGTAAAAACCTGCAGCTCATAACACTGCAGGTTTTTGTCCTTTTGCTCTGGTCAAAGCCCTGTTCCTAAAAGGTAGCCGGCTTTTACAGCTTCGAAGACCCGGGCTGGCTTCAGGGCATCACCAATACAGTGAATTTCTTCAGAAATATTTTTCTCCAGAGTTTCATAATAGAGGGAGTTCCGGGGATTCATGCCTGTTGCCAGGACCACAAGATCTGCTGTCAATTGTATTTCCTTTTCCTTGAGATCCAGGGGTTTTTCCAGGGGATTTTTTATATTTGCTGGCAGCACCGGTTTCCAGGTGGCATAAGGGTTGGGAACCCGCCGGGATTCATTTTTCATCCCTTTGATGCAATCTTTCTGAACTTCTGTTAGCCGGGTGCAGTTCAATAGCTTTACTTTTTTTCTTTGCAGGTAATGGATGAGATGGCCCCGGTTGGCTGTGCATACTTCTTTCAGGAAGTAAGGCATCATTTCTAATATGGTGACATTCTTCTCCAGCTCATAGCTCAGGAAATAGGCGGTTTCACAACCAACTGAACCTCCTCCCACCACCAGAATATCTTGTTTTCCCTGGGCCAGTGATGGATTATTCAAGAGGTCAATGGCCTGTACCACATGGGGCAGGTTGATGCCTGGCAAAGAAGGGGTTAAAGGATAAGCGCCACTGGCAATTATTATGGTGTGGTAATTTTCTTCCTCTAGTTCCGGAAGTTTAGCTTCATGGGATAAGATGAGCTTGAGCTCTTTATCCCGGGTCATTTTTTCTAACTGATGTTCCAGGTAGTCCACATAATTTCTGGTATCTGCTTTTATCCTTGGTATTGAACCTGGCCTAAGATTCCCGCCAATATTGCTTTCCTTTTCGTATAGCACTACCTCATATCCTCGCTGGGCCAGGGTAATTGCACACGTTATGCCAGCTGGACCTGCGCCTACTATCCCTACTTTTTTCCTGGTAGAAGAGGAAGGTAGAACTTCTGGATAAACATCCTCGTTGCCGGTCCTGGGGTTAACAGAACATTGAGGATGGCCACCAGCCACAAATTCGTGAATGCAGCCCTCCTGATCTCCCAGGCAGGGAATTATGTCTTCAACCCGGCCGGCATAAGCCTTTTTGGGCCAATCCGGGTCAGCAAGCAGTGGCCGGGCCAGCATTATCAGATCACACATCTCTTCCTGCAGGGCTTCTTCTGCCAGGTCCGGGTAGCCCAGTTTGCCAACTCCTACCACCAGCACCTCCTGCTCTTTGTTGGTGAGCACATTATTATCCTGCATATATTCCTTTACTGTACGGGAGAGAGACAGGAAACATCCAGGGGGCATTGACCCGGGAGGATGAGGGAGCCACCAGTTATCATAACACCCCAGATCTACATCAAATATATCCACACCTGCTTTTACCAGGTTGCTCATGTATTCAAGGGTTTCCTGAACGGTTCGTTCACCCTTGAACTTTTTTAACTCTTTGATTTTATGGAATTCCTGGCCATAAGTTTCTTGAAGAGCCAGGGACAGATCAATCCGGTACATGATTGGGTAGTCAGGTCCTACTCGCTCCCTGATCTCTGTTATGAGATCTAAGCCAAAGTTTTGCCAGTCAGAGTACCGGCCCAGTTTTCGCCGGTTATAGGCGGGGTTGGTTAATTGTTCCAGCAGGTAGCCTTCATGTCCATGCAAATAGACACCGTCTATCTCCAGGGCTTTGGCATCTGCAGCTGCCTGGCCGGCATTATTTATTATCCTTTTTAGTTCCCGGTTGCGCAGTGGCCGACAGGGGACAGCTGGCATGTAAAAATTGGGATTCCAGGAGGCAGATACTGGCAGTTTGAATTTTTTCAAGACACATTCAGGAGATCCTACCCTTCCCAGGCCTGGTGTAAGTTGGATGAATATTTTTGCCCCATAAGAATGAACAGAGTGGGCTATGGCTCGCCAGCCGGAGTAAGTGGTCCGGGAACGGTCAATGCGGGGAAAATAACTTTTGTCACCGGGTTCATTAACTGTGGGATCAATGCCATAACAGACTGGCACCAGGCCTGTGGTAATAAGGCCAACGCCTCCCCGGGCTCTTTCTGTATAGTATTTTAACATCTTGGCGCTGGGCCGACCCATTTCTTCTGCCATGGATATATTACCCATGGGACCCATTACCAGTCGGTTGCGAATGCTTATAGAATTAATGTTAACCGGGGAGAATATTTTCTTGTAAGGGTGGAGATCTTTGGTCATTTTTGTCCGGTTATGAGCTTTTTCATCTTGAAACCAGTCACCATAACTATCTACCAGTTCCTTGAGTTTTCTCTTATAATCTTTTATAAAGGACACCTCCTGAGTTTAGGGAGTTACTTTAATATTCCACAGGATGGGAAAAAAACCTTTGAACTCAATAAAAACATGAGCAGAACATGTTTTGCAGGAATCACCCTTTAGAAAAAGAATTATTAGGCAGGAGGTGCAGAAAACCATGGAAAAGATCCTCACTGTTCCCCGGGATGAAACAGAATACAGAGAAGTATTCCCTACCGGCAATGAATATATTTCTCTGCCAGATGTAACTTATAATGGAGATGTGATGAGTATCAATGTATTAAGCACAAAAGCCCTGGGTTTAATAGAGTTTTTGGGGTCAGAAGAAAACCCTTTTTTGACCCCTTATTGCAAAGTTGATGGAGTTAGTGAATATCCTCAACGGGTTCGGCGGGAGTGGCTGGATCACTGGATTGTGGGCTTGAAGATGGACTTGAACCGGGGGAAGGTAGAGCTGCAGAAAATATGTCCGCCAGGGGAAAGGGGAATGGTATACCTTATTAAATACTATAATGATAGTCTTTTTGCCCAAAAAGTGACCCTGGGTTTGCAGGGGACATGGGAAAAATCCCATCACACAATATTTCACCGGCGCCCCCTGGAAGGGCAGAGACTGGCTGGTTTTGATTCCTGGACCGGGGCCTTGACCCTGGAAATGAGGTCCGGGCTGCCCCTGGTTGCCATAGCTTTAAAAGGAGGAGGAGGAAATGAAAGATGGGGGTTTAGAATAGGCGATGAACCCCTGGATATACATAATTCATATGACGCAGGTAAAGAAAGAATTTCCTTCTACCTGGAAAAGGATGTGGAACTGGCGTCTGGTGAGAGTTATGTGTGGCCGGTTTATCTGGCAGTTAATGTGGAAGTGAGCGGGGCTACCACCACCTCCATTCACTTGCAGAGGCAGGGGTGGGAGGCCCTGCTAGCCAGAACCAGAAAATGGCTGCAGAACAGGAAGGTTTCCTTAACGGAAAAATCTTTAGAGAACATGGCCAACTACAATCTCTTTTTCAGTTATTTCTTTGCAGCAGGTCGGGGGATTGAAGATGATGAGTTTTACCTCATAACATCTCGCAGCCCCCGCTATTATGTGAGCGCTGCTTTCTGGCCCCGGGATGGTCTTCTCTGGACTTTTCCCGGACTTCTGACTCTGGATGAAGAGATAGCCCGGCAGGCTCTAAAGGGAGTATTTTCCCGGCACTGGCGCAATCATGGAATTCACAGTCAGTATATAAATGGTACAGTTCTCTACCCGGGCTTTGAACTGGATCAACTCTGTGCCTACCTCATAGCTCTGGAATCTTACATTGAAAAAACTGATGATGCAATCATACTGGAGGAACTACCGCTGAAGTCTCTGGTAAAGGAGTTTCTCCAGGAATTATGGTCCTGGAAAGCTGCAGAGGACTACATTTTTGCTACCTTTTTGGACCCTTCTGATGATCCTCCTACCTATCCCTATCTGACATATAATCAGGTCCTGGTGTGGAGGACAGTGGGTTTTTTGAAGAAACTCAGCGAAGAGAGGGATACAGGAGTGGCTGCCCTGTGGCTGGATAATTTACAGGACAGTATCCGTTCTGCCATCATTCACCATGCTGTTGTGACCGGGCCTCAGGGGGAGGAGATGCTGGCTGGGACCTTTGACGGCCAGGGAAGTTATGAGCTCTATGAAAACCCGCCGGGAAGTTTGGCTCTGCTCCCTTATTACGGCTTTTTACCCGAGGATGATCCTTTAATCCTGAACACCATGAACTGGGTTAATTCTAAAGGAAACCCTTATTACATGAAGGGAAATTTCCCCGGCACCGGTGCCCTGCATGCTAAAAGCCCCTGGGTACTGGCTGTTATTAGCGAAATTCTAGGCGGATATGACGTTCAGAACCGTCTCCGGTGGCTCAAGAATGCTCAACTTGATGGAAATCTGGCCTGTGAAACTGTTGACAATCAAGATGGTCAGGCTAAAACTGGACTTGCTTTTGCTTCCTGTGCCGGATTTTTAGGCTACAGTATTTTTTACAGGTGGGGGGAAGGGAGGAAAGCAGATGGAAAGGTTTAAGGCAGGCATTGCTGGTTATAAGACTGGGCCGGTTGATGAGCAAAGTTACCGGCAATGGTTAGTAGGGGAATTAAAAGAAATGGTAAAGGAAAAGGTGAAGCTCTGTCTCCTGCCTGGCCCTGTAGGATTGGTCTGGGGTGAAGGGAAGATATTCAAGGGATTGGAAGAGGAGACTCTCGAGAGTTTTTACCATTACCATGGTGAACTGGCCCGTTCCTATAGTATTTTCCTGGTTCCCGGTTATCTGCCTGTGATGGATAATGGCCAGCTTTTTATGGAAGCTGTCCTTTTCAATGACCGGGGAGAGGTGGTGGGAAAGCAGCGTCAGACCAACATTATCTGGGAAGAGGGATTTACCCCAGCCAGTACCCTGGAGGTCTTCAGTACCTCCCTGGGTAAGATGGGTTTGGTGATTGGCAGTGATTTATTTTTTCCTGAAGTCAGCAGGATACTGGCCTTGCAGGGAGCAGACATCATTCTGGCGCCGGCCTGTTATCATTGCCGTACCGATGATATTATATCCCTGGCCGGCACCTGGAAAGAAGCACAGCAGAATCAGTTTTTTGCCCTGGAAGCTCCCTACCGGGGAGAATTTGCCTCCCTATCTTTTGCTGGACTTAACGGTATCTATGCTCCCTGTGAGGCAACTGAAGACCGTAGTGGTATAATTGAGCAGGGAACTCAAAGGATTACTGGAGAAGTTGATTATCAGAAACTGCAGGAGGCCCGACAGAATTTCCCGGTGTTAAAACAGCTCAATACCAGGTTTTGCAAAAGGTTTATGGCAGGTGAAGGCTCATGGATTTAAACCTTTCAATTCTTAGAGCAATGTTGAAGTTTAAAACCCGGCCGGGCAGGATAAAAAAAGCTCTGCATAACCTTATAAGGAACAGGGAATTTCCCCCCCATTCAGAAGACAATAATTTAGAGGTGGCAGCACTACAGTTGCAACTGGAACTGCTAGAGAGTGTGGAGGAATACGTGGAGTGGCTGGGTAATCCAGTCCTGGAAGCCAGGAATGCTGGTTCCCGACTCATAGTTTTGCCGGAATATGTTAATCTGCCCCTCTTAGGATTGATACCTGGTATTGAGAATAGTGGCCAGGGAGAAGAGCTGAACCCGGGGGATATATTCCGTTTTGTGTCGCCTTATTTTTTTCCGGTTTATCGAAGAATTTTAAGTTATCTGGCAGCTCAACTCGATGCCTATATAGCAGGGGGAAGTTTCCTTTTGGAAGAAGCAGGAAGCCTTTACAACACCGCTTTTCTTTTTGATAACCGGGGCAAGGTTATCCTTAAGCAGTCCAAGCTGAATCTCATGCCCCTGGAGGACCAATGGGGCATAACTCCTGGGGAGGAACTGAATACCTGCCAGGTAGGTGAGGATGTCAGGGTGTCCATGCCTGTTTGTATGGATGCTACCTATTTTGAAACTTTCCGAATACTTAGAGCTCTTGGCGCAAATGTGGTTCTCGTACCCATAGCCGATGCCAATCCTGATTACAGTCAGCACATGGCCCTGCGGGGTATATGGGCCCGGGTGCAGGAAACACCAGTATATGGTGTTAAAAGCGCCCTGGTAGGGGGGATTCTGGATTTTAAGCTATCCGGCCGGGCAGGAATTTACGCCCCAGCTGAACTGACTCCCCATAAGCAGGGAATCCTGGCTGAATCTCCTGATGCTTATTCCCAGGCTCTCATCAGGGCTTCCTTGAATATGCAGGATCTGAGGAGAGTACAGGAACAGTGGCCGGAGGTTAATCCGGATCTGTGCCGGCAGTATTTCCCTGACCTTTATCATAATATTGAGTAATTTGAAAATAATAAGAGTTGTAAGCTTCTCAAGCCTGTTAAATGCCATATTTGCACTGTGGCAAAACTTGTATTTCCCGGGATGCAGGTTTACAATTGAAGGGCAAAGAAAGTCAAAGTCAAAGGGATGATGGTTATGTCAACTCTCGCCTCCCGGATAGAATACTACTTGCAGGATCTGATCAAGAGGAAGCAGGGGCGTTTGCGTATTCAGCGTAGTAAAATAGCGGCCCGTTTTGATTGTGTTCCCTCTCAGATAAGTTATGTTCTGCAAACCCGTTTTTCCCCGGAAAGAGGTTATATAGTGGAAAGCCAGCGGGGGGGTGGGGGATATATTGAAATAATCAAGATTGAAGATGAAATGCCCCGGGAGCTTCTCTCCAGTATCTACCGGGCCTTAGATGGTGGAGCCAGTCAGCAACAGGCATTTGATCTGCTTCACCGCCTCAAGGAAGAAAACCTTCTCACCCCCCGGGAGGAACGGATGTTGAAGAGTATTATTCATAGAGAAACTCTGAAGATTCCTCTCCCCTACCGGGATATGGTGCGGGGAAGAATACTCCGGGTTGTCATTGAAAATATTTCCCGGGCCCTGGAGGAGGGATAAGGATGTTATGCCAGGAGTGCAAGGAAAAGAAAGCTACAGTCCATGTGACCAGCATAATAAATGGTAAGAAAACAGAACTGTATTTATGTGAAGAGTGTGCCCAGAAAAAAGGAGAATGGGGATTTGCTGCTGAGCCCCTTTCTTTGCATAATTTCATCTCTGGTTTCCTGGGAGGACTGGAACCGGGGATAAAACCGAAAACAGAGCTCCCCGGCATCTCCCGCTGTGAGAAATGCGGACTTACTTTTGAGGAATTTGCCCAGAAAGGACGTTTTGGCTGTCAGGAGTGTTATGAAGCATTTTCTTCTCAGCTACCGGCAATATTAAAAAAGGTTCATGGTCGGGAAGAATACCGGGGTAAAATACCCAGGAGAACTGGTGGTGTTCTCAGGAAAAAAAGAGAAATTGAAGATTTGCGTAAAGCCATGGAAAAATCCGTTAAGGAAGAAGATTTTGAAAAAGCAGCGGAAATTCGCGATAAAATAAGAGAGCTGGAGAAAGAGTTGGAGGGATAAGTATGTCTCTGGACAAAAAGATAAAAAAATCCCAGAGTGAATGGATGAAGGGCAAAGGTCCCATGGGTGATGTTGTTATCTCCACCCGTTTGCGGCTGGCCAGGAATCTGGCTGATTTTCCTTTTCCCGGGCGAGCTGAGCCCGGGGATCTTAAAGAAGTGCGTAATAGAGTGGAAAAAGTCCTGGAGAAGCTGAATTATGGCCTGAAAATACTTGATCTGAAGGAAATCCCCCAGCTGGAGCGCAAAACCCTGGTGGAAAGGCATCTCATGAGCATGAATCATGCTGAAGATGGACCTGAAAAGGTTTTAGCTGTGGACGAATTTGAAATGATCAGTATTATGATTAATGAGGAAGATCATATGCGCATACAGGTTCTTTTTCCAGGAATGCAGCTGGAAGATGGACTTCGTTTGATAAACGAAATAGATGATGCAATAGAAGAGGAACTGGTGATTGCCTTCAATGAGAAATTTGGGTACCTTACTTCCTGCCCTACCAATGTAGGTACCGGATTGAGAGCTTCAGTTATGGTTCACCTGCCAGGTTTGAAACTGGCTGGCCGGCTGGGGCAGACTCTGCAGTTAATAAGCCGGCTGGGCATGGTAGTCCGGGGCATGTATGGTGAAGGTAGCGAATCTCAGGGCGATATTTTCCAGATCTCAAATCAGGTAACACTGGGAGCCAGTGAAGGAGAAACAGTGGAGAATATGGTGGGAATCATCAGTAAAGTCGTGGAACAGGAAAGGCAGGCCCGGCAGTACCTTCTAAAGAACAGAGAGGATGAAATCAGGGACCAGGTGCAGCGGGCCTATGGTTTGCTCAGCCATGCTTACCGGATGAATACAGAAGAAGCCCTGGGGCTTCTTTCCGATCTGAAACTGGGTATTGAGCTGGATCTGATAAAAGAGGTTGAACCAAGCATCCTGAGCCAGCTCATGGTCCTGATTAGACCGGCTATGCTCCAGAGAATAATGGGGCAGGAGCTGGAATCAGGTTTGCGAGATGTGAAGAGAGCCGAACTGATTAGAAAAAAATTGAGTGGAGGTGAATCCCATGTTCGGTAGATATACAGAGAGGGCACAGAAAGTAATTATGCTGGCGGAAAAGGAAGCTCGCCGGCTGCAGCACACTTATATAGGAACAGAGCACCTGCTCCTGGGCTTGATTCAGGAAGGTCAGGGTGTTGCAGCGAAGGTGCTGCGTTCCATGGGTATTGGGTTGGAAAAAGTACGGCAGGAGGTGGAGAAATATATTGGTCCTGTGGAAGGAGGCGGTCAGGAAGCTAGCGATATATCTCTGACCCCCCGGGCCAAGAAAGTTCTCAACCTGGCCATTGATGAAGCTCGTCAGATGGGCCACAACTATATAGGGACAGAACATCTTCT
The DNA here is from genome assembly GCA_003551905.1 of Halanaerobiales bacterium. GTDB lineage: Bacteria > Bacillota > Halanaerobiia > B1SED10-174 > B1SED10-174 > B1SED10-174. Next base: position 19,884 of record PUNT01000125.1, read on the forward strand.
CCTGGGATTAATCAGAGAGGGGGAAGGCGTTGCCGCCCGGGTTCTCAATGAACTGGGAGCAGATCTGGAGGCTATCAGAAGCGAAGTAGTGAATATGTTGGGTGGTACCTCCTCCGAGAGATCAGCAACAGCCAAGAAGAAAACCAATACCCCTACACTGGATGAATTCAGTCGGGATCTGACCCAGCAGGCTGAAGAAGGAAAGCTGGACCCGGTTATCGGTCGGGAGAAGGAAATTGAGCGGGTAATTCAGATATTGAGTCGCAGAACTAAAAATAACCCTGTTCTCATCGGTGAACCAGGTGTGGGCAAAACAGCTATTTCTGAAGGTCTGGCCCAGCAAATAATCAGCGGTAACGTTCCTGAAGTTCTGCTGAATAAACGGGTGATTCTCCTGGACCTGAGTGCTCTTGTGGCCGGGTCCAAGTACCGGGGTGAATTTGAAAAGAGAATGAAGATGGTAATGGAGGAGATTCGCCAGGCCGGTGATATCGTCCTCTTCATCGATGAGCTCCATACCCTGGTAGGAGCAGGTGCTGCTGAAGGTGCCATTGACGCAGCCAATATTCTAAAACCAGCCCTGGCCAGGGGTGAGCTACAGTGTATTGGCGCTACCACACTGGATGAATACAGAAAATATATTGAAAAAGATGCTGCCCTGGAGAGGCGCTTTCAATCCATCCTGGTGGAAGAGAATTCACCAGAAGAGGCTGTAGAAATTCTAAAAGGACTCCGGGATAACTATGAAGCTCATCACAAAGTCAAGATTTCTGATGAAGCCATATCCGCAGCAGTAAGTCTTTCTCACCGCTATATTACTGACCGCTTCTTACCGGATAAAGCTATTGACCTCATCGATGAAGCCAGCTCCAAGGTGAGATTGACGGAAAACACAAGACCTCCAGAGCTTAAAGACCTCAACGAAAAAATGGAAAACTTAGAGCAGGAAAAGGAAGCAGCTATACAGGCTCAGGAATTTGAAAAGGCAGCGAAACTCAGGGATGAAGAGAAAAAACTCCGGGAGGAACTGGAAAAGAGAAAAGAAGAATGGGAAAAAACCCGGGGAAGATCAGAACTGGAAGTTACTGTTGAAGATATTGCCCAGGTTGTATCCCAGTGGACCGGCATCCCGGTATCCAAACTGGCCACAGAAGAGAGCCAGAAATTATTGCACCTGGAAGAAGAACTTCATCAGCGCCTCATAGGCCAGGAGGAAGCAGTTACGGCCGTTGCCAGGGCAGTGCGCAGAGCCCGGGCTGGTCTTAAGGATCCGGATAGACCCATTGGTTCTTTCATCTTCCTGGGACCAACCGGTGTAGGAAAAACTGAACTGGCCAGAGCCTTAGCAGAAGCCCTCTTTAATGATGAGGATGCCATGATTCGCCTGGATATGTCTGAGTATATGGAGAAGCACACTGTTTCCCGGCTTGTAGGTTCACCACCTGGTTATGTAGGATATGATGAAGGTGGACAGTTAACAGAGAAAGTCCGTCGTCGTCCCTTCTCGGTGGTTTTATTCGATGAGATAGAGAAGGCTCACCCTGAAGTTTTCAACATTCTACTACAGATTCTGGAGGATGGACGTTTAACTGATGCCCACGGGCGCAGGGTGGATTTTAAAAATACTGTGGTCATCATGACCTCCAATGTTGGCGCCACCATGATAGAAAAACAGGGTGGTGTGGGCTTCAGACCTGGTGAGGAAGAGGATAAGAGCTCCTATGAGGCCATGAAGGAAAAAGTCACCAATGAACTGCGTCGCACTTTCCGCCCCGAATTTCTCAACAGGGTGGATGAAACCATAGTGTTCCATGCACTCAATAAGAATCACATCAGAAAAATTGTGGAGCTCATGCTGGAAGAACTCAATGATCGTATGCAAGAGCAGGAACTGGAACTGGAAGTTACCAAAAATGCCAAAGATTACCTCAGCGAGGAGGGTTTTGACACCCAATTTGGTGCCCGTCCTCTGCGGCGTGCCATACAGCGACTGGTGGAAAACCCCCTTTCCGAGAAGGTTCTGGAGGGCGAATTCCAGGAAGGCGATAAAATAATTGTTGACTGTGTAGAGGATGAGTTAAAATTTACTAAGGAGAAAAACACAATTAAAAAGAACTAGCAACTTGTAAGTGGGCGAAATTACTGCTATAATTAAAATATATGGCTGAAGCCCTGGAGGGAAATCAATGGGAAAGGGTAAAACCCGCTATACCTGTCAAAATTGCGGATTTACCAGCATCAGATGGCTGGGACAGTGCAGCGACTGCGGTAAATGGAATTCCATGCAGGAAGAAGCGGTTAAAACTACCCTGAAATCTGCTCCAGGCAATATTGCAAAGGTATGCCCCATTAGTGATATCGCCCGGGAAGAAGATTATAGGATACCTTCAACATTGAGGGAACTGGATCGTGTCCTTGGTGGAGGCATAGTTCCGGGTTCCCTCATTTTAGTTGGAGGAGATCCGGGCATTGGAAAATCAACACTACTCCTGCAGGTAGCTGCAGGGCTGGCCAGGGGAGCTCCTGTCCTTTATGTTTCCGGTGAAGAATCGCCGGCCCAGATCAGCATGCGAGGCCAACGGGTGGGTGCCTTGAGCAATAACCTTAAAGTGTTGGCCAGCCGGGATCTAATGGGTATCGAGCAAGCTGTTGAGGAAGTAAAACCAAAGCTTCTAGTTATTGACTCCATACAGACCATGGTTCACCCTGATATCAGTTCTCTACCAGGGAGTGTCAGTCAGATCAGAGAAGTGGGAGCCTTTTTCCTGGAAATTGGGAAGGATAATGAGCTACCGGTTTTTCTGGTAGGGCATGTTACCAAGGAAGGGCAGCTGGCTGGCCCTAAACTTCTGGAGCACCTGGTGGATTGCGTCCTTTATTTTGAAGGTGATCAGCATTATTCTTTCCGCATAATTCGATGTGTAAAGAACCGCTTTGGTTCTGTGAATGAAATAGGTGTATTTCAGATGGAGGAGGCGGGACTGGTTGAGGTCCCCAACCCCTCGGAAATATTTATAGCTGAAAGGCCCCGGGGAGCTCCTGGAAGTGCTGTTCTTACTTCTGTTGAAGGCAGTCGTCCACTGCTGGTTGAAGTGCAGGCCCTGGTTTCACCAACCAGTTTTGGTCAGCCACAACGAATGAGCAGTGGTGTTGACCGCAGGCGGGTTTCCATGCTCCTGGCAGTTCTGGAAAAGAAAGCCGGGATGCAACTGGGTTTTCACGATGTCTATGTTAATGTGGCTGGTGGCTTGACTTTATCAGAACCAGCTGCTGACCTCAGCATTCTTACTGCTATTGCCAGCAGCTTTACAAGCAAAGCGTTGCCGGAAGATGTAGCCCTATGTGGTGAAGTGGGACTGACCGGTGAGATTCGGGGAGTGCCTCATCTGGGAGAAAGAATAAATGAAGCAGAAAAAATGGGTTTTAAGAAGTTCTATCTACCCCTGGTGGCCCGGGGAAAGGTCCGGGAGCAGGGAATAAAACTGGTTTATGTGGAATCCATAGGAGAACTTCTTAATCTTCTTTTTTAACATAATCAGGCAGGAGGTGTGGTGGGTTGGAAAGAAGGGGCATGAGAGAAACGGTTTTTTCTTCAATACTGGAACTGCTTGCCCCGGGTACTCCGCTGCGGGAGGGCTTGGAAAGCATTTTGCGGGCGAAGACCGGTGCACTGATTGTTATAGGGGAGAGTGAAGAACTTTTAGGTATGGTTGATGGCGGGTTCAATATAAATTGTGAGTTTTCTCCTGCCAGGATTTACGAACTGGGTAAGATGGATGGTGCTATTCTTTTGAATAAAGAGGGTAACAGGATCCTGGTAGCCAATGCTCACCTGGTACCGGATCACACCATACCTTCTAAGGAAACCGGTATAAGACATAGAACTGCCGAGCGCGTGGCCCGGCAGACGGATGAGCTGGTCATTTCAATTTCCCAAAGGCGAGATACTATTGCCCTCTACAAGGGGGAATATTCATATATACTGGAGGATATAAGCAATATTCTTACCAAGTCCAATCAAGCACTGCAGACCCTGGAGAAATATCGTAACGTCCTGGATCAGTCCATTGCCAACCTCAGTGCTCTAGAATTTGAATCGCTGGTTACCCTATCGGATGTGGTTCTGGTTATTCAAAGGGCAGAAATGGTCATGGGCATACAGGAGGAACTGGAACACTACGTGAGCGAACTGGGGGAAGATGGGCGACTTATTAAGATGCAGCTGGAGGAGCTGGTAGCCAATGTTCGGGAAGACACCATCCTGCTCATCAGGGATTATGCTGTAGATGAGGAAGGTAAGGAACCAGAAAGCGTTGATGAGATACTAGATGAGATGATGGAATGGGCAGGGGAGGATCTATTGAGCATGGCTACAATCAACAAAGCCCTGGGATACGGGGGGGATATGTCTGCCATGGAAAAGCCAGTCTCCCCAAGGGGTTACCGACTTTTACACAAAATTCCCCGGCTGCCTCTGCCGGTAATAGAAAACCTCATCCAGGAGTTCGGTAAATTTCAGGCTATCATGGCAGCCAGCATGGAGTCTCTGGACGAGGTAGATGGTATTGGAGAAGTCCGGGCCAAGGCCATAAAGGATGGCCTGCGCCGCCTCAAAGAACAGTTCCTTTTAGAAAGACATATTTAACGCAGGGTAAATATCCCCAGGGTACTTATTCTCCCCATTTCCCGGTTCATCACTTCTTCCATGTTTAAATTGAGAAGATTGCAGAGAGCTGCCAGGTAAAAGAGGTTTTTACCCATTTCTTCTTCCAGGACATCCTCACATTCTCTGCAGATTCGTCCCAAAAAATGGCTATCAATATGTTCCTTCATCTCGCTGAGACTAATATCTTCAGGCAATTTCTGTTTTTGAGCCTTGATCTTGATGCATCCACAGGTAGTTACGGATTTAACCAGGGCCCTGTTTATCCTGCTGGATGATTCCTGAAGTTTGGAGATAATGTCCAGAATGCTCTGATGCCGGATGAGATAATCAGACACCGTTTCTTGAAACCTGCAGCATAACGCCTCTTTTCTAGCTTTCTCTTCGGCTTCAGCCACTGATATCGCCTCCTTGGGACGAGAAAATGGTACCCTAATTATATAGAGCATGATAGGTGCTTGTCAAGTTTGCTTTGTTTGACCCTGTTTTTTTGAAGTGATATAATTAAGAAAGTATTATTGTTTTTTGGAGGGGTTTTCCATGTTTGATGTTGGCGATAAAGTAGTTTACCCCAGGCATGGTGCAGGAACTATTGTAGCCATAGAAGAAAGGGAAGTTCTGGGTGAAAAGAAGAAGTATTATATAATGCAATTGCCTGTGGGTAATATGCGAGTTATGATTCCCCTGGATAGGGAAAAAGAGATCGGTCTGCGTTCGGTAATATCCATTGTTGAGACCGAAAAGGTGCTGAGAATTCTCCGGGGTGAAGGTACCAGCATGGCCAAAAACTGGAACAGGCGTTATCGGGCTAACATGGAGAAGATTAAAACTGGTGATATTTATGTTATCAGCGAAGTGGTCCGGAATCTCACCCTCCGGGATCTGGAAAAAGGTCTTTCTACCGGTGAAAAGAAGATGTTAAACAATGCCCGTCAGATACTCATAAGTGAGCTAGTTTTAGCCCAGGATTCGTCTGAAGAGGAAGTGACAAGCACCATTGATGAAATATTCACCGAAGAAATTTAATGGCAGCAGTATTTTATGGAATGAAAGGAGATATTTTGCAAATAATAACTGGAAGGAGGTGCTGAATAATGGTTAAATGGATTTTTAGAATAATTTTTGCAATCCTGGGAGGTTTTGCCGGCTATAATCTGGTAGAAGTAGTGGTACCGCAAACTGAAGTTGTATTTTGGTCCCGAGGTGATATTGAATTGGGCAATCCCCAGCTTATAGGGATATTTTTAGGCGCCACAGTGGGCCTTACAGTCTTTCCCATGGCAGCCCAATACGCTCTTAAGAAATTCTTGAGTTTTGAAAAAAGACTTGAGCGTATTCCCAGTCAGGAAATACTGGCCGGTTCTTTTGGACTCATATTTGGTTTGATTATTGGAATTCTTATCATATATGCTTTTCCCATCGAGGCGATTCCGGCCTTCGGTGTTTATATAAGGATTCTGGTTAACCTGGCAGCAGCCTATCTGGGGATGCGACTGGCTGTCCGCAAAAGAGAAGAAATAATTTCTACCTTCCGACGCATTCCTGCTCCTGGTAAGAAAGGGACCATTGACAGCGAAGTAGACCCCTCCCACAAAATTCTGGATACCAGTGTAATAATCGATGGTCGGATTGCTGATATTTGCCGTAGTGGTTTTCTGGAGGGAACTCTGGTAATACCGGAATTCATCCTGGAAGAATTGCGGCACATTGCCGATTCTCCTGATTTGCTCAAACGTAATCGGGGGAGGCGTGGTCTGGATATTCTCAATCGCATTCAGAAGGATCTGGATGTGAAAGTTGAGATTTTGCCCCAGGATTATGAAGATATAACTGAGGTGGATTCAAAACTGGTTCGCCTGGCCAAGAATATTGGGGGGAAAATTCTTACCAATGATTTTAATCTGAACAAAGTTGCTGAACTGCAGGGAGTTCCAGTTCTTAACATAAACGAGTTGGCTAATGCTGTTAAGCCTGTAGTTTTACCCGGAGAAGAAATGTATGTAAAGGTTATCAAGGAAGGCAAAGAGCATGGTCAGGGTGTGGCCTATCTGGATGATGGAACAATGATAGTTGTAGATGAGGGAAGGCGCTTTATAGGTGATGAGGTAGAAGTTTTGGTTACCAGCATACTGCAGACAGCAGCTGGGCGAATGATTTTTGCCAAACCCAAGAGTGAGAACATGGTAGAAGGGACTATCTAATATGGAAACTGCTGTTATTGTTGCTGCTGCAGGCAGGGGAGTCAGGGCTGGAGGCAAAAAGCAATTCTACCTTCTTGAGGGTAAACCCCTTTTAGTTCATTCCCTGGAATTATTTGAGAGATGTCCGGAAGTGGACCAGGTTGTTCTGGCCGTGCCTGAGGAAGATATTAACAAGGTTGCAAAGGAGATGCTGGCCAGCCTGCAGGTAAGAAAACTTAAAGAGGTAATTGCTGGTGGAGAAAGCCGGCAGGAGACCGTGTACAAAGCTTTAGAGAAACTGGGCCCGGCAGTGGAACTGGTTCTCATTCATGATGGTGCTCGGCCCCTTGTATCTGAAGAATTGCTCAAAAGAGTAATAGCGGTTGCCGGACAAAAAGGTGCGGCAGTAGCAGGTGAGCCACTGGTTGACACGGTGAAGAGTGTAGATCAACAGGAGAAGATTTTACAGACCATTCCCCGGAAAAATTTACGCCGCATTCAGACCCCTCAAGGTTTTCATAGACATATAATTGAAGAAGCTTACTGCTTAGCTAAAGAGCAAGGCTGGCAGGGAACAGACGATGCCAGCCTTGTGGAAAGGGCCGGTTATCCGGTCTACGTGGTGGCAGGGGAAGCCACCAACTTGAAAATTACAACGTCAGCTGATCTAAAAATGGCACAGGCTTTGAAAGGTGATAGTGCAATGCGAGTTGGTCTGGGCCTGGATATTCATCCCCTGGTTGAAGGGCGTTCACTGATCCTGGGAGGGGTAAATATTCCCTACCATTTAGGGTCTCTGGCCCATTCTGATGGGGATGTTTTGATTCACGCTATTATGGACGCCCTTCTCGGGGCGGCAGGAAAAACTGATATAGGTACTTTTTTCCCGGATACTGAAGAAGAGTTCAAGGATATTTCCAGCATGGAACTGCTTCGACGGGTTCATGAGATGCTGCAGGAGGAATGGAAGGTAAGAAACCTGGATTCAGTTTTGATCCTGGAGCGACCCAGGATAGCTTCCCATGTTCCCCGGATGAAGGAGAACATAGCCCGGGTTTTAGATGTGAAAACCGACTCTGTAGGCATAAAGGCTACAACTGCCGAAGGCCTGGGGGTACTGGGAAGCGGTGAGGCTGTTATGGCTCAGGTTGTTGCCAATATATACAGGAGATAGGGAGGAAGATAAGGTGAGTGTCAGAGTTCGTTTTGCGCCAAGTCCCACAGGCCAGATCCACATAGGTAATATTCGCACTGCTGTTTTCAACTGGCTCTTTGCTCGCAGTCAGGGGGGCAAATTTTTGCTCCGGGTGGAGGATACAGATCAGGAGAGATCCAGTGAGGAATTTGAAGAGATAATACTTAAAGAACTCAGGTGGCTGGGTTTGGATATAGACGAAGGTATTGGGGGGGGGGGCGAATATGGTCCGTACCGGCAGACCCATCGTCTGAAAATCTACAAAAAGTATGCAGAAGAACTACAAGAGAAAGGGTGTGTTTTTCCCTGCTTCTGCTCCCCGGATGAGTTTGAGAAGGAGAAAAACCCTGAGCACAGCTATAATGATCCCTGTCGAGATCTAAGCCCGGATAAGGTGGAGGAACTGCGGAATAAAGGGGTGCCGGAAGCTTTACGTTTTCGTAGTCCCCGGCAAGGGAAGGTTTCATTTCTTGATTCAGTACATGGGGAGATTGCTTTTCAGTCTCAGGTAATAGATGATTTTGCCCTGATGAAATCTACAGGCTATCCCACTTACAACTTTGCCTGTGTAGTTGATGATCATCTCATGAAAATTTCTCATGTCCTCCGGGGAGAAGATCACATTTCCAATACCCCTAAACAGATACTCATCTATGAGGCCATGGGCTGGCAACCCCCTGTTTTTGCCCATCTACCTCTCATACTGGATAAAAAGCGGCGCAGGCTCAAAAAACGCTCCGGGCAGCAGGAAGCTTTTCTGAGCAGTTACCGAAATGCAGGATATTTGCCCGAAACTGTTTTTAATTATCTGGCTCTTCTGGGCTGGTCGCCGGGAGAAGATAAAGAAATAATGAGCAGGGAGGAAATGGTAGAAAAATTTTCCCTGGAGAAGATCAATGAAAGCGGTGCAGTCTTTGATATTGAAAAAATAAAATGGATGAATGGTGTCTATCTGCGTAATCTTGAAAGGAAGGAATTCAGAGAGCGGGCCCTGGCATTTTTATCAGGGCAAGGGCTGGATACGGAGAATGAAAAATTAATTTTTCTCATGGAAGCTCTACAGGAAAAGGTTAATACACTAAAAGAACTGGCCCAAAAAATCTCTGAATACTTTGAGCCTCTGGCATTTCCAGATCCTGAGGATGCCAGGCAGGTTTTGCAGCAGGATGGCGTTGAAAAGGTTCTTTCTTCTCTCAAAGCAAAAGTAGGAGAAGTGGATGATTTAAATCCGGATAGGGCAGCAAATCTTCTCAAGGAAATCATCAAGGAACTGCAGGTAGGGGGTAAGCTGGTCTATAAACCGGTTCGCTATGCTCTGACCGGCAAGGGTACAGGAGCAGATCTTTCTGCTATCATGGCCTATTTAGGTCCAGAGAATATCCGGATGAGAATTGATGAAACCTTTAAGTTTCTGAAAGGTGATGCCCATGAATGATTATCCTGAACTGAAAGTCAGGCTTATAGCCTATACACCTGATCCGGAGTGGGTTGTGGCAGTTGCAGCCAGGCTGTGTTATTCCTCTTTGGATGGTGAGGAACTGCTGCATTCAATGACTGGCGACAGAGTTGGGCCAATGCTCAAGACAGTTATAGAAAAAGGTCATTTTTCCGTCCTGGAGCATGCAGTTTTTTCTTTTCTCATAGAAGGGGTGTCCAGGGTTACAACCCATCAACTGGTGCGCCACCGCATAGGTTGTTCCTATTCCCAGAGATCTCAGAGGTATGTCCGGGAAAAAGAACCTCGTTTTATTGTGCCTCCTGAAATTAGAGCAGATGAAGAGAAACAAGAGGAATTTGTCAAGTTCTGCCGGCAAGGTTATGAAGCATACAAGGAGCAGGTTGCATCAGGGGTGCGTTGTGAGTCAGCTCGTTATCTGCTACCTCAGGCAGTTGAGAGTAAAATATTTGTCTCCATGTCTGCTCGCGCCCTTTACCATTTTTTCCAGCTGCGGACCTGTGAACGGGCCCAGGGGGAGATAAGGACGCTGGCTAAAAGGATGTTAAAAGAAGTTCAACAGGCAGCTCCCCGGCTTTTCCAAAAGGCCGGTCCTCCCTGTGTTGGGGAGGGAAGTTGCCCGGAAGGGGAGTTTTCCTGCGGTAGAATTAAAAAACTTCAGCAGAAAGAAGATGCTGCTGAAAAAGAATAGCCACGATCCGGGAGGTATAATATTTGGATAAGATTGCAGGTAGAAATTCTGTCCGGGAAGCCCTGCGTTCTGGTAGAAGAGTGAGAGAGGTCCTGATGGCCAGGAGTGGGAAAGGGCAGATTTTAGAGGAAATCGAGAACCTGGCCCGAGAAAAAGGGATAACCGTAAAGAAAGTAAAGAGAGAAGAACTGGAACGTCTTGCTAGTAGTGAGAATCATCAGGGAGTTCTGGCCATGGCTGAGTCCTTACCTGTTTTGACCCTGGATGAGCTTTTGCAGGAAGAGAATTTGACCCTTTTACTGGCACTGGATCAGGTTCAGGATCCTCAGAATGTGGGTTCAATAATTAGATCTGCAGCCTTTGCCGGGGTTCAGGGAGTAATCTATCCGGCCCGCAGATCTGCCGGTATTACTTCTGCTGTGGTGAGGGCAAGTGCCGGAGGGGTGGAGTGGGTTAAAAAAGTTGAAGTTGTAAACCTGGCCCGGGCCCTGGAGGCATTAAAGGATTATGGATTCTGGATTGTGGGGGGAGAACCGGCAGGGGATGAACTCATCTTTGAGGTTGATTTCAGGTTGCCTGTGGTCCTGGTAATAGGTAGTGAAGGGAAGGGAATTCGCCGCCTGATCCGGGAAAAATGTGATCATCTGGTCCGGATACCTTGTGTGGGATTCATTGATTCCCTCAATGCTTCTGTGGCAGCTGGGATAATGTTATACGAGGTAATTCGACAGCGTCAATAATGGCTTGACGATTAATATTTGGGCAAGTATAATATAATAGAGGTACAGGAACTATACTTGAGCCTGGGGGGTATATATTTGAAGGGTAATTTGCCGCAGAAGATGGAAGGAGATTTTTTGTCATTTGGCAGTCTAACCGATGATGAACTGGTCAAATTTTGTCACAAAGGCAACAGGGCTGCACTGGAGCACCTGATCAGGAAATACAAAAATTTTGTTCGGGCCAAGTCCAGGTCCTATTTTCTTGTAGGCGCTGACCGGGAAGATATAATTCAGGAAGGAATGATCGGCCTCTATAAAGCAATAAGGGATTATCGACCAGATCGTCTGGCTTCTTTCCGGGCTTTTGCTGAACTGTGCATAACCAGGCAGATTATTACTGCCATAAAAACTGCCACCAGGCAGAAACATCAGCCCTTGAATTCGTACGTTTCCCTTAATAAACCCATCTATGATGAAGAATCTGACCGAACCCTGCTGGATGTGCTTCGAGGCAGCAAACTTACCAATCCAGAAGAGCTATTTATCAGCAAAGAAACATACAACCTTATTGAATCAAAGATCACTGAGATGTTAAGCGAACTGGAACTCAATGTTCTTCAGGAGTACCTGGATGGCAAATCCTATCAGGAAATTGCTGAAGAACTGGACAGGCATGTTAAGTCTGTGGATAATGCACTGCAGCGTGTAAAAAGAAAGCTGGAAATATTTTTGCAAAAGCATAATCTTTGAGCGATACTTCTAAACCAACCTGATCATGGTATTAAGGAGGATGAACAAAAATGGCTAAAGCAAAATTTGAGAGGAGAAAGCCCCACGTGAACGTGGGAACAATCGGTCACATTGACCACGGTAAGACAACCCTGACAGCAGCTATAACCAGGGTGC
>PUNT01000162.1 GCA_003551905.1 Halanaerobiales bacterium
CGGTTAGCTCAGTATAGTCTCCGGGAGTTTCGTTTACTGTTCTAGTTTCTATAGTGTCATCGTCAAATCGAACTAGTATCTGATAGCTTTTCCCTTCTTCAATCGTTACTTCTCTGTCAAGCTTGACAAGCGTAGTTGTAGAGTCAGCTTTAACCTTCCCAGATAATCCCCACAAAGGCACATCATGGCTCACAGCTATCACGTCGCCCACTTGAGACGCTATGGCAACTATGTTTGCCTTAAATGTTACCATGCGCTTGATGTATTTGCTAACGTTCAATGCTCGTCTTGCAAGACGTAAGACGTGCGATTTCCTAGTCAGAAAAAGTCTGCGGCTGTCTTTTTTTATAGCGACGCCATCTGTCAAAGACTCTTCATCAGCATAAGACAAAACTTCGTGTCTGTAGTCTAAGTCTTCGTCGGGATATGTTATTTCTAGCATGTTATAAATGTCTCTCTGCGACTTCCACGACTGCTGGAACGACCCCTTTATTATATTTCCCATGCCAAAGACTTGAGATATGCTCTGCTCTTTGTCTATCTTTAACGATACCGCTCCTTCTGCGTTAAACGCAAAAGCGTTAAATGTAGCACATAGCTGAGCCAGTATGTCCGGAGCTTGTGCTAAAGAGTCCAACACAGCGTCTATTCTATATCGCTTTTCATATATCACGTCTCCCGAAGGGCTGTCTTTTCTATATCCGCTTTCTATTCGCTCCTCACAATGCAAAGCTTCTTCAAGAAACATTGACTCGTTCAGATTGTCCGTTTCTATTTTATTGCCTAGTCCGTATCTTTTATTCACCAACAAGTCTCGCACACACCAGACAGGATTAGCACACCATCTCTTTACATAAGTCTCTTCGTCCCACGTCAATATTGTGTCGTCAGAAAACAAACGAAAAGCTTCCTCTTCCGGGTCATAATAGTAATCTTCCCACAACACTTCTTCTGTACCATTCATCACTTGCGGCACATCAACTTTTATGCCTTGTACCATATATGAAAAGTTGGGCGTTCTGCCAGAAAGTTGGTCAGTAGCCAAAGCCCTTATGCCCAAAAGAGCGGTGTTAGGATAAGACAATGCATCGGTTTTAATCTCGTCAACATAGTCTAGGCGCAAATCGCCTATTCTTTGTGGGTCAAGTGTCGGGTCAGCAGATGTTCTCGTTACTCTTATGTCGTACTGGTCTGCGTCGAGTCCGCTTTGTTTGAAAATTCTAGACAAAGCGGTCCTATTGCTTGCTCTAACTGTATGCGTCCCAGTATTTATCCAAGTACCAGATGAAGTTTTTTTGTACTCAATTTTATAGCTTACACTCCATGCTCGTATCTTACCGTCTCTCGAACGCACTTGAAACAAGCCAGAAGGTAAAGATAGCTTTATCTCAAACCCTTCTACGTCGCTGTCAGTAGTTGTATATGATTGAGGATTGTCTTTGTGCAGCATAAGACCTACATCATATATATTGTGTATGTCTTCAAATGCAGGAATTACTTCTTGGTCGTTTGAGCCACGACGAATAAATACTTCAACCTCATCAAAGTTTTTTAGCGGTTGGTCGTTTATCATAATATTTGAAATACTCTCTATCTCTCCCTCTCCAACAGCTATGAGAGTATTTAAATATTGCTTACCTTCACCAGATATGTCTACCTCTAAAGCTCCCATTACGTCTTTCCATGCGGCTTCTGTGAGACTGTCCAAAATAGATATTCGACTAATACGTACTTGATATTTTGATTTCTCTAGCCCAGAAACAACTATACGTGTACCGCCTTTGACTTTACCATAGGTCGTATATGTAGCGTCTCCTACCTTTCTGTATTCAACATATAAACATTTACTTCGCCGTATCCATGGTCCACCCGCATATAGGCTAGACGTGTTTCGTACTGTATCAAATCTAATCCCTTTCACCTCTTCTGCAGTAGTAAATCTGTTTTCGCTTGCATCAGCATACTCGTCAGTTGTGGATACGCTAACCCAACCTAGATTAGTCCTAACGTTAGTCTCAACATATTGGTTGATAATGTTCCCACCAGTACGATGCCGCCCATATATTATTTTATAAGGTACTCCCACTTCTTGCGTCGTAACAATACCGTCCCACCCGTATGTTGGAGAATTTTCATCCATTCCTCCTGTCGAGCTTGTAGTCCCAAAGTTTGGCATACTTGGCTTGTTAACGATACTGTATACAACAGACGCTGCTGCCATTAAAGTATAGAACCCGATAGCTGCTGCATTCTTACCAGCCCACACAAAAAACGCCACGACAGCAGCACCGATAGCGTCTGCCCTCATTTCCGGCGTAACTATTATCTCGCTGAGATTTTCTACTCTTGCTTCCGGCTCGACTTGTTTCCCGTCTACGATATATATATAGTCGTCAAAGTCTTTGTCGAAAACTTGCACATAGTCGCATACTCGCTTTTTGACCGAAAATTCTACTTCTCGACTTTCACGTTCCGATTCGAATCTGTTCGGTATATGTATAACTTTAACACTCATGTTCGCCTTTGTATCTGTAATAAGCTTCTATTCGCTTTTTCCAAGGTTTTTGTGATGTCTTTGCTACCGTCACTCCTGCTTTTGTGCAATGTATGAATCGCTTTTTCCCTAGATAAACCCCACCATGATTGAGTATACCTTTTCCGTTTCGCATTGCTATCACATCCGGGAACTGTATATTATCTTTTATGCGTTTCCAATTCATATGATAATATTTTTTTACATAATCAGAACCCTTCCATGACCAGTCCTTATCATATTCTTCGTCAATGTCAAATAACTTTATTCCTAAGTCCTTGTATATCAACAAGATAAGACCATAACAGTCTAACCCGTTCATGTCTCTGCCACCATTTTTATAAGGTACTTCTAGAAATTTTTCGTAATTATACATATAGATATACCCTTCTTTGCGGTATCCCCGGAGTTGCACCAAATCTTGTTTGATTATCTAGCTCACGACATCTAACTCTAGTTTTGTTGCAGGTTGTTTCTGCACCAGCATATCCACATTCATCAGATTTGAAAACCCACGAACAAGTATTTCTCTTGAACGTTCTAGCCGGCAGCTGAGCTTCTACAACAATCATTTTAGGCATCAACAAAAACTCTGCTGACGCATCGTTTGCTGTATAGCTGTCTACATAATATATAGTGTCTATTTTATCTTCTGGAAAAGCTAATCTATCTGCCCAAACCATGCGAACTAAAACCTTTTTACCGCCAAAGTCGTAATGCTCTAAATACCCTTGAATTGTACGACTTACATTTGATATACGTACTTTTATAGCGTCGACTTCTCCGCTTGAATTTTCTCCTATCTCGTCGTGCTTTATCGGATACGCTTGATAGACCTCGCTGTCAAAGGTTATGTTTTCGCCCCATTCTGCGAATAATAAGTCCTCTCCTTCATCATTGTAATCGAAAACTTTGTATAAATATATCGGCTTGTTCGCTACTTTATTTTTTTGTTGTTTAAAGCTATCAGTTAAATCTTTCGGCATTATGCCTCCACCTTTTTCAGCGAAAAGCTGGCTTGAAACACACCAGCTCTGTATGTTGTTCTAAAACTTCCCGGCTCAAAACGCACAAGATATGTTTCGTCGTCGAATGGAGATAAAAAATTAAAGGCTTCATATGCCCCATAATTGTTTATAAGTTGGTCCCGATATGCTTCAAGTCCGCTCTTGCTTAATACAGGAGATGTTATGTTAAAGCCCAACACCTTATTTTCATGCCTTAGTCTTCTCTGTTCTGTTCCGTTTTCAGACGTAGAGATTATCACATCATAATCTAGTATCTCTTCACACGACTCCCTTGGCAAAATAAAAGTACTCATCTTCTTATCACCTCTCTGGTAACGCCATTGCGCAAACTGTCTTCGTTGATGGCGTTAACGATTACATTCTTTCCTTCTCTGCCAGACATTGCTAAAGCAATAGCTTCGGGCGTTATTATATTATGTATAACTATTTCTTGACTGTCTTCTTTCGTAGCATCATATCTTGGCGTCACTTTTTCGCCTGCGTGTAGCTGATACAAGCCTGTGTGAGGAACGCCTTCTGAACCCGATTGTGCTGTCGGAACACCAAGCGCAGGAGCTAACCCCGGAAACATTCCAACCAACGGTTTAATGATAGCAAAATACATTATAATTCGTGCTACTAAATCCATGACCATCCTTATTAGAGTATCTCCAAAACTTGCAAATGCTTCTTTAATGCTCTCAAACTGCCCTGTGAACACGTTATAAAGCACATCTGAGAATGTACTTTCAAATTGACCAAAGAAGTTTCGTGTCATATCAGAAGCGAATGAAGTAAAATCTGACATGTCTTCTACTATTCCGTCCCAAGCAGACTTCATCCCGGCTCTAATCTCATCATTCATTTTACTAAATGCTTCGCCTATACCCTTTATTGCTTCCTCAATTTTTTCTTTAACTTTAGGAGGGTCTGGAATAGAATTCAATAATGCTTCTTCGGCTCTCTCAGCCGCATACTCAGCATTCTCTGCATAGAAATCCACAGCTGTGTTCATTGCATCTAAAGCACCTTCAAAGTATTTCCCAACGAATGGAATGTCTGCCATACGTTGTATCCACTCTCGTACAGTTACCATAACTTCTTCCAACGCTCTATTAACACCTTCTACAAAAGACCAGAGAAATGCTTTTACTTCGTCCCATTTTTTGAAAGCTGCATATACTAAGCCAACCACGACAGCTACTGCCGCAACTTTTATAAGCAACGCTCCAATAGCTATGGATATGGCTCCAAGAGCTTTTACAACCAACATCTTCAACAACCCCAAAGCTCCAAGACTTGTTGCCAAAGCACCAAAAGCTCCAACAGTCACCATGACTGCTGAACCTAAAGTTTGAAACTGTTCTGTTAGTTCGACAACTTTATCCACAACTGCAGTCATTCCTCGTGCCACTTTAGCTAAGTCCGGAACAAGCTTTCTTCCCATACTCTCGGAAATATCGCCTATTGAATTGTTTAAGCTCTTCATAGACCCTGTCAACGTTTTTGCTTCTTTTTCTGCCAAACCCTCAAACTTGCCTCGAAGAATCTCCATTGCGTATGCAGCCTTTTCGGAAGTTGTCATTGTTTTTAGCATCTCGTTCTCAGAGCTTCTAAGCTCAACAATATATCGACCAAGAATTTCTACGTTTCCTGCCATTGCCATTCCCATATAACGAGCAGCAGTTTCAGCATTAAACATTCCTTGAGCTGCTAGGTCCAAAGCAAGCGTAGTGCCTACATATGCGTCATCCAAGCTTTTAACATATGGCAACAACTTCATCATAATCTGTGCGACTTGCTCATCGCCTGCGGTTGATGCAGCTTGCGTTGCGCTTGTAAACTCTCGAATGTCCTTCATCACACCGTTATACGCAAAGCCCAAAGTTTCAAGTTGTGATTGAAGCATAAAATAAATGCGCTCTTCTTCTGCTGCAATTTTCATCATCTTGCCAAAAAACCCTAAAGCGACAGCCCCTGCCGCAGTAAGAGCAGCACTCATCTTCACAATATCCGCAGTAGTTTTCTGCATTTCGCCTTGCAATTCGCCAGAGTCCCTCTTAACGTCTTGCACAGAGCTGTCCCATTGCTCCTTGTCAAGCTTCATTCGACTGACTATTGCTCCTGCATCAAACATGTTTACCCCTTATCGATAGCTCGCAATGAAGACCATCCTTCGCTGTAAACTTCCTTCTCACCGAAAGAAATCTTTTTCAGCTCTAAATGCAACTTGTGAACTATGCGTTCGTAATCTTTTCCCTCTGCCATTGCTATTCTCGCACTTTGCATCATACGTATTTCGTCTCGCAAGTCTTTTTTTCGAGCTTCCCGGAACCAAAACCTTTGATCACGTATGTCCATATTTAAAAGCTCTTTGTATGTGAACTGTCCGGGGAAAATAGCCGCAATATATGCGACTACTTCCCCTTCTTTTTTTTTGTATCTTCTTCCGGAGAAATGTTTTCTGTTATGTACTCCAAGACAGACTTTACCACTCTGATGTCTAAGTCTTGAAAGTTCTTTTCATCTTCTCCCGTCAGTAATGCCAGCTGAGAAATAGCTGCTTCGATGTCGTTTTCTTCTCTGCCGGACATCTGCTTGTCCACTTCTTTTAGCAAAGCAGTCGTTAGTTTGCGAACCGTGTAATTCTTTCCCTCAAGCGTAAACTCAATAGGCTCGTATAATTGAGCTTGCTCGTCAAAGTTCCTTTTAGGCATAACTGCCCTCCTCTGGTTTTAGCCAGTAAATTAAGCACCTATACGCCACAACTCACCTATCGGTGTCACTTGCGACGGATAGCCAGTAAACACGATGTTGTAAACCCTCTGTCCTTCGTTGTCGAAAGAAACATCGAGGTCAGCACTCGGAGACGCTTTCTGAATAGTGAGCATATCAGAGTCTAACGTACTGGCACTCCCGTCCACTATTGCAGTCAACGTCAACTTTTCTGCGTCATCGTATCGATTTGAAACAGGCGGAGAAACCTTTAACTTGCCTTCGTCGTAGGTTGCTCCCGGGATAACCTTAGCCAGCGTAGCCAGCTGCTGTCTTGTTAACGGAACAGTAACTTCGCAGGTTGCACCCACATACTGCCCGTCGACAGGAGTTATGCCGTTCTGGTCGTGGAGAATATCCCTGCCTTCAGTAGTGTAACGAAAAGAAACAGTCCCTCTCGTTGCACCTAGGTCGGTAGTTCCAAGCTTTACTTCGCAAGGACCTAAGTCTTTTAACACGCTTCCCATTTTTTCCTCCTATTGTTGGTCTTGTATCCTGAACACAAAATTTGTCGAAAACTCGAATCTTCCTTTTTCGTCTTGCCCTATTGATTGTGGAGACATCAATGCTTCTATTGCATTGATATAATACGTCTCTTCGTCAACAGTCGGTGTTGTAATACCCGCTTTCCCGTGCAGTAAATCATATATCTCTTGAGCAAGTTCTTGCCCTTCAAAATAGCTTTTCCCTCTTGTAAGCACTTGCACCATCTTGTCAAGATAGTCGGGCAAATCAAATACTGGCGCACCGCCACCCGTTTCAAGAATTGTAACGCACTTATCCGGCGCTGTATCTGGTCTTGTTCCAGCAAATAAATCGGTTCCTATTACATAGCTTGTATTGTTCGCAACATATGTCGTTATCTGTTTAAGCACTTTTCCCCTTTTTAATAGTGTCTGCCATTAGCCTGCGATACTGGTTTTTGAACATCGTCATTTTGCTTTCTAAATACTTTGAGCCGGAAGAAGCCTCTGACCAGCTCTCCACTCTATGCGTTCCAGCACGTCTGATGCCCTCGTGCAAATAAGCTGCATATGGAGTATTGAATCCTACAACTGCGGTATCCTTATTGTTCATTCCAGTAGGACCTTTGTTTGCTTTGCCTTTTTTACCAGCAGGGCTTTCAGACTTAAACTTTCCTTTAACGTGGACAGAGCCAGAACCACGAAGCCACCCTTCTTGTAATGGTACTGTCGGAGCAACCATAACAGCATCTCTTAGTAACTGCATACCCGCAACAGCAAGAGCCTTTTCTTGTAATGTCGGCATGATTTGCTTCTGCAACGTTGTTAGCCTTTTTTTGAATTCTCTGTCGTCAAAGTCACTCATTTCAAAAACACCTTCAAGTATTTGTTATCAAAATCTCTTATCCTGTGGATGTTTGCTATCGCATAATCTGTATTGTCGTATTCAATTGTAGCATCATAACCGAGCGTTCTGTCTTTAAGCAATACATGACCCGAAGCAGTTACTTCTTGCCCTTCCGCATCACGCACTATCTGTGTCTTGTAAACAAAGCGACCACTAACAGTTTCCGTTGAGCTTTCTGACGGTTCGCCCCATTGGTCCGTCGTAGAAGTTTTAATCTTTATCTCGTCTTGCAAATATACGTCTATCATAATGCTATTGCCCTCTCATAGTCTGCAAAAGTTTTTGTCTTTTCTTGGCTCTGTGAAAATCGAGCAAGCCCCTCATACTCGCCACGCTCTCGCAAAATGTCTTCATTTACCGGAACCATTATATGCCTACAATGAGGATGTACCGGTGGCTCGACATCGTCTGTCAATGCAGGGAAGTCTGGGTGCGTTCCACTAATAGAATATACTCTGCCTTGAAATTCTTGACATATCTCGCAAGCATCTCCATGCGAAGAAATCTGCATTAAATCGTTTTCGTATTTAACGCTCATATTTATAGCTGCTTCGTTGGCTGCTTCGATAGACCGTGTGCGAGCAACAAGCTCCGCATAATAGTCTGGTCTATAATGTCTACCTTTTATCTCTATCAACTGACCGTCTTTTAGGCGTTTCTGAAACTCTTTAAATATGCTGTCAGATACTGTTCTTCTCGCTTCGCCTTCAATAACACCCTTCGCTATCATGCGGCTAATTTCTTTATCTTCAATTAGTCGCTGTTGCGTTTTTAGCAACCACGTGTTTGTAGTCTTTTTCATGCTCTCGCCTGCTGCAACAAGGTCTAATGCAGTCTCGTCTGCAAGCACTTTAACCGCTCCTCTATGTATCGGTGCGTCAAAGTCTAATTTTACTCCATCCATTAAACGTGCAAGCTCTGTTCTCGTGCCTCGCAAACCGCCTTTGTATGCTTCATCTATCGCAACCTTTGACCAATCAACTGCTTTTGCGTTCAGCCCTCTGATAGTCTTGTTGATGTTCGTTATTGCTTTGTCTATCTTATATCGCTTGAAGTCTGTTAGGTCGACAGCTTGTGTAAGCTCAGCTTTAACGCTTCTCTGCGCAGCACGATAATAATCGATTAAAATCTTATTGCGCTTCTGCATTGCCAGTTTATATTCAAGCTCGCCGGGTCTATAAATCCTACTCATCGTCGTCTCTCTCAAGTTCTCCACCTGCTATCGGTGCATAGTCAGGGTCGTCATAATCTAATAGCATTCTTGCCGCTAGTGGTGCTATAGAAATGCCACTTTTGCTTTCATAAGTTTCTTGTATTATGCCAGCACTCTTAACTCCCTGCGCTTGCAAAGCTTCTCGTCGCTCTGCTCCATCTCCAAACTTTAACA
>PUNT01000005.1 GCA_003551905.1 Halanaerobiales bacterium
CATTTCTCACAATAGATCAGGGGAATTGGTTCACCCCAGTACCTCTGCCGGGAAAAAACCCAGTCCCTGAGCTTGTAGTTTACTTTTTTCCTGCCCAGCCCTTGCTCTATTAGCCAGTTGCTTATTTTTTCTATAGCTTCCTCAACCGTTAATCCATCCAGAAACCCTGAGTTCACCAGAATACCCTCTTCTGTATCGGTATAGGCTTCCTTTTCTATATCCCCACCTTTTATAACCTCCACAATGGGTAACTGGTATTGCCGGGCAAATTCCCAGTCCCTTGTATCATGACCGGGAACAGCCATAATGGCCCCGGTACCGTAAGTCAAGAGAACATAATCAGCAATCCAGACATCTATTTCTTTATTGTTGGCAGGATTTATTGCTTTAACTCCCCGGAGAGGAACCCCAGTTTTCTCCCTGATCTCTTCAGTTCTCTCGAACTCTGTTTTCTTCATGGCCTGCTCCCTGTATTCTTCTACCTCTTCTTTGTTCTCTATTCTTTCCATGAGTTTATCAACCAGGTCGTGCTCTGGCGATAAGACCATGTAGGTGGCACCAAAGAGGGTATCCGGACGGGTGGTAAAAACTCTGATAACCTCATCACTTTGGGCTATGGGAAAATCAACTTCAACTCCACTGGAACGACCAATCCAATTTTTCTGCTGCACTTTAACCTTTTCAATAAAATCAAGGTTCTCCAGGTCATCCAGAAGTCTCCGGGCATATTCGGTTATCTTTAACATCCACTGCTTTTTAACCCTGGTTGTAACTTCTCCGCCGCAGCGCTCACACACTCCGTCTACAACCTCTTCATTGGCCAGTCCCACCTTGCACTCGGTGCACCAGTTAATAGGCACTTCTGCCTTGTAAGCTAAATTGTGTTCATAGAGTTTCAGGAAAATCCACTGGGTCCAGATATAATAATCCGGGTCCGTTGTATTAATTTCCCGGGACCAGTCAAAGGAGAAACCCAGGGATTTCAATTGCTCCTTGAAACGAGCTACATTCTCCTCAGTAACCACCCGGGGATGAAGTCCGCTCTTCAAGGCGAAATTTTCTGTAGGCAGACCAAAGGCATCCCAGCCAATAGGATACAATACGTTGTACCCTTCCAAGCGCCTTTTCCGGGCAATAACATCCAGGGCAGTATAGCTCCGGGGGTGCCCCACATGCAAACCTTCACCTGATGGATAGGGAAACTCTACCAGCACATAATATTTGGGTAGCGACTTATCCTGAGAAGCTTCAAAAACACCTTTCTCAGCCCAAATCTGCTGCCATTTCTCTTCAATCTCCCGGGGATGGTAATTCCCTGCACCCATTTTAGCAACCTCCTCTCCAAACTAAAAAATCCCTTCGACTCCTACTAGAGACGAAAGGTTCTTCCGCGGTACCACTCTATTTGCAGCATTAAGCTGCCAGCTCAAGAGGATAACGGGAAAACTCCCGGCCAGGACTACTCTCCTTTCACCCTGACAGCTCCAGGGCGAGTTCGCCAAAAGTATGTGCTGCATCTCAGCAAGACTGCAGCTCTCTGTAAACATACTTTCCGACTACTACTCCCCTTCACAGCTTCTTCTTTATTATGCCCATAATTATACCAGAACTGGTTAATACAAGTCAACCATAATAGTTAACACTCATCATCGCCACTACAGGGGACCATATTCTTTTGTAAATCTACTTATCTCCTTGTAGGAGCTCTTTAATTCCGCCCAGAGAACTGAGAACACCGGTAGCTTCATAAGGCAGGTATATTATCTTGTTGTTCTCCCCTTCAGCGATATCCTTCAGGGCTTCTAGATAACGAACTGCCACCAGGTAATTCACTGGATCTCCAGCATCACCTGTTATAGCTTCAGAAATCTTGCGAATTGCTATAGCTTCCGCTTCAGCTATGGCCACCCTGGCTTCAGCCTCTCCTTTTGCCCTGTTTATCTGGGCCTCCTTATAACCTTCTGATTCCAGAACACTGGACCTTTTCTGACCTTCAGCCAAGAGTATGGCTGCCCGCCGGTCCCGCTCGGCCCTCATCTGCTTTTCCATGGCTTCTCTGATCTCCTGGGGAGGCGTAATATCCTGAAGCTCTACCCGGTTAACCTTAACTCCCCATCTGTCGGTGGCTTCATCCAGTATGAGGCGAAGGTTATTATTTATCTCGTCCCGGGAAGACAGCACTTCATCTAAATCCATTGAACCCACAACATTCCTGAGGGTGGTTTTTGTTAGTTTTTCCAGGGCGTCTGGCAGGTTGGCAATCTCATAGATGGACCTAACCGGATCCGTTACTTGAAAATAAATCATAGCATCTATTTCAATAACCACATTATCCCGGGTAATGACATTCTGCCGAGAAAAATCATAAACCGTCTCCCGGAGGTCAATCCTGTCAATCCAATCTTCTATTACCACATCAGCTCCTGTGGCATCTGTCTTCATATATTTCCACTTAATCTTCCGGGCCCTATCTATTATGGGCCAGATAATATTGACTCCTGATTTAAGGGTGCGGTGATAACGACCCAACCTCTCTATTACCATGGTTTCAGCCTGAAGAACTATACGTAATCCCTTGATGGAAAAGGCAATTACCAGGATAATGATTGCGCTGAGAATTATCAGTGTTGCTTCCATAAAAAAACTCCTCTCTTACACTAAGTTTTCCTTACCACGAGTTTGATCCCCCTAATATCCAACACTTCAACCCGGCTGTCTTCAGCAATAGGTTCCCCATCAATTGACAGGGCCCGCCAGGTTTGTCCCTGAATCTGGACCTGCCCGGTACCTTTATCCCCATCAATTTCTTCCAGTACTCTTCCGGTAGAACCCATTAAAGCGTCCACATTGGTACCACGGAAGTCACTGGAACGCTTTAACTGTTGCACCAGTAATGGTCTTATTGTAAAAAAAGCAATCATGGCTACCAATATAAACCCCGTTAACTGCCAGGGCAGACTACCCCCCAGGTAGGCTGCCAGGCTACCTCCAAAGCTCCCTACAGCAAATGTTCCCAGCAAAAACTCTGCTGTTATTACCTCGATGACCAAAAAAGCTATCCCCAGCAAAATCCAGATATGCCAGGCTTCCATAGGATCCCATCACCTGCCTTTCCTTAAATATTAATGGCCTTCTTCATCTTTATGTTTCCAGAGGGATAAACCGTAAAGGAAGCCTGTCCCCAGCCAGATGGGCAAATATATAAAGCCCCTAACTATCATTTGCCAGTTCAACGGCTGAAATTCCAGGGGAGAAAATCCCTTTATGGAATGAAATAGGACTGTGAAAACAAGCCAGCCGGGCATCCCCCACTTTAAAGAACCATTCCAAAAAGCATACTCAAATTTTTTCCAGGTCACAGAATCAACCTCCTCCGGAAATTGTTTCTTAATTATCTGCCCCTATCTCTTTTTAAGTCCTCAAATCCAGATTCAAGTGATAGTAATAAAAATAATGTACGCCAATGTGAAAATTCTGTCACAAGAAACATATTACTTGCTACTTGAGAGACCTGTGATTATCATAATTCTAAAAACTATAAAATTGTACCCAAAACAAAAAGGCAAGATAATTAATCCGGCATCAGTTGGATATCCTTCCAGTTTTATTTTCTTCATCTGCCAGCAATATCCTGCCTTTTCCTCTTCCCATTACTATTTAATTTTTTCTCTGAGCTCCTGTAAGAAGTCGGGAGATAGTTCATCCTCCCCCACTCCCCGGTACCAGGACAAAGCTTTTTGGAAAAAAGGTATTATCTCCTTTTCTTCAGCCCTGCCCATTTCAACCAAACCATCCAGCACATAGACAATGTCAGCAAATGCTTTTTTTTTCTCTTCCGGCAAAGGATTCTTTAGTATATCCTTTATATCCTCTCTTCGCTCAGCTAGGGCTCTCTTGTTTTCCTGTTTCAGAAAGCATTCCAGTTCTTCTCTAGTTTCCTGTGTTATTTCCCAACCCAGAGCTCCCAGGTTCTCTTCCAGGTGAAGCCGGCTTGAGGGTCCCATGAGCACAACAGAAACTTTAGGCAGGGACAATACCCAGTTCAGGGCTACCTGTACCGGTGTTTTTTGGTACTGGAGGGCAATTTCCTGAACCTTAGCCAGTATCCTTAGAGCTGAACGGGACAAACTACGGTGAAATAATGGATCCATGTTCCTGATATCCTGAGGTTCAAACTCTACACCTGGCATCACCTTACCGGTAAGAAGACCGCGACCAGCTGCTCCCATGGCAATGAGTTCCAGTTCTCCATTGCTGCAGAGATCCCGATATTTTTCATAACTCCTGCTGGCCACCAGGCTGATTTCCAGCAAAAGCGTCCTGGGATCCCCCACCTGCAAATATTTGCAGACCACTTCATAGGGCAGATGTCCCAGCCCGTATTCTCTGATTAGACCATCCTTTTTCAGTTTTTCCAGAGACTGAACCGTTTCCTCCACAGGCGTATTCGGGTCATGAAAATGCACCTGGTACAGATCCAGATAATCTGTACTCAACCGCTTCAAGCTCTGCCGGCAGACATTCTGAATGTACTCATAAGAACAGTCCCGTCCCCCTGCCGGTGTAATTCCCACCTTGCTAGCAAATAATAAGTCAGAGCGATAAGGCTTTAACACTCTCCCCAGAAAATCCTCAGCTGGACCGTACTGATCAGCCACATCAAAATACCTGACACCCAGTTCCCTGGCCTGTAGCAACATTTTTTCCACTTCAGCTAAATCCTTTGTACCATAAACACCAGCCAGGGAATAGAGACCCACTCCTAATTGTTTTTTAAACATATGAATTCCTCCTTTATGCTGGATAAGTACATTATAAGACCTGGAGTTAACTCCAGGTCAATAGGGTTTTAAAATATTTTTCTTTTCCTATAATTTTTCATACTGCCAGTCACCTTTTCTAAATTTCCAGAAAAAGACCAGGAAAACCCAGATAAAATAGGAGGCCTCTCCCATGTAGGTACCCATAATCCCCAGTCCCAGGTGGACTCCCAAAAAATATACAACAGGCAAATATAAAACATAACAGATGAAAACCTGCGCTTTAAAGGCCCATCTGGTAAGTCCAGCACCAATGATTGCCTGATGGCTCACCATGCCCATGGAGTTAAGACTGCTCCCTGTAAGCAATATTATAAGGGGAATCCGGGCCATCTGTATCACCTGAGCATCAGTTGTATAAAGAGAAAGAATGGGAACAGCCAATATAATGCCAGTTATGGCAATGACACAGGACATAATAAAACCCATTTTCAAAGATTCATGCACAACTTCTTTTCCTCTATCCGGCCTGTTAGCTCCCAGGCTCTGGCTCACCAGAATACCTGTAGCCTTACCCAAACCAACTGCAGGCAAAAAAACCAGTCCATAAATAGTGTTCAAAACAGCTG
Source organism: Halanaerobiales bacterium (assembly GCA_003551905.1). Classification (GTDB taxonomy): domain Bacteria; phylum Bacillota; class Halanaerobiia; order B1SED10-174; family B1SED10-174; genus B1SED10-174. The sequence continues at coordinate 5,390 of PUNT01000005.1, forward strand.
CTGCTGCCAGGGCTACTGTCCCTATGAAGTTGTGAATCCAGACAAAGATGAAAAAGGAAAAAATATTTGCAAAAGTCTCAAGCATGGTTGGCAGGGAAAGCTTGAATAAGGACGTGGCCTCCTGCCGTTCAACATTCTTACTTGTGAAAACCCTGTAGGCAATTTTCTCCCGGGGGCGTATCACCAGAAAGAGTAGAAATAAGAACCCAAATATTGTTGCCAGAAAGCTACCCCAGGCTGCGCCCATGAGGCCCAGGGCTGGAAATCCCAGCAAACCAAAAATTAATACTGCGTTGAATACTGCATTTAAGGCATTCAATAGCACTGTCGAGTACATGGTAATATGGGTCCGGCCGGTAGCCTCAAAAAAAGCTTGCAAACAAACAATAAGCATAATGACCGGTGTCGATAAAAAGCGAATTCTTATGTAACTACCAGCCAGACTGCCTACAACAGGATCTTCATTGATCATTTGCATAATAGAAGGTCCTGCAGCTACCAGGATTGTGGTAAAGATTACCCCAATACCTGCTGCCAGGATCAGAGAGTTATCCAGGACTGTACCTATGGCACTGAATTTGCCTTCACCAAAACGACGGGAGGCCTTGATCCTGACCCCTACAGAAATCATGGTCAGAGGAAAGATGAATGTGAACATGAAGACGTTGCCAAGGCCGGCAGCAGCCAGAGCCTCCATACTCAACCTGCCAACCATAATTGTATCAACAGAACCCATAAGAGTTTGGGAAAGATTGCTGAGCATTATGGGAAAACCCAGCTTCAGTATGACAGGTCTTAAAGACTTCCCCTCCAGAATATAACTTAACCTATTCCCTGGTTTTTCCATAAACATCACCAAAGTGTTAAATTTAAAAAAAGCCGGCCTCGGCCGGCATGAAAGTTGGCTCCCCGAGCAGGACTTGAACCTGCGACACGGTGGTTAACAGCCACCTGCTCTACCGACTGAGCTATCGGGGAACTCAGCACCAATAATTATACCTTTATAGGGGGAAAGAGTCAAGAAAATTTTAGCCCCGAATTGTATCAGTTCTACCCTTCAATATAAGTCCGGAGAATATTCACCACTTCATTCATATATGCTCCCATCCGGTACTGTTTGTGCTTCTCAGGATCTTTCTTTATATCCGGCCCCAGCTCAGCTGGAGTTTCGGAGATAAAGGCTTTTTCTGTAAAATCTTCAGCCAGGAAAAGGATTAACGGAATTCTGTCCATGCCATCAGCTGAATGCCTTTCCAGAATTGGAGCATTGGGTTCCTGGGGCTGCACCTGAACTTCCAAAACAGGTATTTTTTCCTGCAAGTATTTGAGAGCAGCAATAATTACCAGGCAGTCCGGACACCACGTTTCAGAAAATAAAAGCACTTTGTTATGAGTATAATTTCTCCCGGGAAACTCTACATCTCCTATCCGCCCATATAGCCTTTCTATCTTGCGCTTAATGCCACTTTCTCCCTGTTGGAAATAATCTTCCAGGGATTTACCTGAATTGAATAATTCTCTCATCTTCTCACTCCTTTGTAGTAACTTTGCAGGTTTTTTTTACTGCAAGAAGAATTTAAAGTAAAGCCAGAGCTATTCCAGCAAGGAGGTATTCATGTTGATAATAAGGGAAGCACAGGAAAAAGATAATGAACAATTAATTTCTATGGAACTCAAAGCCCCGCAAGGCGAAACAATTCAGCTGGTAACAGAGAGAAAGGACTATTTCTACCGAGCCAAGAAATTTAAAGACCCTGTTTTGCTGGTTGCTGAAGACGACGAAACCGGCAAAATACTGGCAATTATGGGCGTAGGGCCTTTAAACATGAATCTCCGGGGCAAGAACACCAAAGGTGGTTTTATTTTCGACTGGCGTTCTAACCCTGAAGAAATTAAAGGAATGCAGCGCCCAATATTTCGCCTGTGGCAGGCATTGACTGCCCACATGGAGCAACTAAATCTGGACTTCATATTTGGCTATGTAAAGGAGGACAATATTCGCTCCATGAAAATACTTACCCGAGCTGGAACCAAGGTTACCGGCGACAAAACTTTCTTAACCATCCCCCTGCATAAAAAACTGTCCAGAAACATAGAAAACGTCAAGTTCAGTCGTAAAGTAAATTTTGCTTCTGATTACAAGAAAGTGAAAAAAGTTTATGGAACTCATGACCTCTTCCCTGCCAAACCTGATATGCAATTGCTGCAAAATATTTACAACAAACTTGTTTATGGAAATTTTAGCTATGGCAATTCTTCAATAAAAGTCTGGGATAATTCAGCTGAGTTCAATTTTCGGGTTCTCAACATCCCTACCCTTTTTAAGCTGGCCCGTCCTTTTATGAACCTCCTAGCGCCTATCTTGCCAGTCCCCCGGGTACCTGGCAAGGGAGGAACTCTTAAACAATGGTTTCTCTTCGATCTGCTCCTGGACAAGGAAAAAGATCTGCCACCTATAATGGAAAAAATTCGCCTGGAAGCAAAAAAGAAAGGAATTGACTTCTTAATTTACTGTCAGGACAATGACCAACCTGTAGAGTACCTGGAAAAGATATCCTGGCTCAAAGTTCCCTATAAAGTCCTCTTCATGCCCTTGAATAAAGGTGTTCCTTTACCGCAGAACCCTACCTATCACAATCCCATATTCCTTTGAACTTCAGATTCGATTTTCATTGCCTTCCAGCAGTCTCTTAATATTCTCCCGGTGCTGAATTATAACAAACAAGGCCATAACTATGGTGAAATAGGTATATGTCATGGAATCTTCCAGAAAAAAGACCAGAAAAGGAACTACAATTGCAATGGCCAGAGAACCTAAAGATACATAACGAGAAACCCAGACTACAGTCAGCCAGATTATGAGACCTATAAATGAGGGAAGGGGCATCAGGGTAAAAATAACACCTCCGGCGGTAGCTACCCCCCGACCTCCCTTAAAACCAAGGAAAATTGTCCAGTTATGCCCCATAATAGCCACAATTCCCAGCAATATTATCAATATTTCACTTTCCAGGACTGCCATGCCTGCTAAAATAGGAATTACTCCCTTGAGTATGTCCAGCAGCACCACAACCAGAGCCCACTTAATACCTAGAACCCTGTAAACATTAGTAGCACCAATATTACCACTACCATATTCCCTAACATCAACTTTTTTCACAAGTTTAGTGATTATATAGCCGGTAGGGATAGCTCCCAAAATATAACTACCCAGCAACAGTAGTAAGTACAGGAAAACCAAATATAGCACCCCCCTCTTTTCCACACATTATTATTACATATTTAACTATTCAACCTGTTTTTCCTGCCTTTTTTATGAAATAGAGGGCAGCTCTTATGCTGCCCTCTTTCCTATTCATTATTCGTTGGTCAGTTATCTTGCACAAATTCCTTGATGGAGTACCTGATGACTGCCCATATCTCCAAAAGCTGCTAGCCCCATCCTGCTGATAGCAAAAATATTCAGGCCTATTCTAAGATCTTAAAAGTTAAAAAAAAAGGTTCCCGGCAGCGACCTACTCTCCCACAGGATTTCTCCCGCAGTACCATGGGCGCAGGAGGGCTTAACTTCTGTGTTCGGGATGGGAACAGGTGTTGCCCCTCCGCTGTAGCC
>PUNT01000063.1 GCA_003551905.1 Halanaerobiales bacterium
CGCGTGCAAGCGGCAGGCAGGGCAGTCACGGTCGCAGGCCTCGCACGGCAATCCTGTTAGTGTCGAGAAATGATATACATAAACGATTAGAACTTGTCCTCTTTCTTGGTGCTCTCGTTTCCCTTCTTCCCTGCCTCCCGACAGACTCCAGCAATCACCTTTCCATGAGCGGTTTGTTTGTCCAGCTTACCTTCGCCAGTTAGTATCAACTGGGCTCCTTCTATACGCTCTGAAAAGGATACTGCCTGTAAAACAAGGTCTGTACCAGGCTGCAACTCTCCTCCAAAGAAAGCAAGAAGTGCTGCTCCCAGGCCACCTGCTGCACCTGCTCCCGGCACATCTTCAACATCTAAATTAAATTGTTCTTTTATTATCTCTGCCAGGTTTTTTAAACCTCTTTCCAGAACCTCCACCATTTCCTCACTGGCCCCTTTTTGGGGACCATAAACTCTTGTTGCTCCTTCCGGACCAGTTAAGGGATTATTTACATCACAGGCAACCTGGATCTTTACTTTTTTGATACGCGGATCCAATCCCTTTAAATCTATTTTTTTAATCTTTATCAGGTCCTCACCCTTGCCGGCCAGTATATTACCCTCAGCATCAAAAAAACGTATACCCAAAGCACTGGCCATCCCCATACCGCCATCATTAGTTGCGCTGCCTCCGATACCCATAATTATCCGACTGCAACCTTTATCCAGGGCATTTTTTACCAATTCCCCTGTACCAGTAGTTGTTGTTTTCAAGGGATTGTGTTCTGCCTGGGGGATTAGTGGTAAACCAGAAGCTGCTGCCATCTCCATCACTGCTGTTTTTTTATCTTTGAGAATTACATATTCAGATAAAACTGGTTCTCCTAGAGGGTTGCTAACCATTATTACCTGAGAGGTCCCTCCTGCTGAGGCTAGTAAGGTCTCCACCAATCCTTCCCCTCCGTCTGAAAGGGGAATCTTTTCAACTAATGCAGAAGGCAGGTATTTTTTTATCCCTTCCTCCATGGCAAGAACTACATCAACTGCAGAAATACTGCCTTTAAAAGAATCAGGTGCGCACACAACCTTTATTGCCATCAAAAACAATCTCCTTTCAGCAGCAGACCAATAAAGGAATTGACTCATTTCCATCTAAGATTAATAAAAGTATACCAATATTTCCCTGGAGAAACAACACTTGCAGATGTTATTTGAAGCAGGATATAATATAATGAGTGTATAAAAGGATACTAGTGATCATTATTTACTCCAGTTTTTAAAGGAACTTTACTCTGGGTGTCGAAACAAATTTACAATAATATGTTAGGGGAAAAATCATGCTTCTTATTCTCTCCCACATTAAAAGCTATTCCAAAATTGTTTCTATAAAAATCAAGCAAACAAAAAATTATTGTGGCTCTTTCATACCTCAAAACCCATTTCTTCTTAATAGAACGGGAGAGTTTTCCCTTTTCAAAGGAAAATAGCCTCCAGGTCTGCCGGAGGTTATTACTTTTTTGCCTGCTTATAATCTGAGCATGACTAATCAGAAATTTAACAGGAGGTGAAAAACAGGAATATATTCCTGTAGAAAATGGCTAATGAAAAACTAGAATCCACAAGTACTATCGAAACTATTGAAAATATTCTGGACCGATACCCCACTAAAGATGGGATCCTTATCTCTGCCCTGCAGGATATTCAAAATGAATATGGCTATCTTCCCCGTGAATCAGTTGAAACTCTGGCTAAAAAATTAAAGATTCCTTTGAGCTCTGTTTACGGTGTCGCAACTTTTTTTAGCCAGTTTCACCTTAGTCCTCGAGGGGAAAATGTTATTCGCACCTGTTTGGGGACTGCTTGTCATGTCCGAGGAGGGGCAAAAATACTTGAGAAGCTCCAGGAAGTCCTGAATCTGGATGTTGGCGGAACAACAGAAGACATGAAATACACATTGGAATCAGTTGCATGCATTGGAGCTTGTGGCCTGGCACCAGTTTTGATGATCAATAATGACACCTTTGGCCGTCTGACACCAGAAAAAATTCCAGAGATCATTAATAATTATGAGAAAGATTCGAAGTAGGAAAGGAGGCTTAGATCATGTCCCGAAGGCGTATTTTGTTTTGTGCAGGAACTGGCTGTATTTCATCTGGAGCATTTAAAGCAAGAGATATCCTTGTTTCAGAACTGGATAGACATGGTATAAGTGATGATTTTGACATCATCGCTTCCGGTTGCCATGGTTTCTGTGAACAGGGGCCCATTTTTATAATTCACCCCGAGAACATCTTCTACTGTGCAGTTCAACCAGAAGACATAAAGGAACTGGTGGAAGAATACCTGGTCAATGGAAATGTCGTTGAAAGACTCCTTTATAAAGATATTTCTACAGGGGAAAGAGTCAAGGACCATATGAAGATTGGCTTTTATGCCAAGCAAAAAAGACTGGTTCTGCGTAACTGTGGTTTGATTGATCCGGAGAATATACAAGAATACATTGACCAGCAAGGCTATGAAGGGTTTAAAAAAGCCCTGGAAATTGACAACTCTGAGATAATTGAGGAAGTCAAGAAATCTGGTTTGCGTGGCAGAGGAGGAGCTGGATTCCCTACCGGGCTAAAATGGGAGTTCACCTATAAAGCAGAAGGAGAAAAGAAATATATTGTTTGCAACGCTGACGAAGGCGATCCTGGAGCCTTTATGGACCGGAGCATTCTGGAAGGTGACCCTCACAATGTCATTGAAGGGATGCTAATAGCTGGTTTTGCCCTTAATGCTAATGAAGGCTATGTTTATGTGCGAGCTGAATATCCACTTGCTGTCAAAAGGTTACGTAAAGCCATTGAGCAGGCCAGAGAAAGAGGTTTTCTGGGGAATAATATTTTTGATAAAGGTTTCAGCTTTGATATAAAGATTAAAGAAGGAGCTGGTGCTTTTGTCTGCGGCGAAGAAACAGCTTTACTGGCCTCAATAGAAGGCAAAAGGGGGATGCCCCGCCCAAGACCACCTTTCCCGGCCAATGAAGGACTATGGGGAAAGCCCACATGCCTGAACAATGTTGAAACTTTTGCAAATATACCTCTCATTATCCGTGAAGGGTTTGAGGCTTTTGCCAGTATTGGTACTGAAGGCAGCAAAGGCACCAAGGTCTTTGCCCTTACAGGGAAAATAAACAATACTGGTCTTGCTGAGGTACCCAATGGTATCTTGATGCGAGAAGTTATCTTCGATATTGGTGGCGGTATAAAGGGTGACAGGGAGTTTAAAGCTGTTCAGATTGGAGGTCCCTCAGGAGGGTGTTTGCCAGCAGAACACCTGGATCTGCCAATTGACTACGATTCTCTTACCCAGGCTGGAGCCATGATGGGTTCTGGTGGGTTGGTTGTTATGGATGAAGATACCTGCATGGTGGATTTGGCCCGTTATTTTCTAACCTTCACTCAGAATGAATCATGTGGTAAGTGCACACCCTGCAGGGAGGGAACAATGCGTATGTTAGAAATTCTCAATCGAATAGTGCAAGGCAAAGGTAAAGAAGAAGACCTGGAGAAACTTGAATACCTTGGACGCAACACAAAAGATACCTCTCTTTGTGGCCTTGGTCAGACTTCCCCCAACCCGATTTTGAGCACACTGAGATATTTTCGCCATGAGTATATCGCCCATATAAGGGAAAAACGATGTCCAGCCGGCCTATGTCCAGATCTTATAACTTACTCCATCCATCAAGAAAACTGTAAACGTTGCAATGTTTGTGCTAAAGCCTGCCCAGCTGATGCTATCTCTGGAAAGCCCAAGGAAGAGCATCATATTGATGTTGATCTATGCACCAAATGTAATAACTGTTTTGAAGTATGCAAATTCAATGCGATTATAAAGGAGTAGAAAGGAGGTAACTCATGGAAAAATTTTCTTTATCCATTGATGGCAAAAATATTGAAGTTAAAGAAGGGACATCAGTTTTAGAGGCAGCACAAAAACTGGGAATTGATGTTCCCAATCTCTGCTTTGAGCCCTGCTTGAGTCTTTCTGGCTCCTGCCGCATATGTGTAGTTGAAGACGATAATTCGGGTCGCATGCTTGCCTCTTGCGCAATGCCGGCAATGCAAGGAATGGTTATAAAAACAGAATCCCCTAGAGTTCTGGAAGCCCGGCGTTTTATTATAGAATTGATGCTGGCTTCCCATGATCTAGATTGTTTCAACTGTGAGAAAAACGGTGATTGTCGCCTGCAAGATTATGCCTACAGATATAAGGTCGACAAAAGCCCGTTTTGGGGTGAAAAAAGAGAATTCTCAATAGATGAGGAAAACCCATTTTACCTTCGCGATTACAATAAGTGCATATACTGTGGTAAATGTGTCCGGGTCTGTCATGAAGTACAGGGAGCAGGTGCGATAGATTATTCCCACAGAGGTTTCTATTCCCAAATTTCTTCTCCCTACGAGGTTCCTATTCAGGACTCCTCCTGTGTTTTCTGTGGCATGTGTATTGAGCTTTGTCCTGTAGGAGCTCTGATGCCAAAACATCAAATTTTTGCTGGTCGTCCCTGGGAAGTTAAAAATTTTGACACGGTCTGTCCTTACTGCGGTGTGGGATGTAACTTAACATTGAAGGTCAAGGATAACAATATTGCTGATGTACATGTGCCAGACAGAGAACCTAACAATGGAGAAATCTGTGTCAAAGGAAAGTTTGGCTGGGATTTTATCAGCCATAATGAACGCTTAAAGAAACCTCTTATCAAGAAAAATGGCCACTTTCAGGAATCTTCCTGGGAAGAAGCTCTTGAGACCATAGCTAATAGATTTAGTGATATCAAGAAGACCCACGGTTCTGATGCCCTGGCTGGCCTGAGCTCTGCTAAGTGCACCAATGAAGAAAACTACCTTTTTCAGAAATTCTTTCGTTCTGTTCTAGGGACTCACAATATTGATCACTGTGCTCGCTTGTGACACTCTGCCACAGTAGCCGGTCTGGCTACAGCATTTGGCAGCGGTGCCATGACCAACTCCATCAGTGAGATCGAAGAAACTCCTGCCATATTCATTATTGGCTCCAATACCAGTGAGGCCCATCCAGTCATAGGTTATCGGGTTAAAAGAGCAGTTAAAAATGGCAGCAAGCTTATTGTTGCTGACCCCAGGCATATCGAGATGGTTGAATATGCCCATGTATGGCTGCGTCACCGTTCGGGAACCGATGTGGCACTTCTCAATGGTATTCTTAACATCATTATAAAAGAAGGCTTACATGATGAAGACTATATCAATGCCCGGACAGAAAATTTCCCGGAAGTTAAAAAAATAGTAGAATCCTATAGCCCGGATAAGGTGAGCCAGATAACCGGGGTTTCCCAGGAAGACCTGTATGAAGCTGCTAGAATCTATGCCTCAGCTGAATCTGCTGCCATTCTTTATGCCATGGGGATTACCCAGCACACCTCGGGAACCAATAATGTTCTGGCTCTGGCCAATTTAGCCATGGCCACTGGCAATGTAGGTAAAGAAAGAGCTGGAGTCAACCCCTTACGAGGCCAGAACAACGTACAGGGAGCCTGCGATATGGGAGCTTTGCCAAATGTTTACCCGGGCTATCAAGGAGTAAACAGCCCTGAAGTTAAGGCCAAGTTCACACAGGCCTGGGGACAGGTTCCTGCTAATGATAAAGGTCTTACTATCACCGAAATTATGAGTAGCATCCCGGAAAAAATAAAAGGCCTTTATATAATGGGAGAGAACCCGGTCTTGAGTGATCCTGATTCCAATCATGTTAGAGATGTCCTTTCCAATCTGGACTTCCTTGTAGTTCAAGACATTTTCCTGAGCGAAACTGCCATGCTGGCAGATGTAGTTTTGCCGGCAGCTGCATTTGCGGAAAAAGAAGGTACCTTTACCAACACTGAACGACGGGTGCAGAAAATAGAAAGAGCAGTTACTCCACCGGGAGAAAGTCAAGCTGATTGGCAGATCATTATCCAACTGGCTTCCAAATTTGGCGCAGAATGGAGTTATTCAAATCCGGCTGAAATACTGGAGGAAATCTCCACTTTAACCCCTAGCTATGGAGGTATTTACAGTTCCCGCCTGAATGAAAATGGTCTACAATGGCCTTGCCCCCATAACAACCATGGCGGCACAAAATTTCTCCATAAGGATAAGTTTACCCGGGGCCTGGGCAAATTCCATCCTGTTGAATACTCACCTCCCAAGGAAACGATAGATGCAGATTATCCTTACCTCCTGACAACCGGCCGTAAACTCAACCATTTCCACACCGGCACCATGACCCGCCGCAGTTTTGGGTTGAATATTATCCATCCGGAAGAACTGGTGGAAATAAACCCGGAAGATGCCAAACGATTGCAGGTGGATGAAGGCCAAGAAGTTGTGATTTCCTCCCGCAGAGGTAAGGTTAAAGCCAGAGTTGAAGTTACTGAACAGGTGCCACCAGGATTACTCTTTATGTCCTTCCACTTCCATGAATCAGCAGCCAACCTTCTCACTAACCCTGCTTTTGATCCTGTTGCTAAAATACCAGAACTTAAAGTCTGTGCTGTGAAGGTTGAAAAAGCCTGACACAAATAAGCCCGGCTGCCAGCCGGGTTTTTTTGTGTTTAAATTTTTTCTTTAAGTGCACAATATTCACAAAGAGGTGTCTGCTCATGGTAAAAACTCAAATAGAAAAAAAATATCAACCCTATCAGCAAGATCTAGAAGAAGTTGAGAATATGATTATAAATTCATGCACAAAACATTACTCCTTTTACCAGGAATTAGTGGAACCACTTCTCAAAAGTGGAGGCAAGAGGCTACGCCCGCTCCTGACATTGATTTCCTTTAAGTTAAACTCCAGCATCTGCAAAAAAGCATACCCGGTTGCAGCAGCAGTAGAACTTATCCATACTGCTTCTCTCGTGCACGATGATGTTATAGATCGGGCAGAATTGCGTAGAGGAGAAGCTTCTTTAAATCAAGTCTGGGGCAATGAAATTTCTGTTCTGATAGGTGATTTTCTCTTTACCAGAGCTTTTAATTTACTGAATAAAACGGGGAACAGAGAAGTAATTAATATTATAACTGAAGCAGTCACCTGTATGTGTCAGGGACAGATAATGGAAGTGAGGGGAAAAAGTAATATTTTCCTGACTCAAGGGGAGTATCTTAAGATAATTGATTTAAAAACATGCTCTTTACTACAAGCCTCCTGTTTGGCTGGTGCAGCTACAGGAAAACTTCATTCTCCATATGCAAAAATCATGGCAGATTATGCCCTTAATCTCGGCAGAATCTTTCAGATAAAAGACGATTTGCTGGATCTATCTCTGAGTTCGCAAAAAACCGGTAAAACACATTTTAAAGATATACAGGAAAAAGTAGTAACATTACCCCTTATTTTGCTTTTTGCAGATCCTTGTTATGGTCATTTGGCCCGGGAACTATTTTTGAAAGCTGAGCATAATCCTGAGGCAGTTACAGAAATAAAAAATATTTTCCAGGCATCAAAGGCAGCCCGAGAATTAGATGAAGTTATTGGCTATTTTTATTGCCAGGCCAGAAGGGAATTAGAACAGCTTCCCTGTTCTGAGTCCCGGGAAGCACTGGAAAATATTCTGGATAAAATCAAAAACTATTAATATCCAAGCTTCCTTTTTTTCTCAAGATAAAACAACCTTTTTGCAAGATTTTAACTGCCATGCCTCCCTGATCCAGGAATTTTTTTGTTGTGGACCTGTTTTCTGGTATTAAAGCTTTGGCATCTGAAAGATAAAGAGCTAAAAGTCCCTTTCCCACAAGTTTGTGAAAACCCCCATTTCTTATACTCAGCGTTGTTTTCTGCGAATCATTGTAAAAACCAATCATCCTTTTTTGCATAATTTCCTCTGTTGGATAATAAGATACCAAATTTAGCTCATCTGCTTTTTTATCGTACTGCCGGTCAATAAAATAATCCAGCAGTATATGCAGGGGAGCAATCCTTTTGCTATAATATCCCATTAGTTTTTGCACATCACTCCTATCTTTTCTGGTTGTCTCAGCAAGTAGAATAAATACTGGCAGAGTTGAACCAGCTGATGCTGCAAATTCCCACCAGAAAAGTTTCTTATCTCTTTTTCTTTCACACCATATCTTTAATGTTTTGCTTCTATACCTTTTTTCCCCATGCTTGTAAATCTGCAGATTGCTATAAAGTTTTGCCTGTTCTAGAAGAAAGGGCCTGATAAGATTTATCTGTGGCCAGCTGGTCACTTTTTGCCGGCAGGAATCAACCAAATTATGTAAATAGCCAGAATCTTCCCTGTGGGGATAAAAATCATAATAACCTCCCGTTGCTTTTTCAGTCAGACAGTCCAGTAATGCACTATGGAGCCGGCGTAAAGACCGGTAACTGAATATACCCAGTTCATCGCTCAGATTATCCAGGTAATCAGCTATTAGCTGAAGGTCTACCATGACCTCCAGGGAACTGTTTCTGTACTCTTTATCTGCATAAAGGGATATAAATGACGCTCCAAACAGGTGAAAAGCCTTATCATGCATGCTTTTTACTGCTTCCTGACAGAGAACTGTATTTTCACCCTTCAGGATTTTCTGCCACTTACTGGCCCTTTTTTTTGCCCTGGCAATTGTATCTGCCAGAAACTCATAGATCAGCATAACTTGATCCATAAATTCAGCTCCACTATTCAGGCTTATTCCTGTTTAAATTGCCCCAAGATAATGAAAATATGTCGAGCACCTCCACATGTAAATCTGAGGAGGTGCTCTTTAAAGTGGTATGTATTAATTTTTTCTACTTGCCAGTTATTGAAATATTCTCTACCTGCACATGTGGTACACGGAAATTCATTATAGGCTTTATATCTGAAGAAAGAGCTGTAATCTGGTTCAGAATATCATAGACATTTCCTGCTATCATAACTTCTTTTACCGGTTTTACCAGTTTGCCTCCTTCTATAAGATGCCCTCCCTTAACAACTCCAGAAAAGTCACCACTCACAGGGTCTGC
>PUNT01000156.1 GCA_003551905.1 Halanaerobiales bacterium
CCTGGATCTTAGCTTTTGTTGCCGGGAAAAGGTGCAGTGATCGCTGGCAATGACTGAAAATAGGCCATTTTTTAAGAACTGCCACATATCTGCCTGTTCCTTTTTTTCCCGAAGAGGTGGACACATGATATATAGTTGAGGGTTCTCACTTTCCTGGTACAGACTGCTGTTTAAGAACAGGTAATGGGGACAGGTTTCAGCTATCACTTTCTGTCCCCTCTTCTGAGCTCTTTGAATTTTTTCAGCAGCTCTAGCAGAAGAAACATGGGCAATATAGATAGGCACATCAACCTTATACCCAATCTCCATGAGCTTTTCAATAGCTTCCACCTCTGATTCCACCGGCCTGCTCTCCCCATGCCATTCCGGTCCTGTCTTTTTTTCATCTTTTAAACGCTCCTGAGCCCTTAACACTACTTCTTCTTCCTCAGCATGGAAGGTAACCAAAACATTATTTTCCCGGGCCCAGATCAAAACATCATTAATCTTCTCATAGGGGAGAAGCAAGTCATCATAGGCAGTAAAAACTTTCAGGGAAGTTACTCCCTTCTGAACAACCTGCTCCAGTTCCCGCCGATATTCATCATCCCAGCGAGAAGCTACAAAATGGAGACCATAATCCAGAGCAGCAAAACCATCAGCTTCCTGCCGTCTCTGCTTGTAAGCAGAAAGGGGATTCTGCCCTGGCTCCGGCTCAATATAGTCGATGATGGTGGTGATACCGCCGAAAAGAGCAGCTACACTGCCACTGTAAAAATCATCAATGGTATGCTCATCCGGTCCACACAGCATATAGAAGTGGGTGTGGGCATCGATCAAGCCAGGCAATACGTATTTGCCCTGACAGTCTATGACTTCTGCACCTTCATTGAGATTTTTCCCCAGCTTTTTGATCTTACCTTCTTCCAAAAGAATATCCAGTTCCTTTATTCCTTCTTCTGTCACCACTCTGCCATTTTTCACCAGTAAGCTCATCTTAACCCCCTATTATGGCCATAAAGATATTAACTTCACTATCCTCTTCAATCTCCTGCTCTAGCATTTCCTCATCTACCATCCTGCCATTGAAGAAAATGCGCAGGTGATTACCAGGCTTTCCATCAGGTGAAAACATGAGTTTTCCCAGCTCTTTGCCGTGTCTTTTCACCAGTTCCTGGAGCAGCTCTCCCAGGGTTGTCCCTGCTTCCAATTCAATATCCTCTGACTTTTTCCCGGTTATCTCGTGAACCAGAAAGTATTTTATCCTAACATTTATTTTCAACAGCAGCTACCTCCTCAAGAATCCTTTCGGAGATCCTCAAATAGAGATCCTGTCTCCTCCCGGGAGAGGTCAAACGTTAGGTCATAGGGCGGTAATTTTTCCTTGTAGAAGAATTCTGGCAGACAGTCATTAGCAGGCGTAAACCCGGCTTTTTCATTGAATTTCAGCTCGCCAGCAATGACTTGTGCCCCCAGCTTCTCCAGATAATCTGCCCCATGTTCTTTTCCATAAGCAGCATTGATTAAAGCCACAGCTTTATCCGGATGGGGACCGGTTGCTCCCAGGAGAAAAGCACACAAACCCAGGGCATCATAAGCTGCCCGCACCAGCTGCATTCTTCTAGAGAGCTCCAGCTGACCATCCTTTTTCCCGTGTTCCACCGGGGCAAAGACAGTTAGACCAGCGGTATGGTCTGCTCCCATGGGGGAAGTAGCATAGGTAACACCAGTACCTTTAACTCCCCGGGGGTCGTAGGCAGATATCCCCTGTCTTTTGGCCACAGGTACCCTTTTCACCCCCAGAACCTGCCCGGCCAGGAACGCTCCCTGGCCCAGAACCCGCCCCAGAACAGTATTTTTACCCATCTCTTCAATCAGTTCCCCATAAGCCTTTCCATCCCCGTAAGAGACCAGTCCGGCTTCAGTGGCCACTCCCAGGGAACAACCAACTTCAATGGTATCCAGTCCCAGGTCATTGCAGAGATAGTTAAGATGGGCGATGGTATCCAGACAATCAATATCCAGATTGGAGCCTAGGAGCCCTAAAGTCTCATATTCTATAGGCCCTACAATCCGCTTGCCATCAGGGCCGGGAAAAACATTGGAACACTGTATAATACACCCCGGCATGCAGGATTCAGTGGGTGTTCCCCCTCCCCTCTGGGTTATAAGTTTGTACATGTGCTCACCATCAATCTTTTCCGCCCCGGCAAATGTGCCCTGGGAAAAGTTCCTGGTAGGCAAAGCCCCCAGCTGATTAACCATGCTCACAGTGGAAGCAGTGCCGTATTTCTGTAAAACCTCAATCCGGGGATTTTCCCGAACAATCCGGTTGAATTCCTTCTGGGCTGACTGGAATTCTCCTTTAGACTGAGGTTCAAAGCGCTGTTTTCCCTTAGCAGATATTAAGATGGCCTTGACTCCTTTGCTACCCATAACTGCACCCAGGCCTCCCCGGGCTGCAAAGCGATTGGGAAGACCCAGGGGATCAGTGATGGCGATGCCGGAACTCAACAGGCCATTTTCTCCAGCCGGGCCAATGGAAATTACTGAATAATCGGCACCATATTCCTTGCGGATTTCCTCCAGGAGATCATAGTTCCCAAGTTCCCGGTACTTCTCTCTTCTTTCCAGGTGAACTTTTTCCGGCTCCACCCTTATAACCATATCTCCATCCTGATTAGCACCTTTTATGAGCAGAGCACGATAACCCAGCCGGGCCAGGTGATAAGCTACCATGCCACCACTATTGGACTCCTTGATACCACCAGTTAGAGGACTTTTACCACCAGCAGATAACCTGTGACTGCAGGTTACCCCGCTGCCAGCCAGTGGCCCGGTGGCAAAAATAAGAGGAGCTTCACTGGATAACGGATCCAGGTCACCAGGCAGATCAAGCAAGAAAGATAGGGTTAAAAGTCTACCACCAGAAGTCTTAAATTCAGCAGCGAGCTTTTCTTCTTTTACTTCTCCCTGATCTAAGTCAATCTGTAATATCTTCAAAGGAAGGATCCCTCCTTTCCAAAACGCTCATAAAGATCTGCTCACACTGTTTTGCTGTTGCCTGGCGGGGATTGTTGAGCATAAGCCGCATCTCTGCTGCCGCCCGGCCCATTTCTTCCACCCTATCACCAGTCACCCCATATTCTTTCAAATCCCAGGTAAGGGACATCTCCTTAACCAAACACACCACAGCCTCTACAGCTGCAATAGCCCCATGCCACCTCTCCAGATCCCGGGTATCAACTCCTAAAGCCCGGGCAATTCTGGCATACTTCTCCGGGGCAGCCATGGCATTAAAGCGCATCCCATAAGGCAGGAGAATAGCATTGGAAAGACCATGCGGCACATCGAAGAATCCACCCAGGGGGCCGGCTAAGGAGTGAACTATACCCAATCCAGCCTGATCCATGGCCAAACCTGCCAGGGTGCTGGCCAGGGCCACCCTGTCCCGGGCTTTAAGGTCCTGTCCATCTGCAACTGCCCGCCACAAATACCTGCCTAAAAGACCAATTGCTTCCAGAGCCAGGGCATCAGTTATGGGGCTGGAGTTCTTCCCCACATAAGCTTCTACAGCATGGCTGAGTGCATCCAGGCCGGTGGAAGCTGTAAGATCGGCAGGCAGGGTAACCATTAGTTCAGGATCTACCAGGGCTACCCGGGGATATATGGCCGGGCCCAGTACCGCCCGTTTCACATTGCGATCAATTATGACTGACATGCCAGTTACCTCACTGCCGGTGCCTGCCGTAGTGGGTATGGCTATGGATAAAAGGGGAGGATTCTCAAAAGGGCGCCCTTCCCACTGATATTCCTCCAGTTTTCCTTCATTGGTAGCCAGAGCAGCCAGAACTTTTCCCACATCCAGAGGGCTGCCTCCACCCAGGGAGATTACAGTGCTGGCCCCAAATGCTTTTAGCTCTCTGTGTGCTTCCTTGACCTGTGCTGCTGTAGGGTTTGGTGTAATATTGGTGTACAGGCAATGCTGAACTCCCCTTTCTTCCAATAAGGCAGCGACCTTCTCAGTGATCCCTGCCTTTTCCACCCCGGCATCAGAAACTAAAAACACTTTTTCTGTATGGGATATGAGGTCTTTTAAGTTTTCTAGCACCCCAGGACCAAAGTGAATTTGTGTTGGCACTGAGAATTTTTGTTTTCGCAACACCACAATCCTCTCCTTTTTAAATCAAATTCTCTGGACTTTTCTTATTCTGGACAAAATACTCTTCTGGCATTGCCGGCCAGTATTTTTTCCCGGTCTTCAACTGGCAAACCTTCCAGATCTTCAATATTCCGGGATGGAGAAATTATGGGATAATCACTACCTAGAATTACCTTGTGCGACAAATCCGCTGTCTGCAGGACCCGGTAAATACCGGGCTCATAGAGAAAGGGAACTGCAGCAGTATCATAATAAACATTTTTCAGTGTATCTCTAACTTCTGGCATGGCTTCATAAAAGAGAAGTCCCCCTCCCAGGTGGGCTAAAATTACAACCAGATCCGGGTTATCTGCAGCAAATTTATATGCTTCTTCCGGACCGGTTTTTCCTTTGCCCGGATAAAAATGTCCTACCTGCTCGTTAACGTGAATCAACAAGGGCAGGGATCTTTCAATACAGATATTAGCCAGTTCCTGAACCTGGTCGGGATGAGTAATATCAAATCCCTGTCCATCAGGGAAAAGTTCCCCCACCCCAGCAAGCCCTGCCCTCTGGCAGCGGTCTATCTCCTTCTCCAGGCCGGGCTCCAGAGGTGATACAGAGGCTAAACCCAGGAGTCGGGGATACTTCTGAACCACCTGAATAATATAATCGTTAACCAGCCGGCATAAACCCTGATCTCTAAAAGCAAAGCTTCCCACCACTGCCCGGTCAACGCCGGATCTATCCATCTCTGTTATGAGATCCTCAGCAGTGGCATATCGATTCACATCGCTTTCTCCCAGAGTTTTAAAGTGCTTATCCCGGGCTCTGTATTCACTGGCCCTCTCAATAATCTCAGGTGGAGTCAGGTGAATATGACAATCCCAGATTTCAAGTCCCATGGCTTACCTCCTTCAGAGCCTCCCATATCCTTTTATTTACTCCATTCGCTGACAGAAAGTCAATTCCTCTTTTTATGTATAGCTATTAAACTTGCTCTGTAAAATTAAATATTTTTAAAGCCCCACCATCCAGGCTGGAGGGTGGGGCCTGTTCTTAAACAAAGCAGGCGGGCACCAGTTAAAACTGCTAGATTTCTTCTGTCTCTTCGATTTCAGCTCCGGGACCCAGGCGCATACCTATCTTAGGCAGTCCAATGATTAACGGAACACCGATGATGGCAGCTCCCAAGGAGAACAATGCTCTTTCGACAGGTGCCAGCACTACCAGGGCATGCCACACATGGGCAGGTATTTGAACTAATATAAGGCCAAGATAATTTGCATAAGCTGCGGCTGCTGCCATCCCTGCAAAGGAAGCCAACCAGATCCCGATTCCTTTATAAAGTACATTTTCCGAAGCAAAAAGCTTACTAGCAAAGAAAGCTCCTACCAGGGTGAATATAGCACCCAATCCATAGAAGACTGTGGGGAAGAGTACAGCCTGACTGCCAATTTCATGAGTTATAAATAGCAGCCACCCCAACCCCAGTATGATGATGGGAATCAACCAGCTACGCCGGGATACCAGACCGGTAACCAAAGCATTGACAATACCAATGGTAAAGGTTGCCATACCCAGCCATGCGGTATGTGGAGCAATGAGCTGACTTATCAACCCACCAGCTGCTGCAACACCCATCCCAGCTATAGGGCCAAAAAGAATCCCGGCTAGAGGTACCAGAATAGCACCAACTGAGAATGTACCGCCGGTTCCGATTAGAGGAATGGTGGGCAGAATGCTTGCTACAGCAATTAAAGCGGCCCACACAGCCATAACCGAGGGATGAACATTGCCAATATACCGTTTCAATCCAGGTTTCGGTTCAGTCATCAATAATCCCCTCTTTCTTTTGTTTTTCCTCTAACACTACCTTTTCCTACAGGTGCCCACCTGCAGTTAACATCAGGTTTCTACTTTTACCTTGTTCCTTATAACCTCTTTTGCCTTCTCAACTTTCAAAAGCGCACCATCCAAACCCAGTTCAGACCAGAGATTATTCCCCATAACCGTAATCTGAGGAGGAACTATATGGGTTTTGGCCAGTTCCTCAGGTTTACCAAAAACCTCTCCTGTGGGCCCGTCCATCAAAACCTCACCCTGACAGAGAACTAAAACTCTAGAACAGTACTCGGCCACCAAAGCCATGTGATGGGTGATCATAATTATGGTATGCCCTGCTTCGTTGAGTTCCCGGGCAACATTCACAATCTGATGGCAGCCCCGGAAATCCTGGCCTGTTGTGGGTTCATCAAATATTATGATCTCCGGCTCCATGGCCAGAACTGAAGCGATGATGACCTTGGCCCTATCTCCTTTACTAAGCGAGGGAGGAAAGACATCTCGAATATCTTCCAGTCCCACATACTCTAAAGCCTTCTGTACCCGACTTTCAATCTCTTCTTCCGGTAACTCCAGGTTTTCCGGACCAAAAGCTACTTCATCCTCAACAGTTTGAGCAAAAAGCTGATTGTCCGGGTTCTGTAAAACCATGCCCACCTTTACTGACATTTCTGCTATACCAACCTCTTTAGTATTATCGCCCAGAACCATAATCTCACCTTTAGTGGGCTTGATAAGACCGGTTATACCCTTTACCAGGGTTGACTTGCCAGCACCATTCTGACCGATTATGCCTAAAAACTCACCTTTTTCCACCTTTAGATTGATATCTCTTAGGGCAGTGAAATCGCCGGGATACGTATAGGTCAGGTTCTTTACATCAACTGCCAGTTCTTTACTCATCCTTGCCACCACCTTGTAGCAGGTTTTTCAGCGCTTCTTCCATCTCCTCCAGGAAGATGGGAAATGTGCCCAACTCCAGGTCCATTTCCGCCAGTTCCAGGGCCAGTTCTGAGACCTGGGGAAATCTGATCCAGGCCTTTTTTATCAAATCAATCTGATTAAATATTTTCCGAGGATGATCACAGGCCAAAAGTTTCCCATCGTCCAGAACAGCAACTCTATCAGCAAATTTAACTATCTCTTCTGATTTATGAGTGGCAATGACAATGGTCATATTATACTTCTCCCGGAGTTCTTGCACTACCTCCAGAACCTCCATGGTACCCATGGGATCCAGCTGAGAGGTAGGTTCATCCAGCACCAAGACATTGGGCTGCATAGCCAGTGCTGCTGCAATAGCAAGGCGCTGTTTCTGGCCACCTGACAGTGCAGAAGGAGGCCTTTCCTCCATTCCCTTAAGGCGTACCACATCCAGTGCCCACTCCACTCTCTCTTTAATCAGGGGCACTTCCCAGTTTAAGTTCTCCGGGCCAAATGCTACCTCATGCATGATTTTAGTGGTAAAAAGCTGACTCTCCGGATCCTGGAGAACCACCCCTACCTCCTGGGCCAGATGAGCCACTGTAGTTTCATGGGTAACCTGACCGGCCACCACTACCTGTCCTTTCCAGCGTCCACCCTGAGAAAGGGGGATAATCCCATTTAAGGTTTGACACAAGGTGGTCTTACCAGCACCATTGGATCCCATGATGGCCATAAATTCACCTTTTTCAATTTGCAAACTAATTTCTTTTAGAGCATTTACCTTGGCTGCCGGATAACGGTAAGAATAATCTTCAACACTGATAATATGCTCTTTTTTACCAGACATAATTGACCACCACCAATCCTATAGTTGCAATAGACCCAATGATTAAAACCACCCAGTCTCTTGTCACCATTTCTATATCCTCGATGTAAGTTCTATATTGTTGAGCTCCAAAAGCCCGGGAATCCATGGCAACCCCCATGAGCTGGGCCCTACGCATGGCACCTATAACCATGGGGACAACCAGGGCCGGATAAGCTTTCATCTTCTCCATGAGCCGGCCTTCCTCAAAAACCTGGAAAGCCCGGAGCTTCTGGGCATCCATTATCTGAGCCAGCTCCACCTGGAATAAGGGTATCAGGTTAATTGCTGTTGTTATGACATAAGACATGCGGTAATTAACACCCATCTTGCTGATGGCCAGGGCCAGTTTATCTACCGGCGTCGTCATGCCGACCAGGGGCAGAAGTGATACCAGGATCAAAACGCGAGCTGAAACAAAAACGCCGAATAGAATCCCTTCCAGGGTAATTCTGCCAATGCCTCCTATGAGGGGCACAAATTCAGGTACAACAGGCGCTATCAGTATGGTGTCTCCACCATAGAGAAGGGCCTGGACTATAATCAAAAATATAAATAAGCCCATCAAGAACTTGAAATAAGTGGCCATATTCTTTAAAGGCAGATGGGCTACCTGCCAGAATATGATTAAAGCCACAAATATGATCCCCAGGATAACTGGATTGGTAATGAGAAAAATGGAAATACTGATGAGGGCGAGTATAATTATCTTAACCCGTGGATCTAAATTGTGTATCAGCGTATCAGCATAAAAATATTTAATCATTCTGCATCTCTCCAATATGCTTAGAGTGTACTGCTGGGAAAACTTTGACGCTCCTTGGAACAAGCCCCAAAGGATTCTTGGGCTGAGTGTCTACCAACTACTCATATCTCCAATCCGCCTGACGGTATTAAAAACTGTTTAAACCATTATAACCTCCTGGGTTATACCCTTATACCTCTGACCTCCCCTGCCAGCCCCTTGTCTACCAGAACACCAACGATTACAGTTTTATCATTTTTCTTGCTGTCCTGCAAAGAACATATTTCTCCCTTACCGACAACCTGTCCCGCCCGGTTCACAACATCTACCTTTTCCTCCTTCCGGGGCAATGGTCTGTACTCATAGGGCAAGCGGATCAGGGCCCGTTCACCCTTCTTACTCACCACAAATATGGCCAGCCCAGGACAGTGGGGGATACAGACACCACAACCGGTACACTTCTCCTGATCCAGAACCG
>PUNT01000042.1 GCA_003551905.1 Halanaerobiales bacterium
ATATATGAAGGGGACATTTCAGGTTTTATTCAAGCAAAAACCTGCCTTGCAGGAAGTGGCAGTCAACCTGGAAAAATATGATCTTGTATTTCTGGGGACACCAGTTTGGGCTTTTAACTATGCAGCGCCTGTACGGACATTTCTGATCCACAACAGTCTGGCAGGAAAGGATGTTGCTCTTTTCTGTACTCATGAAGGAAACCCAGGTAATTCTCTAAAGAAATTGGCCTGTGATCTGGGCAATGTAAAAATTACAGGCGAACTGGATTTGCAAGAGCCACTAAAAGATAAATCCAGAATTGCAAAGGGCCAGGAATGGGCAAAAGGAATTATCAGTCAATTCCAGTAAGGAGAAAGGAGGAAATCTGTTGGCGTATTCTCCTGAGCAGTTTAAAGAAGATGGGGAATATATTGTTCAGAAGTTGATGGATGTTCATCCCTGTCCGGATTATCGTCTGGGTAAAGAAGCCCTTGAGGAGAACATTGCTTTTTTCCTGGAGAGGGTTCCCAGGAGAAAGTCCCTCTGGGACTTTCATTTGCAAGCACAGAAATTCCTGGTAAGTATCAGGGATGCCCATACTTTTATGGCCCCTGTTGCTGAGGAAAAGGTGGCCTGTCCCCTGGAATGTGACTACATAGATGGTCAGGTGGTGGTCAAGGATTCTATGCCTGATATTGCTGGCGTGGAGCCAGGAGATGTAATACTGTTCATAGATGGCAGGGAGGCGGGTCTGGTCCTGCAAGAAAAGCTAGCCATTACCCCCTATAATGTCTATGATTATGGTGTACATGAAGCATTGACGGCCCTTTTCCATTATCCGGCTGGTGAGAAGGAGAAGGTAAAACTGACCTTGGTGAAAAGAAATCATGAGCCAGAGGAGGTGGAAGTGCCCCTTTATCCGGTGCAGGATTCTCCTCTCAGTTCCTGGAGAACTGAAAAATTAGGAGAAGAGATGCTCAACACTGTTTCCTGGGATATTATTGATGGTGTATGGGGATATCTCAGGTACCGGCGCTGCCTGGACCGGAGTTCTCCCATGCTGGTGCAGGAAGGGGAGAAGTACGGGGTTTCTCCTGAGAGATTCCCCTCTATGGAAGAAGTATGCCAGGAATTATTTACTGCTTTGCAGGATTCCGGTCAGGAAAACCTGATCCTGGATCTCCGGGGCAATACAGGGGGAGACTCAACCATTGCTCATGCCTTGTATAAGTACATTACCCGAGAAACCTTACGAGATTATGAAGTTATTGTGAAAGTATCCTCTTCTGCCAAGGAATTCATGGAGAAGAACCGCAATATTTACGGAGAGCACTGGCAGAAACTTATTGATCAATTTCTGGCTGCTCCCCCCGGCCAGATGAAAATGCCCCAGCAGATCTGGGAATATCCTTATGATGGCAGCGAGAAAGATACTGGTCTCTTTTTCCCTGGACGGGTATTTGTTTTAACTGATGGAAAGACTTTCAGCTCCGGCGAATACCTGGCAGTTATTCTGAAGGACAATGGTATAGGAACATTTGTTGGTGAACCCACAGGAGGAGGGGGAACTGTGCCCGGGGATACTCTCTATTTTAAAACTCCCCATCTAAAGCTAACAGCAGTTATTTCCTACAAAATGTTCCAGCGTCCTGACCCGAAAGCTCAGAAACTGCCCACTGTACTGCCAGATTATTATATAAAACCTGCATTGCAGGACTTGCAAGACGGGCGGGATACGGTACTGGAATGGCTGAAAGAGTTCTTGACTTGAGGTAAATTTTTCCCAGTATGAGCTGTATTATTTTAATGTCTCATTGGAGTTTGTCAGAAAAATGAAAAATTTTTGTGTAAAGGTAACAAGGGTTTGGCAGCGAATATAAAAAGAAGGGTACAAATAAACAACAGCCAAAAAGGAAGATGGCAGTGAATGTTGTACTGGCTCTGGCAATAATTATATTAATGGGGGTTATAGGGGGTAAACTGGCCAGGCATCGCTTAAATTTACCCTCTGTCACTGGTTACATCTTCATTGGAATACTTCTGGGTCCTTCATTTCTAAATTTTATCGGGGCTGAACTGCAAGACACTTTTATACCGGTAAAAGATATAGCTCTTGGGATTCTGGCAGTGGCCATTGGTGGTGAACTGCGGTTTTCCTATTTGCAGAAGATGTGGGGAGATTTGTGCCGGGTTTTCTTCATCGAGTCCTTGCTGACTCTTGTGGTGGTTGCCTCCCTCACTACCCTGATCTCTGGTTCTCTTGCTCTTGGTTTAATCCTGGGGACTTTAGCCCTGGCCAGTGCGCCCAATACTACAATAGCTGTTTTCAGAGAATATAAACTGAAAGGGGATTTTCCCCGGACTGTCCTCTCCCTGGTTGCACTGGATAATCTATTTTGCCTGCTCCTATTTGGTTTGATAATTGGGTTTCTGGGTATGTTTCATGGAGGAATTGAAGAGGCTAACACTAATGGTTTGCTGGTTTTTTTGGGAGTCCTGGGAAACTTGTTTCTTTCCTTTTTCCTGGGTGTTCTTCTGGGCATGTTACAGGTTTACCTGAACCGCACTGTCAAGAGTGATAATGAGCTACTGGTATGGGCCCTGGGTTTGATTTTTTTAGGGGTAGGTGCCAGTCTTATGCTGGGACTGCAGCCTCTTTTTACGGCCATGGTTATGGGGTTAACTATAGTGAATATGTCCCCCCGGCCCCAGAGATTTTTCAATTCACTCAGAAGTATAGATACGCCAATACTCATAATTTTCTTAACTCTGGCCGGTGCCAAGATCAACCTGGCCATGTTATATCAGGTAGGATTTTTAGGCCTGGCTTATATACTTGCTCGCTTTGTCGGTAAGGTAGGTGGCAGCTATCTGGGAGGTAGCATCTGTCCCAACATGCCTAAAAAGTATCGGAAACATCTGGGGCCGGCCCTAACACCACAGGCTGGAGTTGCTGTAGGACTGAGCCTGATGGTGGAGCGCACGCTACCCATTTTTGAGGGGAGCATCCTTGCCATAATTTTAGGTGCGGTAATAGTTTTTGAAGTTATTGGCCCCTTGCTGTTAAAAAAGGCCCTTATGGAAACTGATTCCATTGATTTTGGCTCTCAGTAAATGAGAAAGGAGGTGGCGACAGTGTACCTTCTGGTTGTGGTTATTAATGATGAAAGCAATTTGCACGAAATACTGGACACTTTCTATGAAGACGATATTGGTGGAGCTACAGTTATTGATAGCATGGGTATGGGGCATTTGATGGCCGAACAAATTTCCATCTTTGCTCGATTTGCTGATCTTACTGGCGATTCCGGCAAATTTAACAAGACCATATTTACCCTGGTGGAAAATAGAGAGAAACTGGATCAAGCTGTTGCTGCCCTGGAGGAAATAGTAGGGGATTTTGAAGAGCCGGATACTGGAATGTGGTTTTCTCTGCCTGTGGAACAGGCCAAGGGCATTAATTCCAAGTTCAATGCCAGAAAAGATTAATCCTATAATAGAAAGTGCCGGGGTGCGCTCCTCCGGTAATAGAGGGGAATTTGATTTATGAGCAGAGTTGCTTTTGAAATTGGCCCATTGCAGGTACACTGGTATGGAATACTTCTGGGAACAGCTTTTCTTGCTTCTTTTTTCCTGGCCCGACGCTATGTTATTAAATACGGCATATCCACAGATGTCTATGAAATAATTTTTATCAAAGGTATTATTACCATAATTGTGGGGGCCAGGATAGGATTCATAGTTGCCAATATTGATAGTTTCCTGCAGTTACCCTGGTGGTATGTTTTCCGGATCGATTATGGTGGTTTAGGGTCTCACGGAGCTATAATTGGAGTTATGGTCCTGGGGATTTTCTGGGCCCGGAAGTATAAACTTTCTTACTGGCAGATGGCAGATGCCATAAGTCCCTGTTTGCCCCTGGCCCATATTCTGGTCAGGACCGGCAACTTTATCAACGGGGAATTATATGGTGTGCCAACTGATCTGCCCTGGGGGATTCAGTTTCCCGGGACTCCTGGTCCTGTGCATCCCAATCAGCTTTATGAAATAATCACTTCGGCCATTATTCTGGTTCTGGCTCTCAGGTGGGCAGAAAAGCCAAAGTATCATGGGTATGCTTTTTTCCGGGTACTGTTCCTGCATTCTGTGGTCAGGTTTGGCCTGGATTTCATCGGTCTGCAGGCACCGGTCCTGGGCCCACTGGTGTTAACCCAGGTTCTGGCCCTGGGTCTGGCAGTTCTATCTCTGGGTTATATTTATTATTTTGAGAAAGTAACAAAGAAGCCAGTTAGAGGTTCTTAATTTCTGGTAGTACACAGGAGGTTCTTAGATGGACAGAAAGGAAAAAGTGCTGGAAAACATGCAAAAGACCCGTGATGAGCTTCTCCAGGAACTCTCCAGGTTTC
This sequence comes from Halanaerobiales bacterium, assembly GCA_003551905.1. Taxonomy (GTDB): domain Bacteria; phylum Bacillota; class Halanaerobiia; order B1SED10-174; family B1SED10-174; genus B1SED10-174. Next base: position 4,387 of record PUNT01000042.1, read on the forward strand.
CCGAAGAAAAATGGGATGAACCTGTCTCCCAAGGGAAGTGGACTCTCCGGGGATTCCTGGTGCACATTACTCATTGGAACCGCTGGGGATTTAACAAGTTCCGCTGCCTGGTTGAGCAGGGCGAGATGCCTTTGGGGCAGCCTCAGGATATAGATCTCCTCAATGAAAGGCTGGCCCAGACCTGGGAGCTGCATTCTATTGAGGATGTAAAGGCTGATTTTCACTGTCAGTTCCAGGAGATGATGGATTATTTACAACGGTTGCCTGAAAACTGGTTTGAAAAGAAATGGCAGTATGAAGGCAAGGAAGTTTCTGTGGAAGAGTGGTTTGATTTTTTCAATGAACATGATGCTACCCATATCAGGCAGTTAAGAGATATGAGGTAACCACTAAAAAAAGTTAAAACCCACAAGATTTTTAGCCCCTATTCTTTTGCTTTGAGAATAGGGGCTATTTGCATTTATAGTACGGCAGCCATTAACCTGCAAAGAAACTAATACTCATGTCATATATGTGTCTCATCATAGCCCCCTATAATTTCGTGACCAGCTTTTTCTTCAACACTTACAGTTATACCAGACACCGGGTTGTTGACACTCCCCATGCCTAAAGGGATTCTTGGGTGATTAAACCCTTGCCAATTCATCACCCACTTAAAGAAGTAGGCGACTTCTTGGCAATTAAGGTTAAATTGGGACTTAATTTAAATAATACAAACAAACCTTTATTTTCTTTATTTTGAAATTAAATAAAAAAAGTCCTTGAAAAAAATTAATCCATATATTATAATAATCAATATCTGAATTAAATATTTGGGGGTGATATAGATGCAAGGCCAGATTATTGTGGAAAACCTGGCCAAATCATATGTCAGGAGAAAGAAAGGGCTGCAATATCTGTTCCAGAAAAAAGAACAGATTCCAGCAGTCAAAAATGTTTCTTTTACCATTGAGCCTGGCGAGATCTTCGGTCTTTTGGGGCCAAATGGGGCAGGAAAAACTACAACTATCAAGATGTTGAGTACTCTCCTGGAACCTACTGCCGGCCGGGCTATAATTAATGGTTATGATCTGGCTGAAAGGCCAGCCAAGGTCAGGGAGACCCTGGGAACAGTACTTACAGGTGAGCGCAGCATTTACTGGAAACTGACCGGGCGGGAGAACCTAATCTACTTTGGCACCCTTTATGGGTTGTCCCGGCAGAAGGCTAAAGAAGGTGCCCAGCAGTTACTGGATCGCCTGGAACTCACTGATCGGGCCGATGAGCTTGTGGAGAGCTATTCTTCCGGTATGAAACAGCGTATTGCTCTGGGCAAAGCCCTCATATTTGACCCTCCCATCCTGTTACTGGATGAGCCCACCGTGGGGCTGGACCCTCAATCAGCTCACAAGGTGAGGGAGCTCATAGAAGAGATCCGGGATGAAGGCAGAACTATTCTCTTAACTACACACTACATGCAAGAAGCGGACCGCCTCTGTGACCGGGTAGCAATAATTGATAATGGCGAAATTATTGCCCTTGACTGTCCGCAGGTTTTGAAAAATAAGCTGGAGGAAAAGAAGCTGGTGAATTTAACGGTTAATGAGTGGCGGCCGGAGATAGAGGATAGTATTAAAGGTTTAGAACCTATAACCAATATAGTGTCTAACTTCAAAGAGCAGGAAGGTATCTGGGAGCTGGGAGCCCACCTGCGCAACGGCCAAAAGGAAGCTTTGCCCTCCCTTCTGGATGTTTTGTACCGCAACGGAGTACAGGTGCAATCCTTTGAAGTAGTGGATCCTACACTGGAGGATGTTTTTATCCACCTGACTGGAAAATCTCTGCGGGAGTAGGTGACCTATGATGATTGAGAAGATTTTGCTGGTAGCTCAGAAAGAATGGAAGATTTTCCGCCGCTACCCGTCCTGGATAATCGCCCTTTTTATCTGGCCGGTAATTTTCCCCTTCACGTATATATTTACCAGCAAGGCTCTGGCTGGGGTTGATGGGGCAGCTGTGGATGTCTTTCAGGGCATAAGCGGAACTGATAATTATACCGGGTTTATTGTCATAGGCGCTGTGCTGTGGATGTGGGTTAACTTTACTTTATGGTCCATTGGAGGTTTTTTACGCAACGAACAGATGCGGGGAACCCTGGAATCCAACTGGCTTTCCCCGGCCTCCAGGATGGTACATCTTTTGGGTGCCAGCTTTTTTTTCATCCTGGTAAATCTTTTTGTTATGGCAATTGTTGTCCTGAATTTTTCACTTGTTTTTAATGTTGAGTTCACCGGCAATCTTCTACTGGGATCTTTGGTATATTTGCTGACCCTGCCCACCGTTTACGGTTTGGGGATGCTCTTTGCCAGTCTGGTAGTCTGGGCTAAAGAGATCAATGCCATGGTATTTCTGGTCCGGGGTATATTCATGGTCTTCTGTGGAATGACCTATCCACTGGCTGTACTGCCGGACTGGATGCGGGCAGTTTCCCGTTTTATTCCCCTGACCTATTCCATTGATGCTCTCCGGAAAGTTTTCCTCATGGAGGCTACTTTTGCTGACGTTAGAGGAGATATTATGATGCTTTTATTATTCAGCGTTATCCTGGTAGCTGGTGGAGCCCTGGCTTTTAAATTTACAGAAGCCAGGGTCAAGGAATCCGGCAGCCTGGGTGTTTATTGAGGAGGGGAAAAGATGACCTGGCAAGATTATCTGCGAGCAATGGGATCCATATTTCTCCGGGATTTTTATGTGTTCACCCGTTATCCTTTCAATGCAGTTTTCCGGCTAATTGAACCTGTGGTCTGGCTTGCCCCGGTTTATTTTATGAGCCTTGGCTTCTCAGTAGAGGGGCAGGCAGTAGGTTTTGCAACCTATACCGGTACCAGTGATTTTATGGCTTTTATTATCCTGGGTGCCATAATTTCCAACTATATATCTGCTGTTTTCTGGGGGATTGGTTTTTCCATGAAGATAGAGATGGATTCTGGTGTTTTGGAATCCAACTGGCTCACTCCCCAGCCCCGGTTGGTTCATCTTTTGGGCCGGACTCTTTTCAATGTTTTGATAACCAGCATAAACTGTATCTGGGTAGCTCTTTTAGCCTATTACCTTTTTGGTTTCTCCTGGGGTGATGGCATTGGAATGGCTGTGCTTACCCTCCTACCCATGCTCATTGCCCTCTATGGTCTGGGATTTATACTGGCTGGAATAGTGCTTTTAATGCGAGAAGCCAATACCCTTATTGATACCTCCAGCTACCTTGTTTCCATGCTGGCTGGTGCTAATTTCCCGGTAACGGTCCTGCCCCGGTTTTTGCTGGTAATATCTTTTGCTCTGCCCATCACCTATGGTTTTGATGCGGTACGGGGCATTATGCTGGGCACAAAAACCCTCTTGCCCCTGGCCACTGAACAGCTCATACTGGTGTTATTCATGGTGGTCATGACTGTTCTGGGTGCCATGGTTTTCAAGGTCATTGAGAGGTACTGCCGGCGCATGGGAACCATAGGTTACCATTAGAGGGAATTTAGAAGTTTTGAAAAAATATATAAAGAGAAGAGGAGCTGCAGGGTTGGGTTTGCCCTGCAGCACTGGTTAGAGCGAGTGGGTGGTGATATAAAGTGAAAAGCAAAAGTATTGCAATACCGTTAGGCGATGAACTGGTTGAAGCTTCTTTTCAGGAACGCTTGAACCGTTTTCTCCTGAGCTGTCAGTTAAAAGAAAATGGACAGAATGTCAAGGTTCACATGGCTGACCCCGGACGACTGGAGGAACTTCTCAGGCCGGGCCGACCCATATGGCTCAAGCCTGCAGAAAGAAATGGCAGAAAAACTGACTGGTCAGCTGTACTGGTCAGATCGCCAGCTGATGACAGCTATGTTTCCATTGACTCTACACTGCCCAATCGCCTCATCAGAAACGCCCTGATGGAAAATGCCCTGGAAGAATATAAGGGCTGGCACCTGAGCCGGCCAGAATTTTCCTGGGGGAAATCCCGTTTTGACTTTCTTTTGCATAACGAGAATGAGGAGCGCATGATTTTAGAAATCAAGAGCGTAACACTGGTGGAGGAGGGAGTAGGGCTCTTTCCGGATGCGGTTACAGCCAGGGGCACAAGGCATGTGGAAGAACTGGCTCATATAGCCGGGCAGAAAGGTTGGCGAGCTGGAGTGTTATTTGTGGTTCAGCGCCGTGATGCCACGAGCATAAGAGCGGCCCGTTCCATAGATGCTAAATTTGCCAGGGCTCTCGGCAGTGCTCAGAAGGAGGGGGTACAGGTAAATGGTCGGCGCTGCATTATAAGCCTGCAGGAGGTTAGATTGGGGGAAATGGTGCCGGTCAATGTGGGCTGAAAGATGGCCTCCACCATTTTTGAGAAAATTTATTTTAGTTAGTTACCAGTCAGTTCTTATTTATTGTTTTTGCCTGTGAGCTCCTTTGTCCCGGGATACCTTAAATTTGAATTATATTGGATTTCATGTTATCCTATTTTTTACATCACCCCATATTGTAAGGGGTGATTTATACTCAATTTCTAAACAATCCTTCAGGAGGCTTTAGCAATGGAAGAAGATAAGTTCAAGGCCA
>PUNT01000176.1 GCA_003551905.1 Halanaerobiales bacterium
CCTTTGCTAAACCCCAGTCCCAGTAGATGTTTTTTTCAGCGCCCAGTTTTTCATTGATCTCATCTGGGAACTGGCCGGGGAGAGTTCCTGTCATCTTAAGATGCAGTGACTGCCAATGCTCTTGCATTGTGCATTCCCTGCAGGCCTGATCAACAAAATAACTTCTGATTATTCTTTTTTCCTCTGTTCATATCCTTGGACAAATAAAGCATTATATTCTTGCTCTTTACTTAACTATCTATTATATATCCAGTTTCTTAACCATCCCGGCCTGATGGTTATCCTTCAGACCCTCTCTTTTTCCTTTTTTTCTTAGTATTAGATTCCCGTCAAAGCTGGAAAAAGAAAAATGGAAATCTCCTGAAGATATTGACCTGCTGATAAAGAAGGGATAAAATATAGTATCAAATAGATGTTGAAGGTGGAAGACATGAAAATATCAAAAAACATTATTGACCTGATTGGTAATACTCCGCTTTTTTTTCTGGATAGGATAACTGGCAACAGTTCAGCCAGAATAGCAGCTAAACTGGAGTTCTTGAATCCCGGCGGTAGTGTAAAAGACCGCATTGGCAAGAGCATGATTGAAATGGCTGAACAAAAAGGTCTCCTTGGCAAAGACTCCATAATACTGGAACCAACCAGCGGTAATACAGGTATTGCCCTGGCCATGATCTCCCGGGTAAAAGGCTACAGATGCGTTCTCACCATGCCAGAAACCATGAGCCGGGAAAGAAGAATTCTTTTAAAAACATTGGGAGCAGAAATCATACTCACATCAGCAGAAGAAGGCATGGCAGGAGCAATAAGAAAAGCAGAAGAACTAGCCAGGAAAGACTCTCGATATTTCATGCCCCAGCAGTTTAAGAACCCAGCTAACCCAGCTGCACACCGACAAACTACTGCCGAGGAAATATGGGCAGCTACCCATGGAAAAGTAGATGTTTTGGTAGCCGGAGTTGGGACTGGCGGCACCATAACCGGTGTTGCTGAAGTGCTTAAGGATAGAAAAGAAACTGTAAAAATCGTGGCAGTTGAACCCTCCCATTCCCCGGTACTTTCCGGAGGCAATCCGGGGGCTCACATCATTCAGGGTATTGGGGCTGGTTTTATACCTGAAGTCCTCAATGTTGACATCCTTGATGAGATTATGCAGGTAGATGAAATTAGCGCTATAGAGATGGTAAAAAGACTCATGCTGCAAGAAGGACTCATGGTAGGGATCTCCTCTGGTGCCGCATGCTGGGCAGCCTTAAAAGCTGCTGAAAAAGCAGAGTACAGGGGAAAACTGATTGTGGTTATTTTCCCTGATCATGCAGAAAGGTACCTATCAACAGGAATTTTGAGGTAAAACAGTGCTTAACCTTATCCTAAACCAAAATCCTGAAGAAATCAGGATTTGCTTGGATTTTTGAGTTGAAATATGGGGGGATTTTATGTATACCACCTTTAAGAAAGATCTTCAGGCAGTCTTTCAGCGAGATCCTGCTGCCCGAAATATCCTGGAGGTGCTGTTATGTTATCCTGGTTTTCACGCCCTTTTACTTCACCGGATTGCCCATTTTCTTTTTAACCTGGGACTTGTAACTCTGCCTCGCTTCATATCCCATGTCAACAGGCTATTGACTGGCATTGAAATTCACCCTGGAGCCAGTTTTGGTTCTGGTGTTTTTATCGACCATGGCATGGGGGTAGTTATAGGAGAAACTGCTGAAATAGGTGACAACGTTACCATCTACCAGGGGGTAACCCTGGGGGGCACCGGCAAGGAGAAAGGCAAACGACATCCTACAATCAAGGAGGGAGTTGTAATTGGAGCCGGGGCAAAAGTCCTGGGAGCAATGGAAATAGGTAAAGGAGCCCGTATTGGTGCAGGCTCCGTCGTTCTCAAGCCAGTTCCTGATGGTGCCACTGTGGTAGGGGTCCCGGGCCGGGTAGTTCTGCACAAAGGACAGAAAGTCCCTTCCATCAACTTAAATCATGTTGATATTCCGGACCCCTTGTCCGGCATTTTAGAAGATCTACAAAAACAAATTGATGAACTGCGTTATCAGTTACAAAAAAAAGAAAAACAGATTTCCAGCGATTGATGATTACAGGAAGTTTTTCCCGAAGAAGAAACCTATAATTGATATGGTTCCACACAAAAAAGCCCCCCAGACCAGGTCCACCAGTGTTACCTTAAGGGGCCAATCTTTAAGTGTAGCCAGATTGGTGAGATCATATGTTGCATAGGTTATAAGACCGAAGAAAGCTCCAGCCAGCAATGCAAATTTCCAGCTGTCCCTGTCTAGAGCGGGCTGCACTACGAAGAAAACTGTGCCTGCCACGAAGAGAAGATAGAAAATAATTGCTGCAGCCCAGTTAATATTCTCTTTCATCAAAAACCCCAGCTGATCCTGATAAAACTTCTTAGCAACCAGCCCCAGCCATACCATGTCAATCAAAAAGAATGCTCCCAGTGTTACCAAATACAGCTTGATTACCTGCATCAATTCAACTCACCTCCACATTAGTTATTTTTAGGAAACCAGGGCAGGAAACGGTTGGTCTGCCGGGCATAGGCCTGGAATTCAGCATTATTTTTATATTTCTTTTCCAGCATAGGCACTCCAGAAACAAAGAGCATTAACCAGGTTATGGTTAATGGGCTGATTACAGACATCCATCCCTGGGGTACAGAAATAGCCAGGAGGAAAACACCCCACCACATGGTCACCTCCCCAAAATAATTGGGATGCCGGGTATATCTCCAGAGTCCTGTTTTAATAATGCGCCCTTTATTAGCAGGATTTTCTTTAAAGCGAGCAAGCTGGCTGTCCCCTACTGCTTCAAAATAAAAACCAATCATCCAGATAAAAAACCCCAGCATGTCCAGCATATTCAATCCTGCCTTATGGGAAGCATTAACCAGGATAATGGGAGAAGCAATTATTAGCATCATAAATCCCTGCAGCATGAAGACCTGTAAAAAAGCCCTGAGGGTTACCCACTGCCCCCACTCTTTACGCCATCTAGCATAACGGAAATCCTCCGGTTTTCCCCGGTTGCGGCCAATTATATGGTAGGATAGCCTGCTCCCCCAAATTATTATCATCAACGCCAGGAGTATGCTCCTGCTGGTAAAAGCTCCCTGGCTTATCATGGTAAAAAGGGTCAAAAGAACAAAGCCTGCTCCCCAGCCCATATCCACAATTGAATTATTGCCAGCAATCTGAGCCAAAAGAAAAAAGAAAAAGAAATAGAAAAAGATTATGACTGCAGATTGAATATATAGCTCTACCATTTCTACACCTCATCAATTTTTCTTACTTTTACAAATCACTTCTTCATAAAGAACAATGTAATAACGATTGCAGAACAGACCAGGGCCCCTACAGTTATGTAGGTTGCCAGTTCTCGTTCCATGAAAATTCTCACATCCCACCAGATTTTTGGCATCATAATAATATCACTGAAACCCCATTTTTCCTCCTGGCCAATGGCCAGAACATATTTTTCTGCCTTCCCTTCCAGATCAAATACAGCTACAAAATAATTGCCATCTGCCGGTGCCAGTATATTTAGCTCTTGCTTTTCCCGGTAACGAGTCTGGGAAAATGGTTCATAAAATATCTTTTCTTCCCCGGTAAATCTCTTAATCACCACCCCTTCTTCCCCTTCTATAATTAGCACTCTAAAAATATCTTCCTGATTTAAACCATTCAGGTCATTTTGTAACCCTGGACCAATTACAGCTAAAATTGGATTGAAATTCTTCAACCTGTCCAGATAGGGGATTAACATGGAGGCATGAATTTTTTCTCCTGCCCTGACCTCCTCCAGCCGGTAATAGTGAACATCTTCAGGAAACTGCAGTTCATTATAAGCTACCCAGGATACAGTATGTTCAAAAACAATAATAGGGTTTTCTCTTGTTGCTGGCCCTGCAGTGTCAAGTGGTTTGTGGGCCCAAACCAAAACAGATAATATTACAAGCAAACAAGAAGTTATAACAAAAACACTCAAAAACTTCTTTTTTCCCATAAATGACCTCCAAACTGAATTAATATGGGCATAATAACATGCATCCTGGAATAAATTACCATTGATAGCCCTAAACAAATTATATAATCTGATCACACCGTTTGTCAATTTGTGAGTACATAAAAAACGACCCCCATGCCAGGGTCGCTTTTTACTTCTAATTCATTATATCAAGTCTGCCCAGTCGCCATCCCTCGTAAGTTGGCAACCCATTGGGAGGCAGATCCACTTTTTCCTTATCCTCAATTTCAAGGACAAAATCCAGGCGACTTACTATGCCCTGTTCATCTTCAACTTCCACATAGGTGTGGACAACATATACACCATTTCTCTCCATTATACCTACTGGCTCATCAGGAAAATCTACATCATCCGGGGTAATTGGTGTGGTGACAGAGATAAAGTGCTGAGCAACAAGATGCAATTCTTCTTCTAAGTTATCTGAAGCTGCAAAATCAAAAAGACCTAAACCATAACCTATTAAACCCACAGCAATAACCCCAATGACCACCACAAGGCCTATCAGGAATTTTTTGCTTTTTAACATCTCTTCTATCAACTCCTCCAGTGAAAAGTTGTGCTGGCCTCCCCTTCTACTTCAAGATTTAGAAGCAGATTCCTTTTAAAAAAAAACAAACTTTCCAGGGAGAAATTACTATTCAAGTATCTCAGAATCAAGCTATTGCCCAATATTAATTTGGTATCATTGCTCTTCTTTCTCCAGCATACTGAGAAATAGCTTAACCAGTTCCGGGTCGAACTGAGATCCAGCACATCTTCTAAATTCTGCAATTATTTCTTCTCGGGACATGGCTTTTTTGTAGGGTCGGCCATTGGACATAACCTCATATGCATCAACAATTGCAGTTATCCTGGCCAGCAGGGGAATTTCCTTTCCTTTCAATCCCTGGGGATAACCGGAACCATCCCACCTTTCATGATGGGCCAGAATCTCTTCTGCCACGTGAGCAAACTCCTCGGTAGAACAGGTTATCCGGTGCCCGGTTTCCGGGTGCTTTTTGATAAGCTCCCATTCTTCTTCTGACAGAGGGCCTTCTTTAGTTAATATTTCTTCCGAAATATTTATCTTGCCTATATCATGAAGAGTAATGAGAAGAGACAACTTTTTCTGCTCAGATTCCGGCAGATCCAGCCTTTCACTTATCTTCAAGGCAACATCCTGCATGGTTCTGGTATGGGCGCTGGTTTCATAACTCTTTTCTTCCAGTGTTTTAAGGAGAGCATTTAAAACAGCACTTCTTGTGCTTCGGCTCTCTGTGAGCTTATTTTTATACATATTATCTTCAGCTTCCTTGAAAACCTCAGACATCTCCTCTTCTGAAGCCTCTTTCACTGCAATACCTAAAGCCATGGAAATAGGGATGCCGTTAACCGTGATCTTCTTATAGTTTTTAGTAATCCGTTTACATATAGCCAGGGCCTCTTTTTCAGAAGTTTGGGGAAGAAAAATTACAAATTCATCTCCACCCCAGCGGGCCAGAATATCTTCCTGACGACAGGATTTTTTGAGAACTTCTGCGGTGATTTTCAGCATTTCATCGCCTTTACTGTGTCCGTATGAATCATTCACCAGTTTGAGGCCATTAAGATCAGCCATTATAATGCTGATAGGCTGCTGCCTATCCGTGTCCATCCGCTTCATCTCTTTCTCCAGGAAATTTCTATTGTAGAGACCGGTCAGGCTGTCATGAAAACTCAGGTAGCGAATTTCTTCTTCAGCTTGCTTGCGGCGTAGAGAAATTGCTGATATATAAGCAAAAGACTCCAAAAACTCCCTGGAGGGGCGGGGCTGATTCTCTCTAAATCCCAGGAGTGAAACACCATAGAGCTGCCCCTCCACCATGTGGGCCAGACCAATAAGAATCCTAATGCCTGTCATTTTTTGAATAGCTGCAGATACTTCCGGCGGCACCGCACCTCTGCTGGCTGCAGTAAATGTCTCCCGGTATCCGATGATAGAAGAAGTTATCTCCTGGTAAAAATCATCATCAACAAAAGTAACCGTGTTTAAAATTTTCCTGCCACCTATGCGCACAACAAAATCAATGATTTTATGATCTGATTTAACCTTGCGAGTTATGAGAGTTTTTCCTTCTGCATCATATTCGCTGAAAGCACACATTAAAGCCCCGGTATTTTCTCTTAATTGTTTTAGAATCAATTCTGTTAACTCTGTATAGGAATGGGCTTTGGCCTGCTCGATTGCAATGTTGTTCAATGAGGCCAGGATTTCATTTTTTTCTGCAACCTGCTCTTCAGTCTCTTTGCGAGAAGTAATATCACTAAAGATCACAGCAAAGTAGCCAGGTTTTACTTGATAGGCACTAACTTCGTACCAACCATTTATCCTCTCAACATATTTCTCAAAACTCACCTTTTCTCCCTTTAAAGCCACTCTTTCCATAAGATTGATCCAATCAAAATCATCATCCTTTATATAAGGCTGAACCTGGGTTAGTTTTTTTCCAACCAAATCATCTCTGGATAACCCAGTTGTTTCTTCAAAAGTCCTGTTGACATGGAGAAATACAGAATCAACAGGATTATCATTTTCGTCGGTAACAATCTGATGGTAGGAAAAAGCATATGGCAGGTTTTCAATGAGTAAACCCTTCTGGTTTTGGGATGCCATATAATATCTTCCTTTCTGAGCAACCCCGGAACTAGCAAGCACAACAAAACTGCAAAAAGATTATTACCATTAACTGCCTGATAAAGTACTATTATTTAGATAATACAACCTGGGACTACAGATAACCTTCTTCACTACTTATATATTCGGTAAATATACTTTGCAACTTAATTCCAGGTTAATAATCAAACTCTTCTTCATATGCTACACATAAAAAGACCCCATCAGCGAGGTCCAAAAGGAAGAGTGCTGATATTGTGTTCAGACATCACTGCATTATAAACCCGGTCCAGGGCTTCTGCCTTTTCTTTTTCCATTGGCCTGGGTTGGTGGGTTTTGAGAATTTCCTGCACCTTTTCCCTGGCTCGGGTAAATATTTCCTTGCAGCCCTCTGCTTCCCAGCTACTGCGATTACTGCGATTTATAACTGATGATGGGATATATGGCTCTTCTTTGAACCAGCGGAATGTATGCTCTGTAGAAATATAATCACCACCTGGCCCAAGCTCAGCTATGAGATCAGCTGCCAGAGCATCAGGGGAAGTATTCAAACCCTCATGAAGTCTTCTGGCCATACCACATATCTCATTGTCAATAATCAGTTTTTCCAGGCTTATACAGGTAACGAATTCTAAGATTCCCGGCCCGGAGATTATATTCACGCCGGCCAGCAGGGCCACAATACCGCTCATGGCTGTCTCCAGTCCAGCCTGAGCATCTACTATTTTAGAGTCACTCAAGCAAGCATATGTATGGGTGGGCAATCCATAGTACCTGCCCAGCTGAGCGTATGCAGCAGCAATCATAGTAGCTTCTATAGCGCTCAAGGGGGTTGTACCGGTACGCATGTCAAAGTGCACCGGTGCACCTCCATATATCACAGGTGTGCCTGAGCTAACACATTGGGCCAGCACCAACCCGCTGAGGCTTTCCATGGTATGCACCAAAAGAGAACCACTGAGCGTGGCTGGGGTTGCAGCCCCTGGCATGGGCATGGATACTGTTTCTATAGGAAGCCCATAGCTGGCACAATCAATTATGTTCTGGGAACTCTCATTAGTCCATTGCAGAGATGACATGGGACAGATATCAAATATGGCCATGGGTTTGTCCCTTAAAGCATCTGCACCACCAGCTACAACAGACAGCATTTTATGCATGTCATGTACTCCCTGTATACCAAAAGCACCAGTAATAACAGGCTTTGGTGAATTTTTCAGGAGCAAATAAAGTCGGTAACTGTCACCTATTAGTTTGGGCACATCATAGAGGACCAGGGCAGAGGACTGTAGTTGGATGTTTTCCAGGTAATCGTTTACCCGGGAAAGAGCTTTTAGATCTCTTGATTCTGACTGGCGAACGGTACCATTTGATTCCATGAATTTTATAGCAGAAGAACCTGGCACAAAATAAAAGTTATCACCACTTACATCCACAACAGGCTCTCCCTCACGGTTGAAAAGCTGCAGAGATGCCGGCGCTTTACTGATAGCATCCAGTACCATTTCTGGTGGAAATCTAACCACATTATTTTCCCAATCCACGCCTGCACCACAAGCCTCTAAAATATTTAAAGCTTCTTGCGACTGGAAATTAACACCTGTACTCTCCAGCAGGTGCAAGGCTTTTTCATGTATTAGCCTTATCTGGGAATTGCTTAGAATGGCAAATTTCGGCTGATTTTCAAAGGAAAACTTCATTCTATCCCTCCCTGACTATAATCAAAATCATGCTTTACCACTGGAGCTGAATAAGTTTATGTAATGCTTGAGTTTCTCACCATACCCCCCAGCACCTGCTGCAAAAACTTCCATTATGTGAGGATGATCTTTAGCTGCCATACATTCCTTGATCTCTACAACTCCTGAAAAACTCAAATCAGAAAAAATATTGATTTTATTAATTCCCAGCTCAATAGTTTTTTTTAGATTAGCATCACCGGTAGCTGAACCCCCATGGAGGGCCAGGGGAATATTTGCTGCCTCTTTAATCTCCTTCAGGAGATTAAAATCCAGTTTGGGCTCCCCCCTGTATGGGCCGTGGGCAGTCCCTATGGCTGGGGCCAGGCAATCTATGCCGGTCATATCAATAAATTTTTTGACTTCATGAACTCTGGTCAACCCACTTTCTCTTTCTTCTTCATAGCTTGTACCAGCTCCCA
>PUNT01000081.1 GCA_003551905.1 Halanaerobiales bacterium
CTTCTCAGCAAATGCTGCCACCTTCCTCCCATCAACAATAATGCTTTCATCAGTGTGAGCAACTTCACCGGGAAATCTCCCATAGTGTGAATCATACTGTAAAAGATATGCCAGATTCTCACTGCTGGCAATATCATTACAGGCAACAAACTCCACTCCTTCCTTGTTCCAGCCAGCCCTTAGAGCCCTTCTCCCTACTGCACCAAATCCGTTAATCCCGATTTTTACTGTCATTGTCTTTAAACTCCTCCTTGTTCAAGAGTTCTTTCAATTTGCGGGCTGCAGCCTCATCAGTGATCAATATATTTTGATAGTTAGAACGGACCACAGCCATTATGGCTTGTGCTTTTTCCTCTCCACCAGCAACAGCAATAACCTTGGAAATGTTTTTTAATCCCTTGAGCCTGATGCCAACGCTGGGCGTTGTATAAACAACTTCTCCCTCTCTGTTAAAGTAATAACCAAAGGCTTCACCTATTCCACCGAGTTCCTCGATGGTAGCAATTTCATGGGCTGGCAGATGCCTTCGCAAGGCCATCTGCCGGGCTTCACCAATGCCATGGAGAATGTAATCAGCCCTCTCCAGTAGTGAAAGAACCTCCCCGATGGCCGGTTCCTTCTTTATTGTTTCCAGTGTGCTGGGAGTCAGGCTGTCCGGCGTATATAGTAGCTTGTAGGTACCACCCAGGGCCCTGGCTATATCTACCGCAATTGTGTTGGCTTCAATTTCTACCTTCTCACCCAGTCCCCCTCGACCGGGAATCACAATGAGATCCTTTCTTTTTTTATAGCCCTCACCCATAGCCCTGGCCACAGCAGCCAGAGTTGTGCCACCGGTCACTGCCAGAACTTCATCATCCTGCACCTCATGATGAAGATAGCAGGCAGTAAAACGGCCCAGTTCCTTTTTAACTGCCTGATCATCTTCATGACCTGGCACCACCACAACTCTTTCCAGGCTGAAATGGGAAGCCAGCTCTTCCTCCAGCTCTATAATCCCTCGATGCTCCCGGATAAAATCATCCAGTGGTTTCAGAAGAGCCCGCCCCTCTTGGGTTAAAACAGCCCCGACACCGGTCATCTGTACATAAGCAGCGCTCCTTAGAAAATCCAGGTCCTTGCGGATACTCCGCTCCGGTTGCTGTAAGCGCTTTACCAGTCCCCGCCTGCCCATGGAGCCGGCATGTTCTAAGCTTCTCAATATATTATATCGTTTATTGATGCTATCTACCATATCCGGCACTATTTTTTTCAATAAATCCAGATCTTTCTTCAAATCATCACCCGGGACGTAATTGTCCCATATAATTATTTTTGTCCCACCTTTATTATTATTACTTCTATCCTCATGAAAAAATTCCTGCAAAATTTCACGTGTTAATACCTATCTGCATATACTGTCCTGTGATCCCGGCCAAAAGGGAGGGGAATAGTTATGGAGCTGGGTTGTGAAGTCAAAGCTCATGAATCGGTACATATAAGACAAGGAAATTCTATAAAAACCGTCCTCATTGTAGATGGAAAGGAACTCATAGAGTCAAAAGGATCCGATCATTATGGTTTTAATGTAACAATAATACCCGGCCACCGTCTGGCAGCTACAGGCAGAGGGCAACAATATTTGGTGGGGAAAATGCCAGCTGATTGGGGCGTCATGGATGCAGATCCCTGCTGTAAGGTAGAAATTCCCAGCATGGATAGGGTGGAACTCAAAATCACCACAGATATTATGTTCAACCATGAGCAACTACCAAAACTCATAACCCTGATTCTTTCCACAAATTCCCAGGAAAAAGACATAACCCTGCATCGCCCTGACCTGTTCAAAAAAGGTGAGGAGCCCGGCACTTTTCTCATAGACCTAACCCCGGCAATAGATATAGCTGACAGGTAAAAAGAAGGGGCAAACCCCCTTCTTTCCTTATATATTCCCTTCCCAGGGCCCAAAACTTTTCTCAGTGATTTTTAAATCGTGGCCTACTTATCTATCAGGTAGAGCTGCCCTGCATGATTTTTTCCAATCCCAGTTTTTTAACTCTTTTCTGCACCTCTTCCTTACAGGTGGTATAAAAACCCTTCTCTTTCATCCTCTGAAATAGCACCGAACCGGAAAAAGTATACTTTCTGGCCCGGCCTTTTTCCCTTTTCATTTCTCTTCTCACAAAGGAAATAGCATCACCAGCAATCAGATCATCCGGAAGAATAAGGAGCTTTTTGCCCTGAGCCATCCTGGCAGCATTATAGCCAGCCAGGCTGCCAGTAATTATGGCTTCTGTGTGACCCACCAGAAGACCGGCTTTCTCGCCAGCACAGAAGAGATTTTCAGTTCCTTCCACCTTCAGAGTGTCATCCCGGGGAGCCATGCCTAAAAAACGTATGGAGTTGCCCAATCCCCCGGCATAAGGATCCTCATAGCGAGCATTTTCCAGACCTGGTATTTTCCGGAGAGTGGCCAGTGGATAGAAAGGAACCATGAGCTTGGCATGACCGGTATCTAAAAGGATAATGTTCTCCAGGTATTCAGGCAGGGCATACTGCTGACAGGCTTTCATTCGCAGCTTATCCTCATCCCCCACGAGTTCCTGAGGAATAGGGATAATAACTACACCCTTGTCCTGAAGTTCAGATACTATTCTCTCAGAGAGGGATTCCTTCAGAAGCTTACAGGATCCGCTCATGGCACCTACAGTACCATCTCCTTTTATACCCAGTATTTCTTTAACCCCAGCTTTGGCAGTTACACTAACTCTGCCGCCAAAACTGGGGCAGCGGAGCACGCAAACAGCACAGCCATTACCATACCGATTACAATTTCCCATGGGGCCGGCTGTGCCACTGGTATCAATAAAAACATCTCCAGCAAAAAACCTGCCATCATCGGCAGCAATTTTTTTAATCTTCCTTCCCATCATTTCCACGTCGGTTATCCTGGTGTTAAGTTCAATGTCCACTCCTGTATCTTCAAGATGTTGACTTACCACCGGTTCCATGGTAGCCACATTATAAAGGGAAGCATGTTCATGCCCGGGAAAATTCACATCCCGGTGGCGGGTTTCAGCATCTGTGAGCTGGAACATATCAGCACAACCTAAGGCATAGGCTTCTTCTGTGGCAGTAAAACGCCCATTGTTGCGCATTATTCCACCTACCAGCCCTGTACCCAGAAGCATATCGGTGCGTTCCAGAAGTAAAACTTCCACATCATGTTTTACTGCTGCCGCTGCTGCAGCACAACCAGCCCAGCCACCACCAATAATTACCACCCGGGCCATGTAAAATCCCCCTTCAGGTACCCTGCTCTAAATCTGCTTGTGGCTATTTTCCCCCAATTTAAAACTGATTAAAAGGGAAAATACCTCCACCAGTTTATTCATCCACTTCCACAATCATTTCCAGTTCAACAGCAGCTCCCAAAGGCAGGCTAACTGAACCAAGGGCTGCCCGGGCATGTTTACCCCGTTCCCGAAATATTTCCAGGCAAAGTTCGGAAGCACCATTGATTACCTGAGGTTGCTGAGTGAAATCAGGCGTGCTGTTGACAAACCCGTTGATCTTGACAACCTGCTTTATCCGGTCCAGATCCCCTACAATATCTTTAATAGCCGCCAGGCAGTTCAAAAAACAGATCCGAGCTGCTTCATAACCTTCTTCTACTCCATAATCTCTACCAACTTTTCCCTTATACTTCAATTCTCCCTCTACCAGGGGCAACTGTCCTGCTGTGTAAATCAAGTTACTGGTTTTCACTGCCGGCACATAAGCTGCAACTGGTTTTGTCAATTCTGGTACCATTACTCCCAGATCCTTCATCCGTTTCTCGATACTCATTTTTATCCCTTCCTTCCCTGATTGGGTAATCAACTCCTGCCAGCAATCAGTTTCTGAGCTTGAAACCCTCCCCCCTTTTATCAAACCATCTTTCGGCGCCGGTTAGAAGAGGGAATCATTAGCTGCTGACGGTACTTGGCTACAGTCCGCCGGGATATTTCTATCCCCTCTTTTTCCCTGAGTTCATAGGCAATATCCTGATCACTCAAAGGTGTGTTGCCTTCCTTTTCTACCAGTTCCTTTATCATCTCCTTGATACTCACCGAGGCAAAACCCTGGCCAGCAGTTTCCACTCCGCTGTTAAAAAAGTACTTCATCTCATATATGCCGAAAGGTGTCTGCATGTACTTACCTGTGGTAGCCCGGCAGACTGTTGAAACGTGCAGGTTCAATCTTTCAGCCACATCTCTAAGGGCCATGGGCTTTAAGGCTTTTCGGCCCTGCCGGAAAAAATTCCCCTGAAGTTCTAAAAGTATTTCAGCTATGCGATAGAGGGTCAGCCTCCTCTGCTCCACGCAGCGCAAGAGCCAGCGAGCAGCTTTCACCTTCTTCTCCAGAAAAGCTCTCACATCCTGTGACTGTCCTTCCTTACGCAGTATCTCACTGTAATAGCGATTAAACCCCAGACGGGGAAATACGTGGTCATTCATCACCACCCGAAATTCACCTTCAAGTTCTACTATCAGAATATCTGGCTCTAAGTAACTGGTCTGGGGTCTGACAAAAGCTCCGGCCGGTTCTGAATAAAGTCTTTTTATGATCGATATCCCCCGGGTGAAAGCTTCCGGCCCAGCTGCAAATTTCTGCCTTATACTCTCCAGATTACCAGTAGTGAGATCCCCCCAATGTTTATGGATAATCTGTCCTGCCCATTTGCTGGCCTCCCCTTCTCCTTCCAGGTTATTCAGCTGACATAAGAAAGCTTCTCGTAAACTTAGAGCACCACAGCCAGGTGGGTCCTGATCCATTAACAAAGAACGGATCTTTTCCACCCTTTCCAGGCTAACCTCCTGCATGGTGGCAATTTCATCCATGGGAAGGCATAAATAACCCCGGTGATCCAGACAGCCCACAATAAAACGGGCCAGGTTTCTATCAACTTCTTCTTCCAGGATGAGATCCATCTGTTTCTCCAGGTAATCAAATAGAGATATCCTGTAGGTTAGAAGATCCTCTGCAAAACCTTTTTTAGACTCCCTGTGCTGCTCCTGGGAAAATTCATAATCTGAATTGGCAAAATACTCTTCCCACTCTTCAACTGTATCTTCCTCCAGGCTAACTTCCGGCCTCTCATCATTAATTTCCAGTACCGGATTCTGCTCCACTTCTTTCTTTAAGAGGTGTTGAAGCTCTATTGTGGGCAGCTGGAGAATGTTCAGTGCCTGCTGCAACCTGGGGGTCATAACCAGTGTCTGTTTCTGCTCCAAACGCAGGCCGGTTTGCATATCCATGTCAGGATCCCCTCTCATCTTTTCGCAATTTTGCTGCCAGCTGTTTAATCCTCCGCAAACGGTGATTAACCCCGGATTTTCCCAGGGGAGGAGCAGCCCTCATCCCCAGTTCTTTTAGAGTTAGGTGTGGGTATTTCAAGCGTAATCTTGCTATTTCATAGAGGCTGGCTGGCAATTCTTTAAGTCCTTTCCTGGATGCTAAAAGCTCAATATCATCCAGCTGATCCATGGAAGCCTTAACTGTCTTATCCAGGTTTGCTGTTTCCCAGTTCACCCGGCGGTTTACCTCGCCTTTCATTTCTCTTATGACCCTGATGCTTTCCAGATCCAGGAGAGCTCCATGGGCTCCAATATTTATCAGGAAATTGTGAATATCTTCCACCCGGTTAAGGGACAGAACCCAGTATTGCCGACGTTTACGCCGGATAACCTTCAGATCGGCAAAAGACATTATTTCACTTACTTCCCAAGCTAATCTTTCAGCATCCAGTAAGATTTCCAGGTAGTAGTTCTTCTCTGGATTGTTGATGGAGCCCCTGGTCAAAAACAATCCCCGGAGAAAGTGATTCCTGCCAGTAGCAGAAGCGGTGAGCTGTCTGGGAACACCTCGTACAGGATTCCCTGTTTCATCGATAATCTCCAGCCTGCATAAAAAAGGAATGAGCTTCTTCTGGGGAGGTGCAATAAGCTTATACCGTCGACCGGCTGCTACCTTCCCTCCTTTAACCGTTTGAACCTGGATCAGGATGTCTTCTTCAGCTTTGATTAGGGAATAGAGATGCCGCACATAAAGGGCTTTATCACTTTCCCAGGTGAGAGCCATTCCTTCTTTACTTATATCCAGGCTGCCCCCACCTTTGAGAAGGCCGGAAATTTCTGCCTGCCGTTTGCCGGTCCCCTCCACTCTCATACCAACCAGCTCTTCTTTTACTCGCATGGTAAAAGACATATCTAAGTGCTCCTGTGAGGCATGAACCAGCGCAGAAGATTATCTTTGCTCCCATTAACTTTCAAGGCAATTTCCATAATTACCCGGGCTAATTTATCCGGATCGTGGCGAACCAGTGGTTCTTCTTCAACCAGTGGTCCTTCAATGACGGTTATGCCATTTTTATGCAACTCTGGCAGGTCCACAACTACCTGATAGGAATCTTCAGATTTATATTTCTGGGCAGCCTTTGAACTGATAACCTTATTATTAACCACAGCGTAATCTGCTATTGAAGTGCCAGCATGCTCCTTGAGAACCTGCAGGTGTTTGGAAGCAGTATATCCATCAGTTTCACCGGGTTGGGTCATGACATTGCATACATATATCTTAACTGCCTGTGTTTTCTGTATAGCTTCAGAAATACCCTCAATGAGAAGTGGAGGAACTATACTGGTGTAAAGGCTGCCGGGACCCAGGACAATAATATCAGCTTCCTGAATTTCTTTCAGTGCCACAGGGTGGGGTTGACAGTTGTCCGGCTGCAAAAAAACCCGGCGTATGGGTTTTTTGGCCAGGGGAATATTGGATTCTCCGGCCCCAACATCCCCATCTTCATATTCAGCCATGAGGGTACTGCTGGTCAAGGTGGAGGGAATTACCTTACCCCGTACAGCCAGAACTTTGCTGGAATGGTTGATGGCAGTTTCAAAATCCCCAGATATCTTGGTCATGGCCGCTATGAAAAGGTTGCCAAAGCTGTGACCGTTAAGATTCTCTCCCTGGGAAAAACGGTACTGAAAGAGAGACTGCATGAGAGGTTCGGCATCAGCCAGGGCTACCAGGCAGTTTCTTATATCACCAGGAGGAAGAATACCCATTTCATCCCGGAGTTTGCCGGAGCTACCGCCATCATCAGAGACAGTAACAATTGCAGTTATATTATTGGTATACTCCTTTATCCCCCGGAGCAGAATTGATAGGCCGGTGCCTCCCCCAATAACCACGATCTTCGGGCCTTTTTCCAGGACCCGCTTGTTGAAGATTACATCAGCCAGACCACTATCGCTGTCAGGAAGGAGAACTTCAAAGAGAGAATGAACCATCTGGCGTAACCCCATTCCCAGAAAAAAAAGTCCCAGGGACAGCATGGCTAAACCCATTATCCTCCAGAACAGTGAAGGCAGTTCTCGGGTGAAATAGTAAATCATCACTGTCAATTCGGCCATTGGCCCGAATCCCAGAAAAAATATTATCCCTCCCAGGATCATAACCAGACCCAACAATGCCAGGAGAAGCCATCTTTTCACTTTCATTCCCGGGTATAGCCAGCGGAGCATAGATCTGCCCTCCCTAAATAACACTTTTTGTTTTATCCCTGTGTTCTACTTTCACCCGGTAATCCTTGTCTTTGAGGAATTCTGCCAGCTTATCCCCTACAGCAACGGACCTGTGTCTTCCCCCAGTACATCCTATGGCAATGGTGAGATGGGTTTTCCCCTCGTTGATATAGCAGGGTAATAGCATGAGTATCAGGTTGAAAAATTTATCCATGAACCTCTCGGCCACTGGCCACTTCACAATATATTCCTGAACTTCCGGATCTGACCCGGTAAAAGGTTGCAATGAGTGAACATAGTGGGGATTGGGCAGAAACCGGACGTCCATGACAATATCTGCATCCAGGGGCAAACCATATTTGTAGCCGAAACTGATGATTGTGGTGGTTATGCGCTCCAGCCGGTTGAACGAAAAAAACTGCTCTCCCAGTATATCTTTAAACTGCTCCCGGGAGAGATCGGTTGTGTTGATTATTTTATTGGCCTTGCCTCGCAATTCTTCCAGTTTTTCCCTTTCAGCAACAATTCCGTCCAGTACCCTGCCTTCTGGAGCCAGGGGATGCCGACGCCTGGTTTCTTTGTACCGTCGTACCAGAGTATCATCAGAGGCCTCCAGGAATAGAATCTGGTAGCGGTACCCTTTAGATTCCATAAGTTTCAGTTCTTCAGACAGGGCATTAAAAAATTCCCCTCCCCGGATATCTGTGACCACAGCGATCTTCTGTGCGCCACCTGCACCCTGAAGACAGAGTTCATAAAGTTTGGATAGAAGAGCTGGTGGCAGATTGTCGATACAAAAAGCCCCTTGATCTTCATAGATCTTCAATGCCAGGGTTTTCCCGGCACCTGACATCCCTGTTATAATCAGAAACTGGATCTCATTCATGGTATCCTCCTGCAAAAAGTATTCCTAATCATAATTGTTTCGCCAATCCATGAAGAAATCCTGCCCCTTTTTCAGTCAGTCATTTTTCGGTATTTCTTGTGCCTGTAAATGAAAAACACAGCAACAGAAATAATCAGCAAAACTGGCGGTGCCAGCACATAAAATATTACATTGATAGGTTCTTTAGCTGGACCTACAGGCATCAAAAGGGGATTGTGCATGGAAAGAATATCCTCCTGGTTAAATCCAGTCGGTACCAGCATATCCAGGACAGGATGATTTGCCCCTTGCGGGTTGGCTCCGCCAAACTGCCACTGGGTGGGAACCTCCTGTACCGGAC
>PUNT01000183.1 GCA_003551905.1 Halanaerobiales bacterium
ACCCGGGAACAAACTTCCCGGCGATATTCTCTGGACATGAGAAGCTTGATAATCTCCGGGTAAGCAGTAAAGAAACCAGCATTGGGATGATCGGTAGTGAGAAAAAGCTGTCCAGGGTTTTCAGCCAGAAGAAACAGCTCCAGCCCAATGGCCCATTGCATGGTGTTAATCCTGTTCCGGGGGGCATATTCCATAGATATTAATCCAGCTTCCATCTCTCCCTCTACCCCCAGTCGAGCCCACTTAGATCTCCTCTTTTTCCGCAAACGTCCCTGCAATGATGCATCAGCTGACATGGTCAGGGCTGGTCCAAAACTGACCTGTCCCACATCCATGGTCAAATGAGGATTCCTGGCCAAAAGGTTGGCCATGGCCTGGGCACCGGAAGATACGTCTCCCCAGCTCTCACCCTCATAACAATGAAACTGTCCATGGGCCAGGTGCAGGGGACAGCCATTAGCTACCTTTACTGTCTCCTCAGTAATTCTCATATTGCCGGGCTGGCTCATGTTATTGCAATGCAGATGCAGTGAATGGGGTAAGCCCAGTTGAGAATTTACCTCCAGGAGACATTGAATAATTTCCCGGGCTTTTTGGGACAGGCTGAAGGAGAACTCAGGTGGTTTACCAGGGTTGACCAGCTTCAGACCATACCCCCCGGCTGCTGAAAGGGTCCAGGCCATATAATCTTTTAATTTCTTTTCTTCTAAAAACTCATGGAAAAGCCGCCCCTCACCTACTAAAATATAAGCGCCCCGGTTCAGAAAAGGAATATAGTTGAACTCTTCATGCACCTGCCTGGCCAGGAAGGGAAAAACCGCCGCTTCCATGATAGTAGTATAACCCATGAGGGTATAGAGGTGTCCCACTTCCGAAGCCGAAGGAAGCTGGCCCGGCCAGAGCATCCGGGCCCTGTTGACCAGTGGACCGGCCACGTGGGTATGAATATCGATGGCCCCGGCCATAACCATAAGACCTCCAGCATCCAGAACCTCCAATTCTTCAGGCTCTTTCTGGGGTGGAGAGATAATTTTATCCCCCTGAATCCAGATATCCCTGACTTCTCCCTCCAGTTCCTGCTCAGGATCGAAGATTCGGCCATTGATAATCTTTAGCATGATCTTATCCCTCCTGCAGTGCCCTGAGTAAACTGCCTCGGCCAGGCATTGAAGAAGTTATAATCTTTTCCAGGTAAAAAGACACACCATCCAGACGGTAAAGAGTCCCTGATTCCTCCAGGCCGGGCCGGGCAGCCGGTAAGAAAATATCTCCCAGATCTTGATCACCGCCCAGATTTATTAGGGGAATCTCCCCCATAGCCTGTCTTAATATGGCCGGTATTTCCTCCAACCCACAGGCCAGCACAAGATCAACATCACCATTCATAATTGCTTTTTTACCTGAATATTCTCCCGGGTTGAAAAAAACCTCTCCCCGGTGCAAATATATTGCAAAAGGAAACCCGGTTAAAGCGGTCAAGGTATTTTCTGCTCCCTGCTCCATATCAGGAGAAGGAACAGGAAGAATATGAAACCTTCCCCAGCAGTTGAGATCTTGAACCAGGCTATGGAGTTTTTGCACCTCCATACAATCTTTGAGTTCCCGGCCCAAGAAAAAAATGCCCTTTTCATACCCCATTATTGCCTGGATCAAAGGTTGCAATCTTTTCTGCTGTTTTTCTTTCCCCAAGAGCAAAGCCTGCAAGCCGGTCAAAACCTGCAGCTGATCAGTGGGTTCCACAGGCAAAAATTCCCCAGCACTAAAAGGACATCCTGAACCAATGACCATAATTTCCCGGAATTTTTTCTGCAAAACCTCTTTAAAAAAGTGTTTTTCATAAGGGGTAAACTCCCAGCCCCATAATACCAGGAGGAAATCTTCTCCCAACTCTCCCAGTGTGCAGGAAGAAAGACCCACATTCTGCCCGGCCCTGGTGCCGGAAAAAAGGCCGCCTTCTAATCCACAGGTAAGGATGCCTCCCCGGGCCCGGGCCAGATGGAAAAGAGCCTTTAAGGTTTCACTGCTGCTACCCCGCAAATTGCAAAAAAGAGGTTTTTGACTACCCTGCAGCAAATTTCTGGCCTCCTGCAGAGCATCACTATAGTTGGTCCCTTTACCCCGAACTGCTGGATTTTCACTCCCGGCCCGTAAAAATTCCCTTTCTCCCCGAGAACAAGCTTTTAAAACTTCAATTACTTTTTGCTCCTGAATCTCCAGCTCCACATCCGGACAGAGAGCACTGCAGAAAGGACAGGTTACTCGCAAAATTGCCATCTCCCCCGGTACAGGGCTCCCTGCAAAGCCCTGGATTTTTTTTTCAGCTTTTGCCAGCAATCAGCTTGCGATTCTCCCCGGCTGAAAAGGGTGCACATAGGTTGCCCCTTCTTTATAAGATCGCCGGGCCAGGGAATATCCCGGGCTCCGAACCTGGAGAATATACGGTTATCCTTTATAATCAATGTCTCCCTGGCATAAAGAACAGCCTTGGCCTGAATCCTTTTGGAAAAAACTAGCCCCTTAATATCCTGAGAACTCTTCCCCCTACCCCATTCAAGGTGTAGAGGGAAAAAACTCCTACCCAGGGATATCTCCAGGAGTTCTGTAGCCCCGGTAAAACGGGGATTTACTTCCAGGAGCACCGGTTTTCCTCCCTGCAGGACAAAATCAACACCGTTGAGACCCTTGAGACCGCAAGCTTCTGTGATAATCTTAACCAGCAAATTTATTGCAGCGGCAGTCTCTCCTGAGACTCGAACCGGGAAAATATTGCCCACATACTTGAAGCCCCGGGCAGCAAACTCTGAACTGCCGGTTATATGCCTGGTAACACCTAACAATAGAGATTTCTCCCCATCAGCCAGGAACTGGGCTGAGAAAGAAGGCCCGGGCAGGTACTGCTGCAAATAAGAGCAGGATCCCAGCTTCTGCCCCCTTTTGTACCAGCTTAAACCTGCTCCGCCCCCGCTGGAACGAGGCTTTATGAGCCACCGACCCGGAACCTGCTCTATTCTTTCCTCCCAGCGCAAAGGTGGCAGGGAAAAACCAGCTTTCTCTAAAACTTTCCTCAGAAAAGAAAGGTTGCGGGCCTTCTCCAGCCCCGCCCCTGTATTGCCCAGGACTTCATGCTTTTTCTCCAGGGCTCGTACCAAATCAGGGTAATTCTCCAGGTCAGCCCCATAAACCAATGGGGCAGGAGCTTCCTTTAAAGCCAGCCGGGTGAGGAGAGCCGCTGAATGGGAACTAGAGTAATCCCGGAGAAGGGAGATATTGGACACACCGGTCCTTTGATCATAATCCCCAAAGTAATCAATGGTTTTCACCTGCAACCCGGCCCGGATAGCAGAATGGGCCATATCCCGGGTAGAATAACCAATGATTAATATTCTTTCCCTCTTCACAGGTGCTCCCGGTGTTGAGCCATTATTTCTCGCAAGGCAGGATAGAGAGCCTTATAGGTATTGAAACGCTCCTGATAGAGTTTTTCCACCTCACCACGAGGTTTATAAACAGGACCTTTTTGCAATTCCTTATCCACACCAATTTTCAGTGAGGGGTATTTACCAGTAGCCCAGGCAGCCAGAAGGTAGGCACCGGTTAAAGCCCCTTCTCCCCTGAGTACAGGTTGCACAGGCTTACACAATATATCAGCCTTCAATTGCAACCAGTAGGGGTTGCTGTTGCCTCCTCCCAGGGCATGGATTAACTCAACTTTGTAACCTTCTTCCTCAATCAATTCCAGGTTCTGTCTGATGCCAAAGGTCACACCTTCCAGTACTGCCTGGAGAAAATCAGGTGGCCTATGCTGGCCGTTTATACCAAAAAACACACCCCGGGCTTTAGCATCCCAGATGGGGCTGCGCTCACCAAATAGATAGGGTAAAAAGATTAGTCCCCGGGCGCCAGCAAGTGCCTCAGGCAAGAGTTCATCCAAAAAAGATTGAAAATAACCGGGCTCTTTTCTGGGGGAAAAACTATCCACAAACCACTGCAGGGCACCGCCGGTAGATGACATGGTCCGAATTTTCAAAAAAAGGTCCGGAACCACATGCAGACAAACTCCATTTTCCAGGGGTTCATCCTCTTGCTGGCAGATCATAAGACAGGTAGAAGTACCGGTCACATCCACCAGCAATCCCTCACCGATAAGGCCTGCTCCCAGGGCTTCGCAAAAAGCATCAATCCCCCCGGAAACCACGGGGATCCCTGCCTGCAAACCAAGCTCTTCAGCAGCTAACTGCCCCAGTTCCCCCACTATCTCCCAGGGATGAGCTATCTCCGGCAGTTTCTCGATCTCTGGACCGCCAGGAAGGGAAAGCCACTTGCCCTCCGGCCGGCTGTAGCAAAACCAGGAAGAGGCAGCAGCAGAATCAATCTGTTTTCTGCCACATAATAAGCTGATTATATAATCCTTGGGCTGGAGAAAAACATGAGTTTTTCCATATATATCAGGACGATGCACCTTAAACCAGAGCATCTTGGGATCAAAGTTATTGGGAGCCACCATTTTGCCCAGTTTAAGGGAAAGGTTTCGGGCCTCCTCCTGAGCCCGGGTATCCTGCCAGATTATGGAGCGAGCTAGAGCCCTTCCCCCTTCATCAACTGGCACCAGGGAGGGAGAATGGCCAGAAAGGGCTATTCCTTTTATGCTGGGTTTTTCATCAGGAACTTGTGATAATAGATGGGAAACAGCCTCTAATACTGCCTGCCACCACTCCTTGGGCTCCTGTTCAACTACCCCATTCTTTCCATAATAGGTTTCATAACCTGCCTGGGCAACCCGGTAATCTTCAGCAAAAAGCCCTACCTTACCCCCCCCGGTACCCAGGTCAATGGCCAGGATCATGTTATTCCCTCCTTTTGTCAGGGCTTAACAACTGCCTTTAGAACCTCCTGTTTAGCACATAGCTCTAAAAGCTCCTGAATTCTTTCCAGGGGAAAGCTGTGGCTGATGATTTTCCCTGAATTAATGCGCCCATTTATTAAAAGTTCCACTGCAGCAGCGAAATGCCGGGGGGCAAAACCAAAGCTGCCTACCAACCTGACCTGCTGATAGTGAATGATGTTGGGATCAATATTGATCTGCGATCCTTTAGGCAGACCACCAAATATATTAACTGTTCCTCCGGGACAGGCATAATGGAGGGCAGAAGGTATGAGTTCTGGTATTCCCAGGGCTATCAGAACAGTGGCCGCCCCTGTTCCCCTGGTTTCTTCTTTTATAAACTGGCCCAGATCCTGGGATTCCGGATCCACAGTAATGGCTCCCAGTTCTCCAGCCAGTTCTCGACGTTCTTTCTGCGGTTCACTTACAATCACCTTACTTACGCCACAGAGAAGTGCTGACTGCAAAAGCAACTGGCCCATGGGCCCACCACCCATTATCAGGGCTATATCACCTGGTCTCAGGTCACAATCCTCCAGGGCATTCAAACAGCAGGCCAGGGGTTCAGCCAGGACAGCATCCTCACTCTTAACCTTATGGGGAATTTCTATTAGACCTTTTTCCATGAGATTTTTGGGCACCCGGACATACTGGGCAAAAACACCACCCAGACCATCTTTATTCTGACACAATTCCATCTCATCTCTATGGCAAAAATAACAGCTACCGCAGGGCACATAAGGGGCCACCACAACCCGAGAACCCTCACTTATCTCCTGTACCCTGGGACCAGCTGTTACCACTTCACCTACAAATTCATGGCCCAGCACACAGGGGGGCTTAAACATAGGATGGCCTCGCAAATAAGTTTTAACATCAGTACCGCAAACTCCTGCCATCTCCACCTTAACTACAATATCTTCATCACCCACAACAGGGTCTGGCATATCCTCAATCCTTATATCCTTAGGACCGTAATAAACTGCTCCTAACAAAGTTCATCCCTCCTCCAGTATATTCTAGCTGATAATCCCATTCTGACCCAGCCCAGAAATATACTCAAACTGGTAACCTTTTTCCCTGAGTTCTGGAACAATAATACTTAAGACCTCAGGAACCCAGGGTACCCGGTCATGGAAAACCAGTATCAAAGGGTCCCGGGGGATCAGTCTCAGTGCCCTTTCTGCCACCTCTTCTGCTGAGGGTCCCTCCCAATCCCGCAAACCTGTACAGTTCCAGAGGACTATTGCAAAACCCATCTCCAGGAGCAGATTCTCCACTCTTCTGGTGAGCTTGCCAGCCGGCGGACGCATATACCTGGTCTCAACCCCTACCTTTTCTTTTAATAAGCGGTGGGTCTTAAGAACTTCTTCCTTAACCTCCTGGAGAGCTATCTCGTCAAACAAAGGATGGGAATAACTGTGATTGCCAATTTCATGTCCTCCATCCTTAACCTGCCGGGCTGTCTTTACATCCTTTTCAATTCGGTGTCCCTCCATAAAGAAAGTACCGGGCACCTTCTCTTTTTCCAGGGTCGCCAGTATGTTCAGAGTACCTGGCGGGTTGGGTGAACCATCAAATGTCAGTGCTACTTTTTTCTGCACAATCATCCCCCTTCCTGTTCCATTCTGGCAAAAACCCTTCTCAATATGGCCCTGAGCCAGATGAAAGCAAGTATGATATTAACCACCTCTGATATGGGCCAGGCAAACCACAGAATATCCAGGCCCAAAAAATGTCCCAGTATGAAGAACAGGGGAACCAGGATAACACACTGCCGGAGCATGGAAAGAATTAGGCTGGGCAGACCATAACCCAGGGCCTGGAAAGTGGACTCAGCTATAATGGCCGGGCCGATGATAGGAAAAGCAAGGCTCACATTACGCAGAGCAGTAATACCAATATCCAGCAGCTTGGGATCGTCATTGAATAGCAAAATGAGTTGAGCGGGGAAGAACAAGAATACCAGCATTCCCAGGGTACAGTAAATGAAAGACAGGGAAAAGGCTATTTTAAGAGTTCTTTTAACTCTTTCCGGGGTCTTGTTACCATAATTATAGCCAACAATAGGCATAAAACCGTGGTTCAAGCCAATTATTGGAAAGACAACAAAGGATTGCAAGCGGAAAAAAATACCTCCCACAGCAATGGCGGCATTGGAAAAAGTGCCCAGGATCAGATTCAATCCGCCCATCATAACACTGAATAGGGACTGCATTACTATAGCCGGCAAGCCCACCCGGTAGAGCTCACGAAGAATGGTAAAATCTATCCTAAAATCCTTAAAACTGGGCCTTATTTCATTTTTCTTGCTGAAAAGAAACCAGAGTATGACTAAACCGCTGCAAAAGCGGGCCAAAACCGTAGCTACTGCAGCCCCAGCCACCTCCAGCCGGGGAAAAAACCCCAGGCCAAAAATAAAAAGGGGATCGAACAAAATGTTCAGTATACAACCTGCCAGAGTTGTTACCATGGGAAAAACAGTATTACCCTGCCCTCGCAGAACGTTATTACCTATCATGGGTAAAAAGATAGCCACCGAACCGATCAAAATAATCCTGATATATTGGGACCCCAGTTCAATCAGCTCATAATCACTGGTGAAAAAACGCAGAATATAAGGGGTAGCAAAAATACCCACAAGGGCCATTATCAAACCATATACTAAGCTGATAACTATAACATGTTCTGCTACCCTGACTGCACTTTCTCGGTCCCCTCGCCCCAGAAGACGGGATATGAGCGAACTGGTTCCAATACCGGTTCCTATAGCAATGCTGAGCAAAAAGATATTAACCGGTATAGTCAGGGTCAGGGCCGAAAGAGCATCACTGCCCAGTCTCCCCACAAAAATACTATCCACAATCTCATAAAGGGACTGAACACTCATGGCCACAATGCCGGGAATAGCCAGGCGGACCAGGAGTGGAAATACAGGATCCTGCCCCAGGCGTTGTGAATGGTGGTTAGTTTTAATTTCCTTCAAATCACTTCTCTCCTCCAGAAAAACTTTGCGATTGCTCTCGGGGTAGGAACCTCCCCTCTCCTTTTTGGCCATAAAAAGAACCATCCTGGCAGACAATACGGCCCTGTCTGATGGTGATTTCCGGATAACCCGGAACCTCTAAATCAAATGGAGTGTAGCCAGCCCGGGAATGGAGAACATCTTTTGTGAGTTTTACCCGATGCTTGGGATTGAATATCACCAGATCTCCATGACTCCCCTCCCTGACAACTCCTTTTTCAGGGTAAAGACCATGAATGCGGGCTGGATTGGTGGCCTGCAATCTCACCAGATCTTCCAAACTGATTATTCCTTGTGCTACTGCTGAATACATGAGGGGTAAAAGGGTTTCCACCCCGGGAATGCCCGGTAAGGTATCATAATACGTCCTGGATCTTAGCTTTTGTTGCCGGGAAAAGGTGCAGTGATCGCTGGCAATGACTGAAAATAGGCCATTTTTTAAGAACTGCCACATATCTGCCTGTTCCTCTTTCTCCCGAAGAGGAGGACACATGATATATAGCTGAGGGTTCTCACTTTCCTGGTACAGACTGCTGTTCAAGAACAGGTAATGGGGGCAGGTTTCAGCTATCACTTTCTGTCCCCTCTTCTGAGCTCTTTGAATTTTTTCAGCAGCTCTAGCAGAAGAAACATGGGCAATATAGATGGGCACATCAACCTTGTACCCAATCTCCATGAGCCTTTCAATAGCTTCTACCTCTGATTCCACCGGCCTGCTCTCCCCATGCCACTCCGGTCCTGTCTTTTTTTCATCTTTTAAACGCTCCTGGGCCCTTAACACTACTTCTTCTTCCTCAGCATGGAAGGTAACCAAAACATTATTTTCCCGGGCCCAGATCAAAACATCATTAATCTTCTCATA
>PUNT01000104.1 GCA_003551905.1 Halanaerobiales bacterium
TAATTTATGTGGTTGTTGCAGTCATATCACTTGCTGTTGCTGCAACCCTGACCTTCATTCTTCATAAGATGTCCTCCAGAAGATACAACAAAATTGTTATCTAGAGATAGTTCTGCAGGAACACGATTAGGATAATTAAAATCAAAGCCCCGACCATTTCTGCCGGGGCTTGTGATATTAACCTTGATTTTTTTCTCTTTATTTGGTTGTAAAGGCTATAGTTCGGGTATCCTGGTCATATTCCAGTTTGGCCCCGGTTATTTGGGCAATGAATTCAGGTTTGACCATGGTCCGGTTGTCAAAGATGTAGGGGGAGAATTCCAATGTGGCATGTCTGCTTATTAACCATGCTTTAGAGCTGTCTATACGAACAACGACCCTTGTTTTATCCTTAACCATGTTAATTGTCTGCCAGTCTCCATACCATTCAACCCTGAACCCAAAAGTCTCCAGAGTATGCCGGAGGGGTACATAGACCTGTTCATCTTTTTCTACTATGGGGACATCATATTCTACTGCTTTTTCATCAACTGTTACTCGGGTGTAAGGAGATGCTTCTGCAGTGGAGGGAAGAACTGTTAGTGTCAGTACCAGAATTGTAGCCAGTACCAGAAATAAGCTTTGTCTATTTTTGCCTATCATCATCAAATCCTCCTTTCTTCATTTCATATGATGCAATCAGCTGTCTCCTTTTTTGGGAAATAACCCAAATTTGCTTATGCTTCATTGAAGTATATATTCGCCAGGATGGTTAATATTCCTGCTTTAACATGGTAGCAACGTAGAAATTTTGTAATAACTAGTATTTTTATCCTTTGCTGCTCCATCTGGTACAGGGCAACCTTGAAGGATATTTCTTCAGGATGAAGAATTACATTTAATCAGGAGAATTGTTGGGGTGAAGGCTTTTTCGGTAACAGGGGAAATTTTTTGGAATAACAAGTGTCTTATGACTATTCTTCCTTTGGATGTAGTATATATTGGTAGTGGTTTTTGGTATTTTGGGAAAAGAAAACAGAAGAAAGTTCCCTTGAGGAAAAATGGTTTTTTAGCAGGAAAGAGGCTTCTCCGCAGAGCCTGCCAGAGGAAAGGGTGCAGAGGGATGCGGCCTGTACTTTTGGAAATGGGGACTGTAGAGGTTTATTCTTATGGGATAATGCTGTTTCTGGCCCTGAGTTTGGCAATATTTCTGTCAATCCGGGAAGGGATCAAAAGGAAGATAGAGGAAAGGCATTTATATGAGCTTTTCGCACTGCTTATAGTGCTGGTAATTGTGGGAGCAAGAATTGCTTTTGTTATGGAGAACTGGACCTATTATGCAGTGCAGCCTTTCTGGCAAGTGTTTGCTTTCTGGAAGGGTGGTCTTACTTTTCCGGTAGGATTTCTTCTGGCCACAGCAGGTGCACTGGGATACTGCTATTATCGCCGCATACGTTTCTTAAAACTCCTGGATTGTGTGGCACCTTATGCAGCCCTGGGTTATGCTATTGCCAGGGTAGGTTGTTTTCTCAATGGCTGCTGTTATGGGAAAGTGACTGGTATACCCTGGGGAATTGTATACCCTGATCTGGGCAATGTTTCCCGCCATCCTACTCAACTCTATGCAACATTTTTTCTCCTGGCAGTATTCATTTTTCTTTTATACATGAAGAGACATAAAATGTACCATGGGCAGATATTTCTCCTTTTGGCAGGCTTATATGGATTGTACAGATTTACAAATGATTTTTTCAGGGTAGGTGATGCTTTCTTAGGTTTTTTTACAGCTATGCAGGTGTTATCCATTGTTTTAATGATTGTTACTACAATATTACTAATGCTGAAGAGGAACGCAGGGAGAAGCTTGTTTAAAGAGAGAAAGAGAAGGAGGTTTTGATATGGGAAAAGAAAAACTGGAACCCCGTCTGGAAGATCTAAAGATTGAGAGCATGGAACAGCTGCAGGCCATGGGCAACCCCGTTCACAGGCGTATATTCAGAATTCTGGAAGAAAAGGGTCCTTGCTGTCTGGCTGATTTCACCCGGTTGATGGATTATGCCGAATCTACAATGGAAGAGTATTTGCATGGTCTGGTTAGCGTAGGGCTCCTTGATGAGGTACAGCAGGAAGATAGAACATATTACCTGCCGGCTGCTAAATACTTTACTGTGAGCCCGGAAGTGTTTCGGGATAAGGATGGTATAGAGTCTGTCAGGGAACTGCTTCTGGACCGTCTGGCAGAACTGGCCCAGGCGGTTGTTCGCCTTGATGATGATTATGTTGATCGAGGGAGGATTACTTTTAATCACTATAATTTTACTGAAGAGGATGTAACATGGGCAAGGAAGCGAATTAGCGAAATGGTAAGGGAACTATCAGATCGTTCCAAAAAAGTGGCTACTGAAGAAACCAAGCCATTTCAGTTTAACCTCTTCTTCTACCCCCTGGATCCAGAGAATTAGAAAAATGCCCGGGAACCGGCCCCGGGCTTTTTTTATTCAATCAATTATTTCTACAGTTTAGATCATCCTGATGGCGAACTGGGGACATGCAGGTCCGCAGTAGCCACAGAGAATACAGTCCTCTTCCCTTACATGGCACTGTTCATCCTCTATGTAGAGGGCATTGTTAGGGCACTGGGAAAGGCAGGTCTGGCATGCATTGCAGAAGTTTTGTATGACCAGCTTCTTGTCTTTTACCGGGGCTTTCTTTAAAATTTCTTCATCGCATTCGCCCTTAAGGAGGGCCAGGTTAACCAAGAGTTCATCCTTGCTTACCATACCCAGGGCAACAACATCAACACCGGCTTTTTTCATTACATAATCCAGAGCCTCCTGCCGAGAATTGAGTAAATTGCCACCGGCAAAGACTTTCATGGCATAGATCAATTTCCCCTTTTTCTGTGCCTTTTTTATGGCTTTTTCCATGTCCCCTCTATTGCCGTTGAGTATGCCTATCCCTTCTTTGTTGATGAGAGGGAAGATGACTTCAATATCCTGATTGTCAGCAGCAGCTCCCACCACGCTAACTGAGTGAGTAGCAATACCAATGCGGCCTATGTGGTTTTTAGCCCTGGCCTCCTTGAGGTATTCCAGGGCACCTGCCCGCTCTGTGAAGACTTCAGGAGTTACTCTTGCTGCATGAAGGTGGAAGATATGAATACAATCCATATTTAATTGGCTTCTGGCTTCCTGTACAGCATCTTTCATCTCCTGGTACGTTTTGGCTGTGGATTTGCTGGCAATGTATACCTGTCCTGGCCAGTCTTCCAGGCCTGTGCGTATGTGGGGATAGGTTTTATAGACCTGGGCAGTGTCCAGGAAAGTTACTCCCTTTTCCAGAGCATCCCGGATCAGTCTCCCTCCATCTTCAGGTGAAAGATTTTTCTGCAGTGGGCCCATGGGCAGGGTGCCAAAACACAATTTACTAATATTCCAGCCCTTTCCCCAGTCTATTGTTTGCAATATTTTCACCTCCGTCAAGCAGGTTTTAGCTTAACCATATAGGTCATTGCTTCTGCTAATGGGACTTTTTCTTTGTATTCTTTTTTTGTATGGTCATAAGCTCCCCCCGGTTCCAGGTAATCAATCTGTAAGCCAGTGTTTTGAAGGAGCAGTTTCAGGTCTGCAGGGGAATAGCAGCGCAGGGATTGAGTTATTTTTTCTGTCCCTCTTTGCCAGCTGTCCAGCATGCGGCATCCTTTGAAATCAAAATCATTAGTTCGAGAAATGGAGCCCAAGGACATTTTCCTGCCTGCTACACTGGCCCAGTACCAGGGAGTATAGATATCCAGGAGAGCAAAACCTTCCGGTTCCAGCCAGGAGTGTATGCGTTTCAGGAGGTTCTTCTGATCATGGTCAGAACCGATTCCAAAACCATCCCAGTAACAGATGGCAGCAAATTGCCTGTCTAGCTCAACTTTATAGAAATCAGCTGATAGGACTTCAATTCTACCCGGCCCGGTTTCCAGGGCAATTTTCTCAATATGCTGGGCAAGCTCAAAAATCAGTTCTATGGTAACCACATTATAGCCAGCTGCAGCAGCAGAAGCAGCAAACTGTCCTCCTCCCGCCCCCAGTTCCAGTATTGTTTCAGGTGGTTCTGCACCCAGTTGGGATAAAGCTTGAACCTGTCGTTTATGAATTCTCCCTGGGTCTTCATAGATTTCTGGAGCCCAGTGGGCTTGCTTTTTATAGAATTCCCTGACCCATCTCAAAAATAACACCTCCCGGTTTAGATAAGGCCCATTTTTTATATGATATCATGAAAACAAACTCTGCAACAGGGTTAAGCAATAGTTTTTGTTTTTTGCTACAGCAGCTTTACAATTGGTTCTGGCATATCTGTTTCCTTTTCCTCATACAAGTATTTTAAGGGAGCTAAGATACTAAGGTAGAGTCTGATTTTACAGGGGGAGGGGAGGTGTTCTCATGGCCCTTAGAATACTGTATGCTGTATTATTCTTACTGCTCATTCCTGCTGCTGGCGCCCTGGTTGGGTACAGCCTTTTTAACTGGGTGCCTCAGGTGCAAAAGCTTGCTTTTAGTGTTGCAGAACGCTTGCTGGAGACAAACAATTATCTAGCCCATATTAAGTCCCTGGCCGGTCCGGCCTGGTACAGTGCTTTTGTTGCTACAATTTTTGGCTTTATATGTGGAGTTTTCCATAGGGGAAAGGCCAGAAAAGAGGGAATAAAAACCCTGTACAAGGCCGAGAAATGATTTTTTATTTTTCACCGTCACTTACAACCTGGAGTGGCGGTTTTTCTTTAGGGGCAAAAAAATAGAGGAATTGACAGTAAATCCTATAAATATTTCCATAGAAAATAATTTGGGAAAGGAGCAGATATTTTTGCAGAAGAGATCTCTAAACCCGGAGGATATTTACAGGATCAAGCATTTGAGTCAAATGGATCTGTCCCCGGATGAAGAAAGTGTGGTATATGTTGTGGGAGAAGCTGACCAGAAAGAAGATAAAGTCTTGCGAAATTTATACCTGACCAGCCTTAAAACCGGGGAGACAAAGAAATTGACCCATACTGGTAAAGATTCAGCACCTTTATTTTCTCCTGATGGAACCCGGATTGCTTTTATCTCCTCCCGGAGCGGTAAAGATCAGATATGGATTTTGCCTCTGGAGGGAGGAGAACCATGGCATCTTCTTACAGAAGAGGTTGTAGAAGGTATAGAATGGGTACCTGATGGAAAGGGGATAATATTCACCAGCCAGCTTTTCTGCAAAGAAAAGGAATGGAAACCATATCCCGGCGCCCCTGATTATGATGGTAAACGCTTGCAGAATCTGGCGAAAAAAATTCATGAGGAGGAAGGCAAGGAGCCAGGCAAGGAAGAAAAGGCCCAGTTAAATGAAACAAAAGTAATAACCAGATTTAAATACCGGGCTGACGGAAAAGGTTATCTGGGTGATGTTCGCAGTCAGGTACTGAGGCGGATGGTGCCTTCTGATCCGGTAAATGAAAAACTAGAACCTGCCTCCTGTCAGCTGACCGGTGCTGATTTTGACTATAGAGATCCAGCTGTTTCACCTGATGGGCAGCACCTGATCATGGTATCCCGACAGACAGAAGAAGCAGACCTGGAGAATCAGGATGACCTGTACCTGCTTAACCTGGAAACAAATGAGAGTTATCTCATCTATGAAGGACCTGGTCCCATTATGAAGCCTCTGTGGTCTCCCTGTGGTGATTATATTGCTTTTGTTGGTCATGATAATGGCTGCGGTCACTCCACAACCTTTCATCTCTGGCTTCTGGAAGCTGGCAGCATTATCAGCAGTTTGGCAGAGGGAGATGAGATAGTTCCCAGAAATGAAAAAGAGGCGGTAAATGTGACAGGTAAGCTTGATCGACCTGCATATGGAGCCTGCTGGGCGGGAGATGAGCTATACTTTATCCTGGGTGATCAGGGAGCTGGAAGTATATATAAGTGTGACCGGCAGGGGCGGCTTGAGAAGGTTTTTCTGAGCAGAGATTGCTCTGTGAGTAGCATAAAAATTAGAGATGAAAACCTCCTGTGTGGTGTTTCCGGACCGGCCCAAATGCCTGAGTTCTATAGATTACGGGGAAGTAATATAGAGACACTTACCCATTTTAACAAAGATTTACAGGATGAACTTTCCCTGGGGGAATGGCAGTCTTTTACCTACAGGAGTGATGATGAACAGGAGATTGAGGCCTGGGTTATCTACCCACCTGGCTTCCGGGCAGATGAAGAATATCCCATGCTCCTCCTTATTCACGGTGGCCCCCATGGAGCTTATGGTCCCAGTTTTATGTTCAAAGCCCAGCTCTTTGCCAGCAGAGGTTATGTTGTTTTATATACCAATCCCCGGGGCAGTGAAACCTATGGGCAGGAATTTGCCTCTTGTATTGACGGAAACTGGGGGCAGCTGGATTATAGGGATATTATGTCTGGAGTTGACGCCCTCAGTGAGAAGGGTTTTATCAAGGAGGACAGTATGTTTGCTTTCGGCTGGTCATATGGTGGCTACATGGCTTGCTGGATTGCCACGCAAACAAACCGTTTCCGGGCCATATGTGCAGGTGCCAGTATCACCAATATGCTCAGTGGCTATGGAACTTCGGACATAACCCTGGCAGATGAGTGGGAGTATGGTGGACAGCCCTGGCAGGATGCAGAGGAGCTTTTGCGCCAGTCTCCCCTTAATTATGTAGAAAATGTAAAAACTCCGCTAATGCTGGTTCATGGTGAAAATGACTTGCGCTGCCATCCCGCCCAGACAGAGGAATTCTTTGTGGCTTTGAGACGCCTGGGCAAAGAAGTGGTAATGGTCCGCTATCCGGAAGAGTTCCATGGCCTGAAGCGGCCCCTTCACGAACATGATCTCCAGCAGCGCCTGCTGTCCTGGTTTCAGCACTACCGGCAGGCAGACGAATAAAAACGACCTTTACAGCCAGCAATGTGTGTGATATATTTATAACATAATGTTATATACACATAACACAAGGTAGGGAAGAGGCAGTGCCTGGTTCTCCTGTTTTTCTGTTCCCTGGGCCTTCTCGGTTTTTTAACTTTTTGGGTTTCTTACGGCCCCTCCTGTCTGGCCTTGTATTTACGCTCCAGTTCTTGAGCTATATTTTTTCCCGGCTCTTTACAAACGGTAGGGGGGTTGGGGATGGTCTTTTTCGGGAACCGTATCAAATATTACCCAGGAGGAGCTGACGCCAAAGGTGAAAGTGGCCAGAAATACCAGCAAATACCTGGAGGGGGAGAAATGCTATCCCTCTCTACTCCTTTCTCTAAGGATGGCCCGGAACCTGAAAGCGGACCTTTTCCTGGAGAAAGAATAGGGAATAGTGAATAGGGATGTGTTTGCAATAGTGTAGGATAAATTACAATATGTTAGAAAAACAGGAGGTGTTATTTTTGGGAGAAGAGATGATCCTTAAGCTGGAAAATCTGAGCAAGAACTATGGCCGGGTAGAGGCAGTGAAAAACCTGAATCTGGAGGTCAGGCAGGGGGAAGTGTTTGGCTTTCTGGGTCCTAACGGAGCAGGAAAAACAACTACCATTAAGGTATGCACCGGTCTTCTGCGTCCTACCGGGGGTCGGGTGTGGATCAAAGGCTATGAACTGGGGCAGGAACCAGCACGGGCTAAATCCTACCTGGGCTATGTGCCGGATAATCCTTTTCTGTACGAGAAGCTCACCGGCCGGGAATACGTGCAGTTTGTGGCCCGGCTTTACCAGGTAAATTCTGAAAACCGGGAACGAAGAATAGAAGACTTTTTTTCTTCCTTTAAGATGGAGGATAGTATTGATGAGCTCATTCAGGGTTATTCCCGGGGGATGCGACAGAAGACTGCCCTGATAGCTGCTCTCATTCACAGGCCGGATCTACTTTTAGTGGATGAACCGACTGCCAATCTGGATCCCCGTAGTGCTCGACTGGTGAAAGATATTTTCAGGAGCATAAAAGAGCAGGGGCGGACGGTATTCATGTCCACCCATGTCATGGAGATTGCGGAGAATCTATGTGACCGGATTGCTATAATTCATCAGGGTGAACTCCTGGCCCTGGGAACCATGGAGGAACTTCTGGCCGGGGTCAAGGGAAGCTCCTCCCTGGAGGATATATTCCTTTCCCTGACTGAAGGGCATGATGAGGATACCCGGGAGATTATCAGAGAGCTCACAGAGGAGGGAAGAGAATGAGGGGAGTGATGCCGGTAGCTCTGCTCTTGCAGAAAGAGCTCCGGATTCTACGCAATACCTACTTCCGGACTGTAAAGCAGGTTGCATCTACAGTGATCACAGTTGTATTTCTGGGCTTAATAGTTCTGGGGGTTTCATCTGCCTTTTCCCGATGGATTTCCGATTTTTTAGATATGATACCGGGGACATTGCAGCAGGAAGTTCTGGAATCTTTGCTGTACCTGGTTTTCATCTGGGTTTTCCTGGTGATATTTTTCTCTACGGTGGTGGAGAGCAGGGAAAAATTTCTCCGGACGCCGGACCTGGGCTTTCTCATTTCAACGCCAATCAGTTCTGCCACTGTATTTATCTTCCGCTTTTTCTGCGTTACCTTTTTCTCTGCCAGCAATATTTCCCAGATGGTCATATTCGGGTTTGCCCCCCTCATCGGCCTGGGCCTGGCCTGGGGTGCTTCCTGGTACTATTACCTCCTCATATTTCCCATTACCTACCTTTACATAATTATCCCTGCTGCTGTAGGTATAGCGGTGATCATGGTGCTGGTGCGCTATGTGCCCTCCA
>PUNT01000275.1 GCA_003551905.1 Halanaerobiales bacterium
AGAAGGGCTTGCCGGTCATGAGAACTCCCTGAGTAAGAGGGAGTAAGAGGCGGTATTAACAGGAACTAACAAAAAGCAATATTGCTGCCAATACTGGCAAAAAATAACAAAGCAATACAGAATACTGCCTATTAAATGATAAAAAATAATAAAATATTAAAGTTATAAAAGAAGAAGGAATTATTATAGAGCAAAGCGAATAATTTAAAAATCAAGTTTCTCTATTATATACTATAAGAGGAGGATGAATATGGTAAAGAAATTGATGCTTTTTGTTCTTGTTCTGATGCTGGTTTTATCGATGGCTGCCTGTGATAGAACTACAACTGATGATGATGACTGGAAAATAGGAATTTTAACTGGTACAGTTACTCAGAACGAGGAAGAATTCCGCATGGCAGAACAGATGCTGGCAGAGTTTGGACCAGAAAGGATAATTATTGCCACCTATCCTGACCGGTTCATGCAGGAACAGGAAACAACCATCAGCAACATGCTGGAGATGGCTGAAGATCCTGCTACCAAAGCTATAATAATGGTGCAGGCTGTTCCTGGTGCAGTTGCTGCAGTAGACAAGGTCAAGGAAATTCGCCCTGATATGCTTTTTATACTGGGTGCGCCCCAGGAGGATCCGGATATAATTGCTACCAAGGGTGATATTATTCTCAATACAGATGACTTAGGACGGGGTTATCAGATCGCAGAACATGCTTATGAGATGGGAGCAGAAGTAATTGTCCATTACTCCTTCCCCCGGCATATGTCCATTGAAATGCTGGCAGAACGCCGGCGCCTGATGAAAGAACGGGCAGAAGAACTGGGGATTCTCTTTATTGACGAAGATGCGCCTGATCCTACCAGTGATGCTGGTGTTGCTGGAACTCAGATGTATATCAGTGAAGATGTTCCCCGGAAGATTGCCCAGTATGGTCCCAATACAGCAGTATTCGGAACCAACTGTGCCATGATGGAGCCCATGATAGCCTCTGCTGTGGACCATGGCGGAATTTTCCTTGTCCAGTGCTGTCCCAGTCCTTATCACGCCTTACCTGCAGCTCTGGGTATTGAGGTTCCTGAGGACAAAAAGGGGAATGTGACCTGGATTATTGAAGCAATCGAGCAGAAGATTAAAGAGAAGGGGGCTTCTGGCCGGGTTGCCTCCTGGCCCATACCAGTAAATATGATGTATATACAGGCAGGAACCTATTATGCCAAAGAATGGATTGAAGGAACAATTGATGACCGTAATGACAAAGCCAGGTTAATAGCTATAATGGAAAAAATTGCTGAGGGACAGATTGTGCTTTCAGAGTACCCTGGTACTGACAACTATTATCTGTATCTTTCCGATCACATCGTATTTTAATAAGCCTGCCAAATTTGAAAAGCAAGGTTGCTGAATTTGGCAACCTTGCTTTTTTAATCCTGCATGAGGAGGGAATCTATGTCAGAAAAAAACCTCTTGGAGATGAAGGGCATAGGAAAAACCTATTTCGGAACTCAGGTCTTAAAAGACATAAATCTGGGTGTCAAGCCCGGGGAAATTCATGGAATTGTTGGTGAGAATGGAGCAGGCAAATCAACGTTAATGAATATTCTATTTGGTATGAGCGTTATTCACTCCACCGGTGGATATGATGGGGAAATCTTAATTGATGGACAGAATGTTGAAATTTTTTCTCCTCTGGAAGCCATGGAACTGGGAATAGGCATGGTTCATCAGGAATTTATGCTGTTGCCTAGCTATACCATAACAGAGAATATTAAGCTCAACCGGGAAGAGCTAAAACCCAATGTTTTCAGTCGATTATTTGGGCAGAATATTAAATCCCTGGATTTTTCCAGCATGAATGCCCAGGCTCGAAGAGCCCTGGATAAATTGAGTATCAGCATAGAAGAATATGTGACTGTAGCAGGTCTGCCAGTTGGCTATATGCAATTCACGGAAATAGCCCGGGAAATAGATAAGAGCAATTTGAAGCTAATAGTCTTTGATGAGCCCACAGCAGTGCTGGCAGAATCTGAGGCCTCCAGCCTTCTGGAGGCCATGAAAAGCATTGCTCAGCAAGGCATTGCTATTCTTTTCA
Organism: Halanaerobiales bacterium; assembly: GCA_003551905.1. Classification (GTDB taxonomy): domain Bacteria; phylum Bacillota; class Halanaerobiia; order B1SED10-174; family B1SED10-174; genus B1SED10-174. The sequence goes on from PUNT01000275.1 coordinate 2,088, forward strand.
TTACCCACCGCCTGGATGAGGTAGTGGAGATTTGCCACAATATTACTGTTCTCCGGGATGGTCAGCATGTAGCAACCAAAGGGAGAAAAGCAACAGATGTTTATGAACTTGCAGAATTAATGGTAGGCCGCAAGGTGGAAAAGATGACCCGGCAGAAGAAGCAGGTGAAAAAGAAGGAATCCCTTTTGCAGATTGAAAACCTGATTGTTCACATGCCTGGTGAAGAAGTAAAGGGCGTGGATCTGGAGGTTTTCCAGGGTGAGATTTTAGGGATTGGTGGGTTGGCTGGCCAGGGGAAAGTTGGTATTGCCAATGGTGTCATGGGGCTTTATCCCAGTAAAGGTAAGGTTCTAATTGGCGGAGAGTTGCTTAAATTGAACAACCCCAGAGTCTCCATGAGCAAGAAGCTGGCCTATGTATCTGAAGACCGGCGGGGTGTTGGTCTCTTAATGGATTCTTCTCTGGAGATGAATATTGTTATCAATGCAATACAGAATCAGAATAGATTTATCCTAAAATTTGGTCCCTTTTCTCTCCTGAACAGCAGGAGCATCCGTGAGCATGCCCTGAAGATGATCAAGGAACTGGATATACGCTGTACAGGTCCAGCCCAGGTTGTAAAACACCTTAGTGGTGGGAATCAGCAAAAAGTTTGCATTGCCCGGGCTTTAACAATGAATCCGGGGATATTGTTTGTTTCTGAACCTACCCGGGGTATTGATGTAGGGGCCAAGCGGTTGGTGCTTGAGACACTGGTTCAGCTCAACGAGGAAATGGGCATGACCATCATCATGACCTCCAGTGAACTTGGTGAGCTGCGGAGTATAACAGACCGAATAGCAATTGTCACTGGTGGTAAGATAGCAGGTATCCTGAAACCAGATGATTCAGATGTGGATTTTGGCCTTTTGATGTCTGGCCAGAAAAGCAGGAAAGGAGCCTGATCATGAAAAAGTTCATAACCGATTCTTTCTCCAGTTTTGGCCTGGCCAGAGTGATTATTCTCGGTTTTTTTGTCTTTCTCTGTGTCATGGCTGTAGTTCTCAGACTTAATATATCCGAACTTCTTACCTCTTCCCTGGTTCGCATAGGTATGTGGGGGGTTTTGGTTTTGGCCATGCTTCCGGCCATTGTTTCTGGGATTGGTCCAAATTTTGGAGTATCTCTTGGTATTGTATGCGGACTGGTTGGTGGTCTTACAGCCCTGGAAATGGCTTTCCGGATAAGCCATGTTACAGAATTCAGTGGTGGAGTTTTGTTTTTTATTGCTATTTTAATATCACTGCCTTTTGCCCTTCTCACTGGTGTTTCCTATGGCTGGCTATTAAACCGGGTTAAGGGTTCGGAGATGATGATTGCTACCTACGTGGGGTTTTCCATAGTTTCCATAATGAAGATTGCCTGGCTTTTTCTCCCGTATGCCAGCCCGGAAATGGCCTGGCCCATTGGTCGGGGAGTGAGGGTGCAGATATCCCTGGCCAACCGGGGGGTAACCAGAGTTTTGAATAACTTTTTGTCATTCAATATTGGTGATATAGTGGTGCCTACGGGGCTTTTCATATTTTTTGCCCTGTGTTGTTTACTCATGTGGATATTTTTACGTAGCCGGACAGGAGTGGCAATGTATGCAGCAGGTGATAACCCCAGGTTTTCTGAGGCAGCTGGTATAAATGTTAACCGGAGCAGGATAATTGGGACCACTATTTCCACAGTTCTGGGGGCTATAGGGATACTGGTTTATGCTCAGAGCTATGGTTTCCTACAGCTTTATGAAGGGCCAATGTTCATGCCTTTTGTTGCTGTGGCAGCTATTCTCATTGGTGGAGCGTCAGTAAGAAAGGCAACAATAACCCATGTGATAATAGGCACGGCCCTTTTCCTGGGGATACAGGTTGTGGCCATACCGGTGGCCAATGCTTTTACATCGGACTGGTCTAGTATGGGAGAGATAAGCAGAAAGATTATTCAGAATGGCGTAATCCTGTATGCCCTGACACAGGCGGGGGGTGATTGAGGGTGGCGGATAAAACTATTGTTTCCCAATCACAAGAAGGGGTAAGGGTGAAGAAGAAAATAAAAGGGTTTTTAACCAACAATATGGTTACCATTATGTTTCTGATTCTTGGTTTACTGGGGTTTTTGATCGCAGGCATGAGTCCTTTTTTGTTTCTCATGGACATTGTTACCCGGGTATCCAGGAATTCATTTCTGGTTCTTTCTCTGATCATACCGGTTATGGCCGGCATGGGCCTTAATTTTTCCATTGTCCTGGGTGCCATGGCTGGACAGGCCTTGCTAATTTTTGTGACCCACTGGGGGATAACCGGTTTACCAGGCATACTGCTGTGTATGATACTGGTTACGCCCTTATCCATCTTTCTTGGTTATTTGACCGGGAAATTGTTCAACAAAGCCAAGGGACAGGAGATGATTGCTGGTCTCATCCTGGCATTTTTTGCCCAGGGGGTTTATGAACTCATTTTCCTGCAGCTCATAGGTGGTGTTATTCCCATGGATAACCGGGTGCTCATTATGAGCAGTGGTGTAGGAGTCCGGACTACAGTTGATCTTAGCTTTGGATTGAAGTACGGGCTGGATTGGCCCGGATTAACCTTGGGAATGCCCACTCTTTTGCGACCGACTCTCCCCTGGGTTTTGAGTTTTTTTGGAGTTGCAGGGACGGGGTTGCTTATATTCTTATATTTCTCAAAGAAGATGGTTTTATCTCGTCTAAAGCTCATTGCAGGGATAGCTGCCCTGGCAGCAGTTTTGGTCTTCAGTATCAATGAAATGATTGTGGGCTCTCAGGTAAATTTGATTCGAGTGCCTCTTTTAACCTGGATAGTTATTGCTGGTTTATGTTTCTTTATCTACTTCTTTTCCCAAACCAAACTGGGACAGGACATGCGCAGTGTGGGGCAGGACCGGCATGTAGCGGCAGTTGCAGGTATACAGGTGGATAGGGTGCGAATTATAGCCATAATGATGTCAATGGTCATGGCTTCCTGGGGGCACATAATATTTCTTCAAAACATGGGAGCCTTCAGTACCTATGGAAGTCATGAGCAGATTGGTCTTTATTCTGTTGCAGCTTTGCTCATTGGTGGCGCTACTGTGACCAGGGCTACTATAGGGCAGGCTCTTCTGGGAGTATTCCTTTTTCATACGCTATTTATCGTGTCACCTTCAGCAGGACGGCAGCTTTTTGGTGATGCCCAAGTTGGGGAGTATTTCCGGGTTTTTGTGGCTTATGGGGTTATCGGGGTAACGCTGGCCATGCATGCCTGGAAGAAGCTTCTGGAAGCCTCTTCCCGGCTGGAAAACTGAGAAGACATAAAAGTAATCTGGGGATAAAAACAGAGGGCTTTTTTATCAATAATTGATGGAGTAACAAAAATTTAAGAAGAGGACAGAAAATACTGGAATTTAGGTTCTACAGCTTGAAGGGAGATGCTCTGGGAATATCCAGCTTCATTTGTTATATGATTTAAAGGAAGCTCGTATGAGCCTCCTTTTTATTTGGAATATTTACTAAAATATAGAATATCCAATATAACAGAAGTATATAAAAGCTAAATATTGGAAAAAGGGGATTGTGCCCTATAAAGGGTAATTATATGGGTAAGAGTCCAAATATGGAGGTGGTTCAGATTTCCAGAACTAAATATTTTCTAATAATATTACTTATAGTAGCAATTGCAACCTCCGGGTGCGGGATTTTTTTTCCTGATTTTGATGACATTGAAAACGGTGATCCAGGAGGTATAGAAAATGGCGATCCTGATGAAGACCGGAATAATGGAGAAAAGGATCCTTCCTCTCATGCTCAGGAAGCTCTCAATTTAGCTCTAACCCAGCTGGGGCGGCCTTATCAGTGGGGAAGCCGGGGACCTAACAGTTTTGATTGTTCTGGGCTTATAGTTTGGGCCTACAGGAATACCATTCCTGGCCTTATGTTCCAGTATGACAGATATCTGGTTCCTGATGCTAACATGGATTCTCTCTGGCGCTATAATGTGAAGCGCCTGTCCCTGGGGGAAATACAGCCAGGGGATATAATATTCATAACTTCCAGTACCTCCCGGGTTACTCATGGTGGAATGTTTATCAGATGGCTCAGTGTGAATGAGATGGAAATTGTTCATTCTTCCTCAGCCATGGGAGGTGTGGTCATTGAGGCCTGGCCGGTAAGAGGGCTGAAAAGAGGACAATGGTTTCATGGGGCTGGTCAGCTGATTGTGAGAACCAGTACAGCCCATTGGTGGTTCTGGTAAGTCATTTTGAATTCAAACGGCCTGAAGGATAATATCCTCCAGGTCTTAATTTTTTTCTGCTTTTTCTAATTAACCTAGAAAACTGATTTACAACGCTAATAAGCCTGTGCTATGCTAATAGAGCCAAGAATCCAGATGCGGGGTGTTAGGGGTTTTTGATTATTCAGTTCACGAGAGGAGTATTCTTATATGCGCATAGGGGAATTTTCCAGTAAAACAGGTTTATCGGTGGATACACTGAGGTATTATGAAGAGATTGGTTTGCTATGTCCTTCCCGGCAGAATAATCAGCGTAGATATGGTGCACAGGAGATATATCAGGTTCGCCTCATTGATTTTTTGAAGAAAGCTGGTTTTACTCTACAGGAAACAAAGAAACTGCTTGCGCTGGACCGAAGAATTGATGAGGTTATAAGTAAAGGTGCTTCTCCCGGTTCACTTCTCCTGGAGGGTAGAGAACTGCTGCAGAAAAAAGCTCAAGAGATTGAAGAACGTCGGAAAGCTTATGAGGAAGCGGATAAAACAATTCAGCACCTGCAACAGAAGATAGATAAGTTTCTTGATGGGAAAATTTAAGGGTGAGATGGAGTCCCAGGGGGGTAAGGAAAAGGGAATCGGCTTGCATAATCAGCCAAGGATGACATTGGAAAAATAAATACAATGGCCAATAGAAAACAGGGATTGATCTGAGAGGTAGTTACTAAACTCCAGTGTCTCTTTTTCTTTAGTTATAGGTGTTTTTAGAGGGAAATAGGGATCAAGGACGAAATAGATAATTCATGATCAAAGAAAATTATTGCACATACTAGCTGTTTTCCAGACATCTATGATAGAGCAAATAGGAGGTTGCAATGGAAAAATGTTGTTTTTGTGAGCCGCCAGAGGAGGAAATTATCCTTGCCAATGAGTTCTGCTTATTTTTGCAGCAAAAAAATCAGGACGTGCTGCCTGGTTCTGGTGTGATAGTTCCCCGGGAACACAGGGAAACTGTGTTCCACATGACACAGAAGGAGTGGGAATACAGTCAGGAGCTATTGTTCCGGGCCAAGGACTATATTGATGAAAAGTTTGCCCCTCAAGGCTATAATGTGGGATGGAATGTGGGGAGAGTCGGTGGGCAGGAAATATTCCATGCCCATATGCATATAATCCCTCGCTATAGTGATGAACCACTGGCCGGCAAGGGTATCAGATTCTGGTTGAAGCAGCCCCGGAACAAAAGAGGAGGTTCTCATATATTGTAGATGGAGGTCAAACTATGCTCAACCTGGTTTATCACAGCTCACAAAAACAGAACCTCAGGATAATAAAGCCCAGTATGAGCACCCACAAGAGGGACTGGGTTTACGCAACAATAGACCCGGTAATGGCAGCACTTTTTATATCCGGCACTGGTGGTGATTTTACCTGCCAGATAGGACGAGATTTTAGAACTGGCTTGCCCTATGTGTGTGAACGCTTCCCGGGGGCTTTTGAGCACAGGTATAAGGGAAAAGCTGGCTCTATCTACATTTTGCCAGGTGCAACTTTTAGAAAAAACAGTACAACCTGGGAAGAAGAGGTGGTCAGCAGTAAAGCGGTAATTCCTGCAGGAGAGGTAAAGATTATGGACGTAGAATATTATATACAGCAGCTGCAGAGAAGCGGTGAACTGTTAATAAAGTATTATCCGGATAGAATTGATGGTATTCCAGAGGATGATAGTGATCTGGTTGCAAAAGCTGCAGTTTGGAGCCAGCAGCTGGGTGAAAAAGTGCTGGATCAGGTAAAAAGATACCACCCTCAACTGCTGAAGAGGGTACAAAAGAAGATAGAAAATAACGATTTAGAGAAAGAGTAGGTTAAGAATTGAATGAATTTTTTTATAAGGGAGGATGGTTAATGAGTATTCATGGTTTTATAGATTCAGTAGCAATTGGTATTGGTTCCCTATTTATTCCCAAGTATTTTCGGGATAGTATTGAATCACAGCCCTTCATTGAACACCTGGAAGCTGTGGATCTGGTTATTCCCAATGGAGAAGAGGAAGGAGATTATGAAGTAACCGCTAATACCCTGGTGGGTGAACTCAATGCAGCTTTCCGACTGGCCCAGGGTGTTAATAGAAAAGATCCGGCTATCATCTACCATCATGGCGCTGTTGAGACACCTTTTGATCATGGTTTCAATAAAATTTTTCCTTATAGAAAACAGGAGATTGAAGCCAGTTTACTGCTCATAAGGGCTCCCTTTCACAGGTCGATGAAAGAATTTGCCCGGGGCATGAAGGATTTATCCAATTTTGTAGCTATGATGGCTGTATCAACAGCTCTGATAGAACAGCTGGTGAAAAAATTA
>PUNT01000133.1 GCA_003551905.1 Halanaerobiales bacterium
AAATCGGGAACGGCAATGACAACTTCCGGTTCTATATAGGCATGAGCTACAAACTGGGTTTCATATGTTCTTTCAACGATAAAATCCGCTTTGGCAAATCCCCTCTCCAGGTCACCTTTTTTCAGCTGATAACGGCTGTTGTTGATAATGTTATCTTCTTTATCCTCATGCACCGGGGAGGCCCCGGGTTCTAGAGCATCATCAATGGAAAGAACAGGTGGCAAAGGCTCATAGTCAACCACAACAGCATCACGGCCTTTTCGGGCTGCAGTTTCAGATTCTGCAACCACCAGGGCTACTCCATCCCCTACATATTTCACTTTTTCCCCGGCCAGAACCAGAAAACCACGCATTACATCATTGCTACCTGGAACATCATCAGGGGTAATGACAGCCAGGACTTCAGGAATATCCATTGCTCTACTGATATCAATCCTCTTGATCCGGGCATGGGGATGCTGGCTATAGACAGTACTTGCGAATAACATTCTGTGAAAAGATAGATCATCAGCAAAGCGCGCTCGCCCGGTAACTTTACTCAAAGCATCTTTTCTCGGTATATCTTTGCGGATATATTTAAAAATTATTATCTCCCCCTTCCTGTCCTAAGGGCAGATCCTTAACCAGATCTTCAAGGCCCAGTTCTCTTAATTTTTCCGGTGTGGGGAGGCCATTGACCTGCCAGCCCCGAACTTCATAATACTCATCCAGCATTTCAGGCAGTCTTATGAGCAACCCTTCTTTCACCGGCTCCCCGAATACCACATTTCCTTCCGAATCTGTGTCCACAGCATACACATTCAAAGGTTCTTCTAGAAAACGCCGGGGCAACTGGTCATCCTTCCTGTTCAAACCCTGCCTGACATTATACATGCGTTCCAGGTTTACTATTCTTTCACCAATTTCCAGCAATTTTTCTCCATCCAGATCAAAACCCATTTTCTGTAGGCCCTGGGCCAGATCTTCCGGGTACAGACAATAAATCTCCGTGGTGGAAAACTTGCATACCCCCAGGGCATCAGCTATGGCATTGTAGGCTTCGGTGTACTTAATCATCCGTCCTTTATGTTTTTCGGAAGTGACCTCCATTATTTCCGGGTAAATATCAGGGAATAACTTTCTGGCAACATCAGCCAGACCGGCCAGGTCAATGGTAGGCAGAGCATAAAGGTGGTCAGCACCCCGGTTAGACACTGCATGGCCCAGACCGAATGCTTTGGCAACCCGGGGTTCCTGCCGGGGAAGCTCCATACCCTTTACGTGCAGGGCATAATTCTCAGCTCCCTGACCAATTACCCGGGCAGCTCTCTGCACTCCCTCTGCCAGGATCTTTCCCAGCCCCTGCCGGCTGGCTATTTTTTCAATGAGGCCCAGTATGGATTGACTGTCTCCCCATTGCAGGCTTAAATCCGGATCCGTAAGAATTCCCTTCTCAAAGCATTCCATGGCAAAGGCTATAACCACGCCTGTGGATATGGTATCCATCCCCAGGTCATTGCACAGTCGGTTTCCATAGATAATGGATTCCGGATCACTATTGCCACACATGGGCCCCAGGGCATTAAGGGTCTCATATTCAGGACCCTCTATCTCAGTAGCATACTTGCCACTTTTCACTTTGGAATACTTGGAACAACGTATAGGACAGGCATAACAGGCCATGCTCCTCTCCACATATTTATCCAGTGCCTTGGCATTAACCCTGTTATTGCCGGCAAACTGGGCCTGAAGGTGATTTCTGGTGGGCTGATCACCTACCACATTCTTGGAGTCCATGAGCATGGGAGTTCCCCAGCGCCGGAGCCCTTGAATGTTGGGATGCTGTCCCACATGTTTATTATATTTGATGGCTACTTCTTTAAATTTTGCATCTGCTTTCTTCTTTTCTGTGGACCGGGCTACCACAGCCTTTAAATTTTTAGAACCCATAACTGCTCCAACTCCACAGCGGGCAGCAGCTCGTCCATAATCATTTATTATGGAGGCAAAGCGAACCAGATTCTCTCCTGCTGGTCCAATACTGGATACCCGACAACCAGGAAACTTCTCTTTCAGGCCGGTTTCTGTAACGCTGGTCTTCGCACCCCAGTACTGAGAACCATCCAGAATTTCCACCTGGCCATCTTCAGCTTTTATTAGCACAGGCTCTCTTGCCTTGCCGGTTATGACCAGGGCATCAAACCCGGCTTTTTTTAATTCTGGACCAAAAAAGCCTGATGCATTGGCATACCCATATGCTCCGGTAAGAGGAGATTTGGTGGTGACCATGTACCGGGCCGAAGTAGGCCATTGAGTGCCGGTAAACAGACCTGTGGAATAGATAAGGTAGTTGTCAGGTGATAGGGGTTCCACTGACGGTGGGACCAGATCATAAAGAAGTCTGGCAGCATAACCCCTACAGCTAAGAAATTTTTCTGCAATCTCCTCAGGAGTTTTTTGCAGAGTAACCTTCTTTTCTGTAAGATCGATAAACGCAGTCAAAGCCATGATTATCCCTCTCCTTTTTTAGCAACCGCTTCTATAGCCTGAATTATCTGCTCATAACCGGTACAACGGCATAAAACACCAGCAATACCTTCCTTAATCTCCTCCCGACTGGGTTGGGGATTTTTTTTCAGAATAGCTGTAGCTGCCATGAGCATACCCGGACTGCAGTACCCACACTGAACAGCATTGTATTTAACAAATGCCTCCTGCAGAGGACTCAATTTACCGTCCTTTTTCAGGCCTTCCACTGTTAAGATATGACCTCCCTGCACCTGAACTGTAAATACAAGACAGGAGTTAACAGCCTCTCCATTGAGAAGAACGGTACAGGCACCACATTCCCCTATACTACAACCCTCTTTAGTGCCGGTAAGTCCAAGATTATCCCGGAGGGTATCCAGGAGGCGTTCATTGCTCAAAACCTCCACTTCATATTCCTTCCCATTTACAGTAAAGCTCACTTTTTCTTGCAAAGTCAATTCACCCCCAGGGCTTTCTTTAGTGCTCTTTCTGTGAGAGTTGCCACCACAGGCTCTTTATAAGGTGTGGACCAGCGCCGGCCAGAATATTCTATCATTTCCCGGGCCACCTGTTTACTGGCTTCTTTTAATAGTTCTGGATTGGGGACCTCATTCGTTAAGAGTTTTTCCGCTGACTCTATGCGTTGAGGTGTAGGCAGTACAGAACCGGTAGCAATCCGGGCATCTTTTACTGTTCCCCCCTGCAAGTCCAGAGCCACAGCAATACTCATTCGGGCCTTGGCCATGGCCTGCCGCCGGGCCAGCCTGACAAAACCAAACCTATAGCCAGACAGCCTGGGAAAAGCTATGGCTGTTAACATTTCCTCTGGAGCAAGCACTGTTTCATAGGGCGCTGTGAAAAACTCCTTTAAAGAAACCCACCTGCTTTCTTGAACTCCCTGCAGTTTAATCTTACAATCAAGAGCGATAAGGGGTGGCACAGTATCAGCACAGGGAGAAGCAGTAACTATATTGCCCCCTACAGTTCCCCGGTTGCGAATTTGAACTGAACCCACATGACCTGCGGCCTGAGCCAGGAATGGAGCTATATCCTGTATTTCCTCACTCTCTGCCAGCCAGCTATGGGTCATAAGAGGCCCCATTTCCACCCCGTTTTGGCCGGTATGGAAAAAACGAAGCTCCGAAAGATTGCCTATATCCAGTAAATATTTGAAATTTTCTGTCCCCTGACGCATTTCCACCAGCAAATCAGTACCCCCGGCTATTATCCGGGTTTCTGAACCATTTTCTGCCAGGAAATCCAGGGCCTGAGCCACATTTTCCGGCCTGACATATGCAAAATTATTAATATTTCCCACCTCCTTCTACCTTTCCCATATTACTCAATAGAGTTATGTAAACACAAAATAAATATATCCGAGCTGAAGATCTGTGCATTAACATAGGAAAAACTTGCTAGGACCCACGCTTAAAATATTCCACTGTGGAAAAGCTATTCCCTGTTCTATATAATGAGATGACTCCTATCATCTGGAAAGCATATTCAGTTTGATCTCTATTTCTTCACCTGGAACAACTAGGTGCTCTTCCACAGTGGATACATCTAGTCTTTAACCTAATATGTTTTTCTACAAAACTTTTTGCCATCCTTTAAAATATTTACACATATTTTAATTCTGTTTAAAAGTGAAGTTATATTACACTTCCAATAATTTTCGCCAGCTCCCTGCCTGCCTGCGGAGCAATTGTTATGCCTTCTCCTCCATGACCAAGGGATGCATATAACCCTGTATACCCAGGAACAGGACCTATAAAAGGCCCTCCAGACCTTACTGCCCTGATGCCAGTAATGACCCGGAGCACATTTATCTTTTTCAGGTCCGGCAGTATTGTATGGGCCTTATGGGCCAGTTCCAGGATGGTTGCCCTGGCCGGCCCCTGTTTGGAAACCATCTCCCGGGAAGTGCCTATAAGAATATTATTGGTGCTGGTCTTTTCCACAGCCAGGCTGATTGCAAAATTTTCTGGCGCCTGGAGAAAGGCAGCAGAAAAAATCTTAGCCCCGGGATCCAAGGGAGTCCTTTCTGTGATGAGTATTGTGCCCTGCACCGGTTTTAGACCTACTGGATTAAGAGGGTCCAGCAGGTTGTCAGCTTCGTGTCCACTGCAGATAACCACTACAGGTGCCCGAACCACCCTTTTTCCGGTCTGCACCCCTGCTACCTGTCCCTTTTCCAGAAGAATACTCTTCACCTTTTCATGCCTGAGCAGTTTCCCACCAGCCTCCTGAATTTTTCTCAGGCAAGCTGCCACAACTTTGAAGGGATTTACATACCCGTGTAATCCCCCTGCTGCTAGGGCTCCTCCCAAGAAAGATCCTGCCAGTTTAGGGAATTCTTTCTCTACTTTTTTCCGGCTTAAGAGTTCTCCAGGCATACCAGAACTCCGGCAGGCGTCTACCCTGTCAGCCAGAACTTTTAGTTCATCTTCATTCTCTGCCAGCAATAACATCCTTCGCTCCTGATTCAAATCCAGGCCAGCCTGCAGTTCATCAGGAAGATTTTTATAGATTAAGAGGCTTTGCACAGCCCGTTCCAGCTGCACACCTTCTTTTCCCAGGTAGCTCAAGCCACTGTTACAGGCACCGGAAGCTCCAGAACAGGGAGTGGCTTTTTCTATTATCAGAACCTTATTCTGATGACTCAGATAATAGGCAGTCATGCTACCTATTATCCCGGCACCAACTACAATAACATCAGCAGCATGGGCACTCATGGAACATTCCTCCTGCTAAAATAAGCCTGCAGCTTCCCAAAACCTCAAACAAGCTTTTTCTCCCTGGCTGCCTTTATGAACTCCCTGCCATAGGGATCCCGGCTCAAAAGCACCTCGGCTGCTTTAATGATACTCATTAGATAATCATCAAAAGGATTTACTATAGCTGTATCAGCTCCAGCGCAGAGAGCCATGGCCAAAAAAGCCTGATTTAAGAGATTTGGCCTGGGCATGCCAAAGGAGATATTGCCCAGACCGCAGGTTATGTGAACTCCCGAATTCCAGCCGGCAATACCCCCGATTGTATCCAGAACCTGCAGACCATACTGACCAGAAACACTTATGGGCTTCAGTAGAGGATCTATAAAAACATCTTCCAGGGGTATGCCATCTTTATCCAGGTCATTTATGAGTTTGTAAGCAATGGTAAGCCTTTCTTTTGCAGTTTCAGGCATCCCTGCTCCATTCAGACAGAGACCTATAACTTTGGCTCGGTAACCTTTTACCAGAGGTAATAATTTCTGGTATTTATCTTCCTCAGCCGTAATGGAATTAATCATGGGAGTACCTTCATAAACCTCTAAGGCCTTTTCTATAACTGCCGGGCTGGGGCTATCAAGAGCCAGGGGCACCTGGGTAACAGCCTGTATGGTCTGTACCAGCCACTTCAGGTATTCCTCCTCCTGATGGATGAAGGTTCCTGCATTAACATCCAGATAATTAACACCCCGTTCTACCTGGGCCAGGGCAATCTGCTGAATGCAGTGTTCATCCTTCTCCTGCATCAATCTATTAATGTCTGATATGCTGGAATTTATCAATTCCCCAATAATAATCATTCTCAACAGCAAACACCCCTGGCTTGCTGTTTACACCTCCTTAGCCCGGATTAAGATGCTAAAGGCAGCTCTTCAGCATCTGCAGATCTATTTCCCCCTCCTGGAAAGTGCTGCCGGTCTTACTGTTGTGCATGATAATTTTTGTAACATTATGGACAAAATCAGTCACATTGAAGATATTTCCCCCGGCTTCATCTAGAAGCTCAGAAAAGGAGCGGCCATAGTTTCTGGTGGTCCGGGGAGAAAGGGGTACTTCCTTTATGATGCGCTCTATCTTTTCATCATCTTCTTCTATGAAAAAAGCTGCTGTTCCCCCGTAATAGGTGTAAACATTGGTCCTGATCATGGCTTGGTACTCATCTTTAGTTACAGGTGGCAGAGGAGCTTTTCCCCAGGCAGAATAAGTTTTCTTGATATCAAGACCCAGGGTATGCAGACGCCAGATTGCTGTTTCCAGGGTCCGGGCTACCACGTTAATACTGCCTACAAGGCTGCCGGTTGGTGCCAGAAGAATGAAAACACCCCTTGGATCAACCTTGCACTCAGTAGCAATGAGCTGGGTAAGCTTTTCATCCGGCAGGACATTGTCCTGAATGGCAGCTACTACCTCCGGGGAATGGTCCTGATAATCCACCACCTGGGCAAATCTATCCTTGCAGACCACAGCCCGGGCCGGACCGGAAATCAAGGGCACAATGCCAGCTTGGTTTTTGGCTTCCGGCAAAGGCCAGCCTGATAGCTGGCAGCTCAAGCAGGCTATGGCCGGCTGATCAACGTATATTTCAACCTGAGGTAATTCCAGACCTTCCAGCTCCATGGTGCTGTACTGGACCTGTCCCAGACCTCCCAGGGTTGCTTCCACAAGAAATCTGGCTGCAGCCCAGCTGCCGGGGCAATTTAAACCTGTATCAATGACAGTTGCCCCATTGGAAAGCTCATGGACCTCAATATTCATCAGTTCCTTATTCTCAATCATATAGTGGACAATTTTTCTGGCTTTTTGGTTTACACTAAACAATTTTTACACCTCGTTTTCACCTGGAATCTTCTTGTAAACGCTTGCGTCTTTCTGCAAAACTTTCGGTTATCTCGGTGCCGGTGAAGCGGGCCGGGTCGTAAAAAGTGCTCAGATATTCAGCACCGTATTTCATCATCTTGGCAGTGAAAACCACCCGGCGGGCCACTACCCTGACCGTCTCCATGCCCACCAGGTCTTCTTTAGCACCTTCCTCTTTTTTGTCCTGGGACCAGATGGCTCCCCCATTATAGGCATATATGCCGCCGGATACAGCTACCATGCCAGTGCAAAAAAAGAAGTTGAGTATGGTTTCCAGGGTGGTTTCCTGCCCTCCGTGCCGGGTACCTCCTACTGCAATTGCTCCCCCTACTCTACTGGCCCAGTGTCCTTTTTGAATCAGGGGGGCAATGGGACGGAGCCGGTTGAAGAAGGCTTGCAGCTGCCCGCTCACTGTCATCTGATAAACCGGTGAACCTACAATAAAGCCATCTCCTTCCATCATGATGGGATAAAAATCATTCATATCATCGTCAAAAGCAGGACAGTACTGAACTCCATTTTTTACACAACGGTTACAGTGAATACAGAAATTGATGGTTTTGCCCCGGAGATCAATAAACTCGGTACTGACTTTGGCAATTTCTCCTGCTGTTTTTAGGGCTTCCTGAACACAATACTGGGTGGATCCCTTACGGGGACTGCCACTGATGCCAATTATCTTCACCGGCAAATTATCTAGAGACATATAAATTCCTCCTATCAGGTTTTTCTCAACTAAAATTATGGCCTGCCCTCTGAGATAAAGTGCATAAAAAGGGAAAATACTATCAGTAGGCCGAAAAGATAAGAGGTCAGGCCATATTTCTATAATGCTATTATTTTTTTTAGAAAAATGACTTGTGCAGCATATCTTCCCTGATCTCTCCCCCGGCAAAAGTTTTCCCGGAATTAACATTGGTGATAATATAGCGGGCGATGGTATGAATATCCTTATCCACTTTGTGGAAATCATAATCTCCAGCCTTGAATAGATCAAAGAAATGCTCACCGTAAATAGGTGTGGTGGAAAACGGTAACTCCTTCATATGTTTCTCTATTTTTTCATCCTCCCAGTCTACCACATACCAGGCTGTTGTGCCGTATAAGAGGGCGGTATTCACCCGGTCCATTCCCACTAATTCATCCCTGGTTTGAGGCGGTATGGGACAGGTGCCGGCTCCGCTGATAACTCTATTTATATCAAAACCTTTTCGGACAAAAGCCCACATGGAAGCCTCTACACTTCGGGAGCAAACCTGAATTGTTCCCACCAGGCTGCCGGAACTGGCTACGATTATGTAGAGGTTTTGTGGTTCAATATTGCATTTTTCTGCCACGTGATTGGCCAGTTTTTCATTGGGTAAATTAGGAGCCTGAATGGCAAAAGTGGCCTCATGATGCACATCTTTATAATCAACGGCCTGGCAAATATCATCCCGGGGTATGGCCCGGGCCGGACCTGAACCTATAGGTACCATGTCAAAGTCATCAGCAAAATCCTTAAGTGTCCAGCCGGAAAACTGGGCCGAAAGGGCTCCC
>PUNT01000028.1 GCA_003551905.1 Halanaerobiales bacterium
ATATTGAAAATTGTCGCTATAATCCGTCCCTCATACTGGCTTATAGAATTGCCCGGGCACTTAATAGCAGTATAGAAGAAGTTTTTATATTCCAGGAAGAAATACCTGAAAGGAAAGAAACAAGAAAGGGGTGATGTTATTGAAACAGGCGCTCTTGATTGAGAACCTGAAAAAATCTTTTGGTAATAATGAGGCCCTAAAGGGAATCAGTCTCAGCGTGGAACCCAATGAAATCTTTGCCCTTATTGGCCCCAATGGCGCTGGCAAAACTACTGCGTTGCGTATTGTAGCAGCGCTCCTTACTCCTAGTGGGGGGCGGGTGGAGGTATTTGGGAACAATGTTCGGGAAAGGCCGGACCGGGTCCGGGAGATTATCAGTTATCTGCCGGAGGAGGCAGGTGCGTATAAGAATCTTACCGGTAATGGATATCTCAGGTTCATGGGAGAACTATTTGCCACCCAGAGAAGAGAACTTGATGATTTCCTGCAGAGAGCCCGGGATATTTGCGGTTTGGGTGACAGGCTAAATGATAAGATAGGGACCTACAGCAAGGGCATGGTTCGCAAACTGCTCCTGGCCCGGGCGCTCATGACCAGGCCCCGACTGGCAATCCTTGACGAACCCACAAGTGGCCTGGACGTAATCAATGCTCTGGAGGTCAGAAATCTCATCAAAGGTTTTGCCCGGGAGGGAATGAGTGTATTCCTTTCCAGCCATAATATGCTGGAGATCGAATATCTGTCTGACCGGGTAGGTATAATTCATCAGGGAATTATATATGATATGGGGACACCGGAAGAACTCAAGGGGAAATATGGTTCCAGCAACCTGGAAGAGGTCTTTGCGGAGGTGGCAAGATGAGAAAATTCATTGTTCTGGTAAAAAAAGAAATAAAGGAGCTTTTAACTCTGCAGGTAATTGTACCCATGCTCATTGCCGTTCTGGCCTTTATTCTCATAGGCAACATAATTGGTAGCGAAGCCAGAAGAGCCATGGAAGCCCAGGATATAGCAGTGCTGGATCAGGATAATAGCCCGGTTTCTCAACAGGCAATAGATTTTTTGCGTATCAACCAGTTTCAAGTACAGGAATTAGCCGGCCCCACGGTACAGGGAGTAATTGAGGAGGTGAAGGAAAGGGAACTGGGGGGCCTCATTGTCATCCCGGAAGGTTTTTCTTCCGGACTTGCAGCCCATGAACCCCAGGAAATTCAAACTTACACCGTTTTACGCAGTTTTGCTATGACTGGCAGCGCTGGAGTTGAAGCAATAAGTGGGGCAGTAGGATTAATAAATGAATTCGTAAGCACCCAGCTCATAACCAGAGAGATTCCGGGTGTCTCCATAGGCCTCTTGAAAAACCCTATTCACCCCCGGGATATAGTTATCATTGGTGATAATCAGGCTCAGGTACACCCATCCATGGTCATGGGTTTTATAACCTCTCAGACCATATTCATTCCCATTATACTGTTCTTTGTCATCATATTTGCCGCCCAGATGATTGTGGCTTCCGTGGCCACTGAAAAGGAGAATAAGACACTGGAGACCCTTCTCACAACGCCTGTAAGCCGGAGTTCTCTGGTTTCTTCCAAGATGGTGGCAGCAGGAATTATAGCTCTCCTGGTATCTCTGGTTTACATGGTGGGTTTTAGTTATTACATGGGAGGTATCATGGAGGGGGTGGGAGGGCAGATAACGGCAGGAATGGGAGAAGCAATGGTTGAACTGGGATTGGTTCTCCATTTATCCAGCTATGTATTTCTGGGTCTCTCAGTATTCTTTGCCATACTCTGTGCCCTGGCTATTGCTCTCATACTGGGTTCTTTTGCCCAGGATCTGAAAAGTGCCCAGGGTTTAATAGCGCCAATGACCTTCTTGATCATGATACCCTATATTCTGGCCCTGTTTCTGGATATGACCACCCTTACTCCCGTGATTCGCTACCTCATATATGCTATACCTTTTGCCCATCCTTTTATGGCTGTGCCCAATCTCTTCCTGCAAAATTATAACTTTGTCCTGGCAGGCATCATTTATCAAGGAGTAGTCTTTGTTATATTCGTTCTCATAGCTGCCCGCATTTATTCTTCTGACCGGGTTCTCACAATGAAGCTGAAACTAAGAAAGAGCTAGAATGGGAGGTCAGGGAGACAGGAAAACTATTTAAGCAGATACTAAAATAAAATACCTGCTCAGGCAGGTATTTTTCTTTAATTGGAGAAAGAAATTTTTAGAGGAGCAACTTTTGGGGAAACAGGAGGCGGGAATTGTGAAAAGATCTGCAGGAGGGAAAAAAGATAAGAGTAAGCCTCAGGGGCCCATCTGGCCTATCATAAAGCGTCTTTTATCCCATACCCGGGGACACAGGGGATGGATTCTTTTAACTCTTTTGTTGATTGGTTGTTCCACGTTCCTGGGCCTTCTCCCTCCCTGGGTTATAAGGTATGCAGTGGATGATTTGATTCTGGCTGGTGAAACGGAATTACTATGGATGGCTGCACTGGGTATACTTCTTTTGGCTTTTCTCCAGGGTGCTATCAACTTTTCTGAGCGTTATCTTATGGAGTGGGTAGGGCAGCGCATCGTCTACCGGCTCCGGGGAGAGGTCTTTCAGCACCTTAACCGCCTTTCTTTTGAATTTTATGATCAGGCTCGAACAGGTGATATAATGTCCAGGGTTACTGCTGATACCGGGACCATCAACCGATTTTTGGGTTTTGGCCTGGTGCATCTTATTGGCAATGTGGCTACCATCGCGGGTATACTAATTATACTGCTCATATGGGATTTTTCGCTGGCTCTTCTCTATCTTTTGATCCTCATACCAATGTTCCATGCCTTTTCCCGGTACGCTTTTCAGGTTCGGCCGTTATTTGCCTATGTTCGCCGGCACCTGGGTCAGATCAGCAATGTTCTTCAGGAGAACCTGGCTGGTATCCGGCGGGTAAAGCTATCGGCCGGAGAGAATATAGAAAAGGAGAAATTTGATCAGGCTAATTACAGCTACTTTCAGGCATCACTGGAAGCTGCCAGGGTGAGGGCCCTCTGGATGCCCTATATAAATTTCCTCATTGGTATTGCCACAGCCCTCATCGTCTGGTATGCCGGCCGGGGTGTTATCAGGGGAGAGCTTTCCCTGGGAATACTGGTGGGTTTCACCAGCTATATTGCTCTCCTGGTTCGCCCTATCAGGCAGAGTGGTATGCTCATGGGGCTGGTTATGGGCGCAGCAGCTGGGGCAGAGAGGGTTTTCCAGGTCCTGGACACTGTTCCTGAGGTAAAGGATAAAGCAGGGGCGGTGAGTCTGGAGCAGGTAAAGGGAAGAATAGAGATAAAAAACTTGAATTATGCTTATGATGAAACCCCGGTTCTCCAGGATATCAATATGACCATAGATGCAGGGGAAGTAGTGGCCCTGGTGGGACCAACAGGTACTGGCAAATCAACTTTTCTGCATCTCATTCCCCGTTTCTATGAACTGCAGGAGGGAAGCATAACCCTGGATGGCTATGATATAAGAGATATTAAACTGAAGAACCTTAGATCTCATGTGGGTATGATGCTGCAGGATACCTTCATTTTTGATGCTACAATCAGGGATAATATTGCTTATGGAGTATCCCGGGCCAGCAATGAAGAGGTACAGGAGGTAGCTAAAAAGGTGCAACTTCATGACTTCATAGTGAATTTGCCTCAGGGCTACAACACTCCAGTAGGGGAGAGGGGAATAACCCTGTCAGGCGGACAGAGACAGCGGTTGGCCCTGGCAAGAATTTTGATGAAGGACCCGGCAGTGCTGCTGCTGGACGAACCAACAGCCAGCATTGACGTAGAAACTGAATCTCTCATGCTGGAAGCTCTGCAGCAGGTCTTTGCCGGGCGGACTGTACTGGTTGTGGCGCACAGGTTGTGGACGGTGCAACGGGCAGACAGGATTGTGGTCATGCAGGATGGTAGGATAGTGCAGGAAGGAAAACACCAAAAGCTCGTAGAGGAACATGGCCCCTACCGGACCATATATGACGCTTTTCAGAGAAAAGAGGTTGGTACGTAATGAGAGGCGGATTTTACCATCGCTTCAGGACACAGGATCAAGAAGATATTAGGCTGAGGGACCTGAACCGGGAATGCATCTCCCTTCTCTGGTACTACTTAAGGCCTCGCATTAAAACCCTTGGTTTATCACTTTTAGCCATGCTGGGGGTAGCAGGTTCAGCTATGCTCACTCCTTATCTCCTGAAAATTGCTGTGGATGACTATATAGTTGCCGGCCGGATGGAGGGCCTTGTGCTGGTGGTGATTCTCATGATAGGTACTGCAGGTGTTTCCTGGTTTTCTTCCTACTGGGAGACTTTTCTCTCCGCTTCAGTAGGGCAGGGGACTATAAGGGACCTGCGTCGAGATCTCTTCAGCCATATACAGAAATTATCTGTGGATTTCTTTGCCTCTCGGCAGACCGGTTCCATCATGTCCAGGATTACTGCTGATGTCAATGCCATTTCTGAACTTGTCCGGGGAGGGCTGGTGAGTTTTGTCAGCGATATGGTCACACTCCTAGGCATTATAATTATCATGGTAATATTGCATCCTACCCTGGCCCTGGTTTCCTTTACTGCTTTTCCGGTCATCTATGCCATCATAAAACTATTGGGGCATAGGATGCGAAAAGCTTTTCATGAGGTTCAGGCCAGCATGGCTGCCATGAGTGCAGATGTGCAGGAAAATGTATCGGGGATAAGAGCAGTTCAATCCCTGGCCCGGGAGAGAGGCAGTATTGAGAGATTTGAGCAGGTTAACCTGCAGCAGTTCAGGGCAAGCATGAAGGCGGTAATGGCTTTTGGGCTTTTCTTTCCTGGCATGACTGTTGCCGGCACGTTTGGAACAGCTATTGTTCTCTGGTTTGGCGGTTTGCAGGTTGCTGCCGGCAATATTTCTCCAGGTGTACTTCTGGCATTCCTTGGTTATATCAGGCGACTATTCATGCCACTCCGGGATCTGAGCCAGGTGTACAATACATTTCAATCAGCTGCTGCTTCCCTTGATCGCATAAACAACTACCTGAAGATAACTCCTTCCGTGCAAGAACCGGTGAATCCGGTTTCCCTGAAAGGGGAAGGTCCAGTCAGATTGCAGCTGGGAAATGTTACTTTTGGCTATGATGAGACACCGGTTTTAAAGGATCTGAACCTGAATATAGAGCCCGGGGAAGTTCTGGGGCTGGTCGGTGCTACCGGGGCTGGTAAGACCACCCTGGTGAATTTAATTACCCGCTTTTATGATGTAGATGCTGGGTGTATCCTCCTGGATGGTGTTGATATTAGACAACTAGAACTCAGGGAGCTCAGGCGCATAATGGCTGTAATTCCCCAGGATGTGTTTCTGTTCCCTCGCAGCATTGCTGAAAATATTGCCTATGGCAACCCTGAAACCAGTAAAGAACAGATAATAGATGCTGCTAAAAAGGTAGGTGTTCACCAATTTATCATCTCTCTACCCCGGGGGTATGAAACTGATGTTGGAGAAGAAGGTATCAGGCTCTCAGGTGGGCAGAAACAGCTTCTGGCTTTAGCTCAGGCAATGCTGGGGGAAAAGAGGCTCTTGATTTTGGATGAGGCAACCTCCAGCGTAGATGCTTTTACTGAAAAAACAATGCAGAATGCCTTGCAGGAAACTTTGCCGGGCAAAACGGTGATAATTATTGCTCACCGCTTTGCTACATTAACCCTGGCGAATAGAATTGCTGTTATGGGTGAGGGGAAAATTGTAGATTCCGGCCTACATGAGGAATTGATGGAAAGGTCAGAAGAGTACCGAGAACTATACCTTAAACAGCAGGTGGACTAGCAGGTATTGCATATTATAGATAACATAACACTTGAGGAGGCAACTAAGAACAACTCCTGGCAAACTATCCATAAGTTATAATTGGAGGGAAACGGCTATTTGGCTGAAACTGTTTCCCTTTTTATTTTCCAACCGCTTGCTGAGAAAAAAGATAGAAATATATTGACAGAATTATTCCCGGGGGGTATAATAGGGGTAAATTGTCTATTGTATTAATACAATTGACACTGTGGGGGTGAATATGTATGATTGAGCTTGTCAATATTTCCAAGAGTTACAATCGAGGTGCAGTTAAGGCAGTGGAATCCCTGAACCTTGCAGTGAAGCCCGGGGAAATATTTGGTTTCCTGGGCCCCAATGGAGCAGGCAAAACAACAACTATAAAGATAATGGTAGGTCTTTTGCAGCCTGATGGAGGAACTGCCCGGATTGGGGGTTTTGATATACAGAAAAACCCCCTGGAGGTCAAGAAACAGATTGGGTTTGTTCCTGAGAACCCGGAAGTATATGAAAAAATAACCGGTATAGAGTACTTAAATTTTTTAGGTGATGTTCATGGAGTACCCGGCCCGGAAAGAGCAAAACGGGCTATGGAATTATTGGAGATGTTCAAACTGGACAATGCTGTGAATGACCTGGTTCAAACCTATTCCCATGGTATGCGCCAGAAACTTGTGTTGACGGGATCTTTTCTGCATAACCCACCGGTACTAATCATGGATGAACCCATGGTGGGACTGGATCCCAGAAGCTCCTTTGACCTTAAGGAAAAGCTGCAGGAATACTGCCAGGAACATCGAACAGTCTTTTTTTCTACCCATATCCTGGCAGTAGCAGAACAGTTCTGCCACCGGGTAGGCATTATTCATCAGGGTCGCCTTATCGCCTGTGGAACACTGGAGGAACTGCAGAAACAGGCCCGTAACAGAGAAAGCCTGGAAAAAATATTCCTGGAGTTGACAGAAGCATGAGACTAAAAATGGTCTGGAAGGTAACGGTATTGAATTTGAAAAATGCCTTTGGGCTGGCAACATTTGCCTACTTTTTCCGCAAGCGAGATGTGCGTTTTTTAAAATCTGCTGGCATATTCGCCCTGATAGTTCTGGCCCTGGCTCCCCTTTTCTACATCTATCTGCGTATTGTGGATGAAGTCTATGAATTTGCCGTTGGCACCGGCCAGGAAGGTGTGGTAATAACCATGGGCCTGGTGCTGGCCAGCTTTCTGGTCTTTATCTTCGGCATAGCGTATGTTATCTCAACCTTTTATTTTTCCCGGGATCTGGATTTCCTGATTCCCCTCCCTCTCAGACCTGGGGAAGTTCTGGCCGGCAAGTTTGGCATGGTACTGGCCACAGAATACATTACTATTGCGCCTTTTTTGCTACCAGCTTTTCTAGTGTATGGTTTGCGTACTGAACCCGGCCTGCTATTCTGGTTATTAGTTCCAGTGATATATTTACTTGTACCACTAATTCCTCTGGCCCTGGCTTCTCTTCTGGTTATGGTCTTAATGTCTATCACCAATCTGAGCCGCAAGAAAGATTTATTACAGCTCCTGGGCATGTTTATCCTGGTCCTGATGATCATGGCATTTAATTTCCTCATGACCAGGGTGCCTCCTGGGGAAGAGATGGAATTGATGATGATGATTTTCCAGGATCCTGAGGGGCTCATAAATTACGTGGGCAGGGCTTTCCCCACCACTATCTGGGCTACCAGAGCCATGATATACCCACTTTCAGCAGGCCAGGCCCTGAATTTCCTGGGTTTCTCTGGTATATCTGTACTGGCTCTATGGTGCATGATGTGGGTTGCAGATGTTCTTTTTTACCGGGGTTTGATAGGTGGGCAGGAGGTTGAGAAGGGGCGAGTTCTGGACAAAGAAAAAATTGCCAGAAAATTGATGACCAGGCATAGTCCCATTGTAGCAATTGCTCAGAGGGAAATGAGAATATTGATCAGAACGCCAATTTATATGTTCAACAGTGTTGCTATTCTGGTAATTGCTCCGCTAGCCATGGGTATACCCTATTTTACCATGGGATTTGGTGAACTGGGAGCTATGCTGGCAGTAGTTGACCGTACCCTTATAAACCTGGCAGGAGCAGGATTTATTGCTCTCATGTCTCTCTTTGTTCCAGCTCTTTCCAGTTCTATTTCCCGGGAGGGCAGGCTTTTCCGGTTATCCCAGGTTATTCCGGTGCATCCCTTTAAACAGCTTCTGGGTAAGCTCCTCTATGGTTTTATGCTTACCCTCCTGGCAGTACCTTTATTGATTCTTGGTGCTTTTCTGTTCTTACCCTGGGGTTTTTGGGATCTGGTTTTCATAACCCTCATGGGGCTGGTAGTTTCGGGGCAGATGCTTGTTTTAAGTCTTATAATTGACCTCATGAGGCCTTATTTGACCTGGGATAATCCACAGCAGGCCATAAAGCAAAATATGAATGTGCTTTTTGCCATGGTTCTGGGGGCAGGGCTGCTCTATATCTACTACCTCATGGTTGAAAGGCTTATG
This sequence comes from Halanaerobiales bacterium, assembly GCA_003551905.1. Lineage (GTDB taxonomy): Bacteria > Bacillota > Halanaerobiia > B1SED10-174 > B1SED10-174 > B1SED10-174. Next base: position 8,363 of record PUNT01000028.1, read on the forward strand.
GAAAGAGATTTTTCTGCAGGAATAATTTATGTGGTTGTTGTAGTCATATCACTTGCTGTTGCAGCATCCCTGACCTTCATTCTTCATAAGATGTCCTCCAGAAGATACAAAAAAATTGTTATCTAGAGATAGTTCTGCAGGACACCGATTAGGATAATTAAAATCAAAGCCCCGGCCAGTTCTGCCGGGGCTTGTGATATTAACCTTGATTTTTTTCTTTATTTGGTTGTAAAGGCTATAGTTCGGGTATCTTGGTCATATTCCAGTTTGGCCCCGGTTATTTGGGCAATGAATTCAGGTTTGAC
>PUNT01000259.1 GCA_003551905.1 Halanaerobiales bacterium
AAAGCTCGTCCCCAGTGAGTCATTGAGGAAAAAAAACCTGCCGGGTTAAAATCATAATTAGCAGTTGCTGAACTTTCCAGTAAAAGGTCTTTTACCCACTGAAGTCGGGAGGGGGCCAGCCGGTACTCCAGATATTCCTGGGAAACAAAGCCTCTGTCTATCTGCCATTCGTCCAGTCGGGAAGAAAACAAACTGGCATCAACTTTTATAGGCTCATTACTGGCAAGAAATATATTTATATCCCCGGGTATTACCTCCACATGCAGCATTGCCTCTTCTAAAGAAAGGAACAAACTCTTATTAAGATCTACTAGCTCCTCTCCCATGTATACTGCTGAACCAGGTAAAGAAAAAGCTATAATACCCTCATCTGCCAACCGGCTGGAGGCTATCTGGAAAAACTCTACAGTAAATAACCTGTTGGTCTGCAGAGTTTCCGGACTGATAAAACCCATTACAATCAAATCGAATTTTTTATCAGTCCTGCTCAGGTACAGGCGACCATCGGTGCTCTTTAGGTGAACCCTTGGATCCTCCAGTTCCCTTTTGGTAATATCTGTTGGGAATTTCTCCACAACTTCTGGCAAGATGGGATCAAGTTCTATATAAACAGCTTCTTTCAGGGGATGTCTTAAAAATTCATCTAAGAGACCACCAAGTCCGCTCCCTATAAGCAATAAATCTTCTGGCTTTGAGTGGGAAGCTGCAACTATATGAACAAAGTCATTTATGAGAGCTCTATCAGGAGCAGGCACAGAAATAATCGGGCGGCCATCATAGAAAAATGTATACTCTCCTTCCCTTTGCAGGAGAACTATATTGCCATATGGTGTGTTCTGATATTGAAGAATTTCATCTTGAGGCCATTGTCGGGAGAGAGAGTTCACATGCAGGAATTCACTCATGGGAGAAAATAGAAGGATTATCACCACTGTAACCGTTAGGATGACTGCCGAAACGCCAGAACTGACATTTTGAGGGAAGGGGGCAAACATTTTCACCAGAGCTGCAATGGCAATAAAGTGAAGAACAAGGATGGCCAGTGCAATTTCAAGGGAATGGAAATGCTGGGCCAGCAGAAGGGTGAAGAAAAACCCACCAAGAAGAGTTCCCAGAGTTTCAAACAGGTAGACCCTGCCGATTATATTACTTCTTCTATCTGCCACCTCTAAAACTTTACAGGAAACAGGAAAAAGAGCTCCATGCACCATACTAACCGGGCCTGCCAGTATGATCGTTGCTATAAATACCTGGCCTGTTTCAACTATTTCTCCCGGCAGTACCTGGAAAAATGCTGTACCTATCCCCCGGGAAAAGAAAATAGCCAGGGGCAAAAGGAGAGCATAGACTGCCAAAAGAATTGGGTACAATTTCACCGGTGAAACTTTCCCCCGGCCGGCAATAAAGGCGCCAGCACCTTCCAGGAGAAGCCAGTTTGCCATAATGATGCCTATTATCAGTTCATTGCCATAGAAGGCAACCAGAAATTCTCTTAGAAGAAGTATCTGCCCAACAATCCCCCCCATACCCATGATAACTGTAACTGCTAGAACTAGCTTAAATTTATTCCCTCTCATTCCCAGACTCCCGGCAATCTGGTCTGACAAAAATCGCACCTGCCTTCAGTAACATTCACCTCAAACACAGAAAAGTGATGCCTGGCCACTACTCGCTGGCCGCATTCATGGCAGAAAGTTGAATTCTTATCATGCCCGGGATAATTGCCTATGTTTACATAATTTATACCCTCTGTTTTTGCTATACCATAAGCCAATTCCAGCGTGCTGATGGGAGTCATGGAGAGATCAGTTAAGCGATACGCAGGTGAAAACCTGGTGAAATGTAAAGGAACATTGGGACCCAGTTCTTCATAAATCCACTGACACATTGCCCTTATTTTAGTCGGATCATCATTCAATCCCGGTACAATCAGATTTACAATTTCCAGCCAAACGTCTGTTTCTCCAATGATTTTGAGAGTTTCCAGTACCGGTTCCAGTTCTGCTCCAGCTATTCTCTCGTAATAATCAGGACAAAAACCCTTCAAATCAATAGTCACAGCATCAACATAGGGTAAAAGGGTCGTGAGAGCTTCCGGGCTTAAGGATCCATTGGAGTGAAAAACCACTTTGATATCATTTTTGCTGGCCAATCTTGCCACATCATACATATATTCATAGAGGGAAGTTGGCTCATTATAGGTGAAGGATATTGCAGGGATACCCATGCGCGACACTTCATCTATAACATTTTGGGGGACAAGTTCTCTAAAATACCCAATTTCCTCTATGGTTCTCTGGGAAAGAGACCAGTTATGGCAGAATTTACAACGAAAATTGCATCCGGCCGTTCCAATACAGTAGATTTTAGATCCGGGATGGAAGTGGAAAAGGGGCTCTTTTTCCACTGGATCCACATGCACAGCTGAAGGGCGCCCATAAACCATATTGTAAAGAATACCACCCTGATTTTCCCGGTTGCGGCAAAAACCTCTCTCATCAGGTGCTATGATACAATTGCGAAAACAGAGATTACACTGGACTTTGTCTCCTTCCAGTTTTTCATAAAACATAGCCTCTCGCAGGAAAAAAACCTGGCCATTTTCAATTGTGTCATACTCCATATCCAGGGGGTTGTTCATAGCAGGCACAACCTCCACAATTCCCCCCAAATTGTAAAATAAGACCAGCAAAGCAGAGGAAAAAAGGAGCAAACAGGCTAACCAGTTATCCCGAATACCCCTCAAGAGAACTCCCCCCTTATCCAGATTTTATTCCACCCAAGTAAATTACTTCTTTTATCTCACTTCTATTATTCCATCATGAATAAGGTTATTCCTTCATTTGAGACTCTTGCCTCTGATCAAGGCAAAAAAAAAGCACCGGCTATTAACCGGCACCTTCTAGTCTTCATTCAACCAACCAGCGGTTCACTGTTTCTACTATAGAAGCATGGGGGTACATTTCCTTAAAGATCTTGTAATAATGATATTCTACCTTCGACTTAAAACCAATATCTCCATAACTTCTTACCTTCTCATATTCATCATCTCGTATAAATTTGTCTGCAAATTCTTCCATAAGAACTTCATTGCCAGTGCCAATACCAAACTGCTCTTTTCTCCTTGTGATAATCTCCTGGGGGATATATCCTTGGAAAGCTTTCTTCAAAATCCATTTTTCCTCTCCTTGGGGAGAAATCTTCCATTCCACAGGCAATTTTAAGGCGAAATCAATAACACTATGGTGTAAAAATGGCATGCAACAGTACAGGGAGTGGGCTGCTGCCATTCGATCTACTCGCTGAAGACCACTGTTATGCATGGAACTCATCAGGTCCAGCAATTGCTGATTCAGTTCCCCATCATCGGTGTGCTCTTTTAAGAAGTGGTAACCACCAAAGAGTTCATCTGCACCTTCCCCGGAGAGAGCAATTTCTACTCCAGCATCTCTAGCTTGCCGGGCAACAAAGAAGTTGGCCAGGGAGCTGTTTACCAGTTCTACATCGAATGATTCCAAATGATATATTACCTGAGGCAGGATTTTTTGAACTTCTTCCTGAGTATATACATATTCCTCATGGTTTGCACCCAAAAATTCTGCAGCCCGTCGGGCATTGATGAGGTCTGCACTTCCCTTCAACCCTACAGAGAAAGTACTTATATTCGGGTCAAATTTAGCAGCAATAGCAGCAATAATAGCACTATCCAGCCCTCCACTCAAGAAAATACCTTTCTTTCCCGGTGAAGACAGTATTTCCTCCACAGCAAGAAAGAGTAGTTCTCTTGAAGCCTTCAAGGCATCTGCTATAGGGATATCCTGCAGTTCCACCTCAATCTTATGAGTTGGAGCAAACCTTTTGAAACCATTCCCTGCTGAATAAAGGTGCCCGGGAGGAAAAGTCTTTATAGTATGGCCATACTCCTGTAGAGCTTTTATCTCAGAAGCAAATGCAATAGAATTATTTTCACGAGTATAATAGAGGGGTTTCCTGCCCAGAACATCCCTGGCAGCAAACAAACCATCATCTTGTCCTAAAACTGAAAAATCACCATCCAGCTCTTTAATTATTGATTGGCCTTCCTGGCGATACAGTCTAAATAATTCTTCTTCATTTAGATACCGGTCTTCCAGGACAGGTTGTCCGTCCAGGACAAAAAGCCCATCCTCGCAAGTTTTCTCCCAGTCCAGCTTAACTCCTCCTATGGCTCCTTTCTTGCCTAGATAAACCTTTTTCTTTTTCTGTCCTCGATGTTCCAGCTTCTCTAACATTGCATTAAAGCATTCTTCTTTACACTCACCACTAACGGCAACAATGCCACTCATTAGAAAAAACACCCCATGTTTATTGTTTTTGATTCTCTTTATACATGATAGCATAAATAGCCACTTTTCGCAAGTGATCCGCTTCTGTGGGCAAGCTGGGAAAATAAAAATACTTCTTTACCACTTTATCCGGGTTATTCTCCTCTCCAGGAGGGTGTGACGTTCATCAGGTTTATTATTCCTTATGGCAATGCCCAGAGCTTTTCTATCGCCTACAATTACTACCAGCTTTTTGCCCCTGGTGACTGCAGTGTAAAGAAGATTTCTCTGCAACAATACATAATGCTGAGTAAGAAGTGGCAACACCACTGCCGGGAATTCTGACCCCTGAGATTTATGAACTGATATAGCATAAGCCAGGACCAGTTCATCAAGCTCTGTGAAGCTATATTTGATCTCCTTGTTATTAAAGGAAACACTTAACTCCTGTTCTTCCCTGTTAACCCATAATACTCTGCCAATATCTCCATTGTAGACCTCTTTATCATAGTTATTGCGAATTTGCATTACTTTGTCAGCTACTCTAAAATTCTTGCCCTGGGCTACCATCTGTTCGTCTCCGGGATTAAGTGCTTGCTGCATTTCTATGTTAAGATTTCCAGTCCCCACTATCCCTCTATTCATAGGGGTTAAAACCTGAGTTCCTGTAAAAGGATCAAAACCAAAACGCTCTGGAATTCTATTCTTAACCAGCTTGATAACTATATCCAGAACAACCTCAGACTCTGTCTGTTCAATAAAATAGAAATCCTGTAATCCCTTTTTCCCGCTCTTCAAAATGGGAAAAAGACCTTCGTTAATCCGGTGCGAATTAAGAATGATCAAGCTTTCCTGGGCCTGGCGAAAAATTTCTTTTAACTCCACAACCGGCAGTTTTCCACTGTTAATAATATCCTTAAGGACATTTCCCGGACCTACAGGGGGTAGCTGATTCACATCACCAACCAGGATGAGGGTGGCGTCCGGGGGAAGGGCTTTTAAAATATTGTGCATGAGGAATATATCCACCATTGACGCTTCATCTATAATAAGCACCTGACAGGACAGGGGATTTGTCTCATCCCTCTGAAACCCTACACTATTTACACTATACTCTAAAAGTCTATGAACAGTCTTTGCTTCATGGCCTGTTGCTTCTGTTATCCTTTTGGCTGCTCTACCAGTAGGAGCGGCCAGTAGGGTTTTTATCTTTAGGGAGGAATATACTTTGAGGAGAGCCTCAATGATGGTGGTTTTACCAGTTCCAGGTCCGCCAGTAAGAACCATGGCTTTGCTTGCCAGGGCACATTTAATAGCCTCGATCTGTTTTCTGGCCAGAGAGAATGTCAAAACCTGCTGAACCCAGCTGAGGGCTTTGTCCACATCTACAGAATGGGTCAAAGGAGGGTAATTTAATAGCTCTTTTATTTTTTGAGCAATCTTAGTTTCTGCTATATAATGGGTTTTTAAATAGATAAGAGGATCTTCATTGCCAGCTTCTTCCCTGACAACTTTATTTTCTTTCACCAGCTTTTCCAGAGCTTCAACTATTATCCCCTCTTCAACCTCCAGCATTTTTCCACAGCGCTGCAACAAATCTCTTAGTGGATAACATACATGGCCTTCCTCGGTACAGCTATTGAGAGCAAACAGGATACCGGCCTGAACTCTCAGTATAGAATCCTTACTGACTCCCAGCTTGCTGGCAATTTTATCTGCGGTAATAAAACCAATACCCTTAATGTTTGTAGCCAGGACATAGGGATTCTCTTTAAGAACATCCACTGCTTGCCTGCCATACTGCTTGTATATTTTGGGGGCATATCCTGCGCTAACATCATGGGATTGCAAAAAAAGCATGAGAGAACGTATCTCTGCGTGTTCATCCCAGGATCCTTTGACCATCTTGAGTCTCTTTTTTCCGATCCCCTCCACCTCTAAAAGCCTATCTATATTATTATTCATAACTTCCAAGGTCTTTTCTTTAAACCTGTCCACAACTCTTTGAGCCATCACCGGCCCCATACCTCTTATGACACCAGAAGCCAGGTATTTCTCAATACCCTCAACGGTAGAAGGAACCTGGGTCTCATAAGAGGAAATCTTAAACTGTTTATCATACTTAGGATGCTGAGCCCAGCTGCCCCACATTTTTACGTGTTCTCCAGGTGTGGGGTTAATGAATTTTCCAACAGCAGTCACCAGGTCTTCCTGGCCAGAAACATTAATTTTCGCCACAGTAAAACCATTTTCCTCATTAAAAAAGGTTAGACGTTCTATTTGACCTTCCAGCACTTCTTCATTACTCACATAACTCACCCTCAAAAGGTTGTTTAAAAAACTTTTCCTTGAGGTAAAAGTTCGCTTTTCCTATGATATCCCCTTTTTTCTTTCCTGTGGTTATTGGTACCGGATATTTGGGAGGCAATAAAAAACAGTATATACTAAAGAGAGGAGCAAGGCTCCCCTCTTTGTATTTCTATATCTTTTTACCCGGCAAATTTAGAAATTATAGAACACCCCTAAGCCTATTCCCGGATGGATTTTCCCTTCCCATACTCCCCAACCCAGTTCTATATTCTGACGCAAGGAAAGATCTTTTATGTTAAAAACTTCCTCCAGATCAATTCCAAAAAGCATCCAGTCAAATTCAAAACCTCCGCCAAGACTGTTTCTCATGGAAAAGCCATAATCATGAATCCGGACTCCCAGTGCTCCATAAGCATAAATATTCCAGTAGGTATCTTTAACTGGTCGGAAGATGCCTTTCACTCCCAGGGTTCGCAAGCTTACTATTCCCTGAACTGCCATACTTTCTGAAAAATCATAGATTGCAGAAATTCCCCGAAATGGCCCGGTAAATTGAAGCCCAGCTGAAATATTGGTCTCTGCTGAAATATCCTGGGGCAAAATAAAAACTACCATAAGAATTAAAACAACAACATATGCTGACTTTTTCACAAAAAACTCCTCCTTGGATCTCTTAATCTAGTGTTGAAAAGATACTAGAAGCCATAGGCAAAGCCCAGTTCCAGACTGCCTCTTTCTAAAATTCTGAATTCAAGTTCTCTATCAATAGGAACCACTGTTCTAGCCTGAAGGAAAAAGCTTATTGGCTGAAAGATGTCAATCTGAACTCCTGCCTGAGTATAAAACCGATCAAGCCAGAAATAAAGATGCCCTTCAGACAGGGTTATTATGCTGCTGATTCCAGCATAACACTTAAAATCATGGCCATAGCTAAATAAAGCTCCCGGGTTAATCTGTGAATACATTATTGCAAAGGGCATATCAGGCCCTAAGGCATCCCTAATCATCTTCGAAGGGAGTACCCATTCCAGGTTGAAGCCTAAACCCCACTCTTGGGGTAACGACCGGAATAAGAGCCCTGTCCAGGAACTCCGTTCACCAGATAACTCTTGAAGATATATCCTCCCAATATAATAGTTATGAGCCAAAGAACTATCCGATAAGAAAAAGAAGGACAACACAAGGCATATAACAAATGTAGTTACTATTACCAATTTTTTGTTCATCTCATTCATCCTCCCTACAGAAATCCTTCTACAGCACGTTTTTCCGTTACTTCAAAGAGTTCTTCATATATCTTTTCCAGTTCTTCACTGTCAGGAGTATCAAAAAACATTCCACCTGTTCTTTCTGCCAGTTCTTCTAACGGTTCCGGATTATAGGCCCATCCTTCCTGATCAAGCCCAACAGTAAAAATTGGTATCCCTTCATTTTTTGCCTTTTCACTAATTTTTTCAACCCAGTATTCATCTGTATTTCCACTTTGATTGTCCTCACCATCAGTAAAAACCAGAAGTCCCATGGAAACATAATCGTGATTGTTCTCTATAGCCATTTCCAGACCTACATAAGTTGACTTCCACAAAAGGGTAGTACCTGAAGCAGATAGTTTGTCTATTTCTTCTAAAATATCTAAAGTCCCTGAGTCATTGTTATCCTGGCCTATTGGGCCATAGTCAAAAGCCACCCTGTAATCAGTTAAATATATCCTTAATCGGTAGAATACCTGGATTTTCAAGAGGTGAAACTTCAATATTCAACTGTTCTTATCTGATTTTCATGATTGGCTCACCACTGGCTCTTTCTTGACAGGCAACAATTTTTTGTGCTATTTTTACCCCATCATATTCAAGACAACTGATAATAGTTTTGACTCAATTATCAGCAAAAGGTTAAAAAAATTTTTTAGAAAGGACTGTTAATCATGGCGAATTATATTGCAGTAGGGTTTTATGCCCTGCTGGTGATAGCAGTAGGAATTCTGGGGCACAAAAAAACCAAGAATCTCAAAGATTATCTCCTTGGTGGAGGCATAGTTGGTCCCT
>PUNT01000074.1 GCA_003551905.1 Halanaerobiales bacterium
TACCAATTTTTTTATCCCAACCTGAAACACGGGATTAAAACAGCACCACCAGGTTTCAAGAAAGTCAAGGGCTACAAAAGCTACACCCTCAAACAAGCTGGCTGGAAGCTTTTAGACGGCAACAAAATAAGGATCAACAACAAGATCTACAAATACAGTAAAAGCCGGGAGCTTCCGGAAAAGATAAAAACAGTGACAATCAAGCGTGATCCGCTAGGAGCCTTATGATTGTGTTTTTCAGTCCGGGAAGAGATAGACATACCTGACAGGCAGGGTAACATCTCCGTCGGGTATGTTTTTTGCTGTACACGTTCCTTGCAGGCTCTAATGGATCAAGTTATGATGCACCACTATGGAAGGGGCATCTTCCATTGGGCTGAGACGTAAGACCTGCTTATACAGAGGCTGTTTCTGTTTGAATCCAGAATCCCATAGCTTTAGCCGTGGAAGTATGTCAAAATGGTCCCAGCAGGGCAGGTCAAAGGACAGGGTAAAAATAGCTTTTCTACCATGCAAGAAAGCTCCAACCGCTTTATTCACACCCCGGACCTGTCGCTTTTTATGGCCACTCCTGTTAATCACTGGCCATTTTCTCCTTGAGATTTGTCCTCTTCACCTGTTTATACAGTCTATTCTATGTTGAAACACTGGCGAAAATTGCACCCTATAGTTCCTTAATGAGCTTCAGATAATTTTCCAGCTGCCGAGGATCAATCTCACCATTTTCCAGAGCCGCTTTTACCCGGCACCGGGGCTCATGCGTATGGGTGCAGTCACTGAAATGGCAATACCGGGCAAGGTCTTCAATATCTTTGAACTGCTTTTTTATACCCTGCTCACCATCCCACACTCCAAATTCTCGCATGCCAGGTGTATCAACCACCAGTCCACCTCCTGGCAACTCATATATAGAGGGAGCAGTAGTGGTATGCCTACCTTTGCCGCTACTTCTACTAACTTCTTTTGTCCTTCCCCTTTCCTGTTTCTCCAGCATATTGATGATAGAGGTTTTCCCCACTCCAGAAGACCCAGCAAAAAGGGAAAGATGATCTTTTAAAATTCCCTGCAGTATTTCCATTCCCTCCCCGGTGATTATGGAGGTATATATTACCTGGGAACCGTTTTTTCTGATAACTTCTCCATCTCTTTCAGCTTCCTCTCGCCTCCCCAGATCCACCTTGTTAAAACAGACAATGGGCTCAATATCCTGTGAACGGGCAGCCACCAGGTAACGCTCAATGCTGTTGAGTTTATAAGGTGGCTCTTTTACTGCAAAAACCAAAACTGCCTGCTGTATGTTAGCTGCCACCACCTGCTGATGGTATCTTCCCCGGGGTCCTGCACCTCGCCGGGCCAGAACAGTTTTCCGCTCATGTATACTAGTAATTACACCTCTATTTGCTGAGGTGGCCTGAAAATCAACGTCATCTCCCACCGCTACCAGGTTACGGTTCTCATTATACTCCCGAAGCAGAGTACCTCTTAAACTGCACAAAAATTCCCCTTCATGGTCTTTTACTTTAAAAAGGCCTTTGCTCTTCATTGTAACCATACCCTGCAATTTAAAAACACTCCTTCATCAAAAAATAGGGGCCAGGCCCCATAGTTTTACAAAAAATTGAAGCGGCACTGTAATACCAGTACCGCTTAGACAAGAAAAAACTAACCTTATAGGTTTATTGCCTGTATGGTGGCTGGTAAAATTCTATACTCTTCTGACCTGATTTAATCTGCTGCTCTCTTCTTTTCATACCAACCACCTGCCTTTCAATTTAACTTTTACCATATAAATATATATTAAAAATCAACTGCTGTCAAAGAAAACTTCTAAATTATTCTAACCTGTACCTGACCGGCAGGAGATCAGCTATACTGCATTTTACCACTTCACCTTCATAATCGATTATCACCTGCAGGTTTTTTCCATACTGACTCAAAAGCTCCCGGCACATGCCACAGGGAGGCACTATTTCCACTTCTCCTGTGGCATCTGATCCCCGGGGTGGCCTCACCGCCACAATGGTCTCAAATTTCTTTTCTCCTTCAGTAATGGCCCTACCCAGAGCCACTGCTTCAGCACAAACAGCAGCTAGTCCCAGATCCACCTCCAGGTGAACTCCAGTTATTATCCGTCCGGATTGTGTCCTCAGGGCAGCACCTACTGAATGCTGTCCTGGCTCATATCGTTGAACAATAATATTCCGGGCTGCTTCTATCAATTCTCTATCTGCATCAGTTACAGTTCTTATATCCAACACCTGACCTCCCCTCTACCTCTTTTAGATGAAGGCGAGCAAAACAATACCTGCCAGGGTTCCAAAAACAGTACCGAATGTTCCTGAATAGCCTACCGCCAATTTCTGAGCTCCGGGTATCAATTCACTGAAAATAATGTAAAGCATGGCTCCCCCGGCAAAACCCAGGGCAATTGAAAGAAACAATGGAGAAATATTGCCCAGAGAAGCCCCGATAAAAGCCCCCACACCCATGGGAAAACCGGCCAGGAAAGTAAAGAACAAAACACGCCTTATTTTCAACCCACCAGCACAGAGGGGACATCCCATGGCAATTCCCTCTGGGACATTATGCAGTGCAATGGTAACAGCCAGGGCAAATCCCAAAGCTGGCGATGCCACATACCCGGCACCAATAGCTATGCCCTCAGGCAGGTTGTGTAAAGCTATACCCAGGCCCAGGAGTATGCCAGCCCGGATAAACGAATTTTTTTCCTCATCTGCCCCTTCAAAAAGATGAAAATGAGGTAGCCTCAGATCCAGAAACAGGAGGAAAACTGTCCCTAGAAACAAACCAAACACAGCCGGGAAAAGCCCGCCAGCTTCCATGGCCTCAGGCACCAGATCTGTAAGGACTATGGCCAGCATGATTCCACCGGCAAATCCCAAAAAGAAGCTCACCATGCCTCTTTTGGGTCTTTTCAGCACAATAGTTATGAGTCCTCCAGAAGTCGTGCCAATGACTCCAGCCAGTAGCCCGATGAGTGTTATCCTTGCAATTTCCTCCATTAAAACCCCTCCAAACGTGAATTAAGGGAAAGAACCTTTATGAATATTATTTCCCATCTTTGAAAATATTCAAGGGAATCACCTGATAAAACTTCGCCACCTGGGATTAAAACCCTTCTCTTTCACTGATTATAACTGAGCAAAATTTCAAACATCTTTACCCGCAAGGCTGACAACTATTGCTCGCATGAAGGCTGGCAGGTCCGGTGGAGTTCGGGAACTGATTATGTTTCGATCCACCACTACCTCCTGATCCACATAACGAGCTCCAGCATTAATAACATCATCCTTGATGGCAGGCACACAGGTGAGTTCATAACCTGCTAATATTTTAGCAGAGATTAATACCCAGGGGCCATGGCATATTGAAGCAATTAATTTACCCTGGCTGTGAACGTCCTTTATCAGTTGCAAAACCGGAGGGAATCTCCTGAGCTTGTCTGGAGCCCATCCACCCGGCACCACAATACCATCTATTTCACCAGCATCTACATCTTCAACAGCTACCTCTGCCTTAATTGACACCCCATTCTTGCTCAAAAAATTATCCTGTCTTCCGCTCCCTGCAGCTATAACCTGGGCTCCTTCTTCCTTCAACCTGAGATATGGGTACCAGAATTCCAGATCTTCTACCCCATCCTCAACCAGCACCAAAATTCTTTTTCCCTGAAGTTTCATATTTACCTCCCCTTCTGCTCTTATTTCTATTGGTATTCTCCCATACCTGCACTAATATTAACCTGATGAGAAAAACTTGGTTAAGAGATTCCTTTCTGGTATAATAAATTTGTCCCGCCCCCATCAATAATTCCGGGGCCAACAAGTAATAATCATTGGAAAGGGTGAAATCAATGGATAATCTCAATCTGCCACTCCATACAGGTGTAGCAGCAGTTGGTTTGAAAACCGGCTTGATAATTCCAAATGATGATATCGCTGCCATAACAAATGATGCAGTTAAGAATATGGTCCTTGATGATGATATAATCTGCGTTACAGAAGCAGTAGTTGCTCGTTCCCAAAACCGCTATCTCACCTGTGAAGACCTGGCCAGAGATATTCAGGAAAAATTGAAGCTCAAACCCAATAGCACTCTGGCAGTTATCAGTCCTATTGCCAGCAGAAACCGCTTTTCCCTGGTCTTAAAGGCTCTGGCTCTGGCAACCAGAGGTGGTAAAGTTATTGTACAGATGTCAATCCCTTTTGACGAGGTAGGCAATCAGGTCATCAGCGAGGAATTTGCTACCAACCGCCTGCGGCTGAAAAAAACATTACAAAGCCTGCGGGAGGCTCGAGGAAACACTCCTCAGCTGAATGTTCTCATCAGAGAAATAATTGCTGCCCTGAAGCTGCAGGAACTGGGTTATAATGTTCTGAGCATCCGCAAGATAACTGGCAAAGGAATCGCTGATTTAACAGTGAGCACACCTGATGGCCAGCTGGCAGTAGTAGAGGTAACATTCGCCGATCTGGATCGAGCAGCCAATAAGGCTTTGGAAATTAAAGCAGATGTTCCGGAGGCCCAAAAAGCCCTGGCTATAGGAGTAAATCTGGAACATCATTATCTATCCCTGGTTGATGCCGGTGCTTATCTGGAAAATAAAGAGAATGAACTGGAAAAACATGATTTCTCCTCTCAACTCTCCAGCTACTCGGAGCCGGATGTCATTTTCACTGACGAGTTGGTGAATCGGACCTTCCATCATCCCATAACCGGCATCGATTACCGGGAACTGTATATGGACATGATAGCCTCAGGAAACGCCCGGGGCGAAGTTATACTAACCAACAATCCACTAAAAGTTTATGATCTGGGCTATATTGATGGTGTATGCATTGCTGCAGTCCATGAAAGGGAACAGTTGCGAGAACTGTTTCTTTCCTTTGGTGGCATGGTACCGGTAATTTCAATTCAAGAAATAGGGCCAGGGCCCTGGGGTGTTATCGGTTCTAATGTTTCCGATTTTGCAGGAGGAGTATTGAAGCTCCTGCCGGAAGATGCTGATGCAACTGCTAATGAAATAAAAGATAAGATAAATAAAGAAACAGGAAAATGTGTGGAGGTAATCATATTTGGCGACGGTGCTTACAAGGATCCGGATACCGGCATATACGAACTGGCTGATCCCCACCCGGCTATAGGTGTGAGCAGTGGTTTGCACCGGGCCATGCTCCGGACCGGCACCAAACTTAAACTACAGGTAGACACACTGCACAGTAAAGGCCATAGCCGGGAAGAAATAGAATCAATAATCCAGGAACAGAAAGGGAAGAATTCAGGAGAAAACCTGGGCACCACCCCCCGGAGCGTTACCAGCATTATTGCCACTTTAGCAGATCTGGTTACAGGCTCTGCAGATGCCGGGACACCAATAGTTTTGATTCGTGGTTTCAAGTATGAAAAAATCTAGCCCCATATTTCATTTTAACCTTAATTGCCAAGAATTCGCCTGCTTCTTTAAATGGGTGATTAATTAGCAAGATATTCATATTATGTTATAATGTGGGCATAAGTGTTCTTTGATAACTGGTTATGCGCAGTCACTATCCACTTCTATAAGTGGTGGTAGTTCACATATCTATACCTAACCCTATTCTTATAAGATAGCCAATACCAAAGGAAAGGGCTGCAACACCCAGGCTGATGGAAGCCATCTCAAGAAATCTCCTCTTGAAGGAATAATCTCTGGCTACAGATATGTAATAGTTGAAAAGGAATATAATGAGAACTGCAGTAAAGATAACCATACCCAGGGAAGCAAAGTGGTTTTCCAGCAGAAAATACGGTATGATGAGGAGTGCAACGGTAATAATGTAGGCGCTGCCGGTGTAAAGGGCAGACTTTAATGCCCTGCTGGATCCTTCTGTTTTCTGGGAAAGATATTCAGAGGTGGCCATAGAAAGGGATGCTGATACGCCAGTAATCATGCCGGCCATGGCTATAAGCATGTTATCCTGCATGGCAAAGGTGAAGCCGGCCAGGGCACCTGTGAGCTCCACCAGCGCATCATTCAAGCCCAGGACAATAGACCCCACATATTTCAGATGTTCCTCCTCAATCATGTCAATTAACTGCTTCTCATGGAAATCCTCTTCTTCAATGAGCTTTTTAACTTCTGGCACTTCTTCTGAAACATCTCTGTACTTCTCCTGAGCCTTTTCCTCTCCCTGTTCCAGTAATTTTATGGCAAAGGTAAGACCCAAGAAGCGGGCTAGCCAGTAAAATTTGCTGATAAGCCATTTATTAGGTTGGACATGAGTTTCAGTTAGCTGATGCCAGAACTTATAGTGTTCCAGTTCATCGTCAGCAATCTTTTCCAGAACTTCCTGGTTTTCCTGGTTCTTTGTTCTTTCAGCCAGCCGCTTATAGATATGGTATTCAGTTATCTCAGCTCTCTGAAATTCTTTCATCCTTTCCAAAAGTTCTGGGCTGAAAGCCTTCTTCATTCATATCACCTCCTGCTATCTTACTTTGCTGAGCCACTATTATATATTATAATTTCCCAGCTTTCTAAAAACAAGAGAAAATAAGGAAATGGGGGAGGGTGCCCTTGACAGAAAACTTTGTAGACGTAGATCAAGGAAAACTATGGACAAAAATATCAGGAACTTCAACATCAGCTATTATTCTCTGCAATGGTGGGCCGGGAGCAGGTGATTATCTTGAACCTGTGGCAGGTATGATGGACGACCTGGTTAGAGTTATCCGGTTTGAACCAAGAGGCTGTGGCCGTTCCACCAGGGGCCCTGATTACAACATGGAAAGGGCATTAGCTGACATGGAAGCCATCAGGAAATATTATAATATCCCCTGCTGGATTGCAGGTGGCCATTCCTTTGGGGCCAACCTGGCTCTGGCTTATGCTGCAGAATATCCTTCTAGAACAAAAGCCCTCTTATACCTGAGTGGCAATGGGGTTCAGGATAGAAAGGAATGGAAAGACCAGTACAGGAAGAATAGAAAGGAAATTGGGGAAGAGATACCAGAAGTTTCTTTTAACAGGGAAGTTAACCGCAGGCTAAATGCTTCCTGGAAGAAATACATAAAAAACCCCCGTTTTCTTAAAAGCTTACCCCAGCTAAATATGCCAGCTCTATTCGTTTACGGTTCACATGATATTCGCCCTTCCTGGCCAGCCAGACAACTGGCAGAACTCTTGCCCAATGCCATCTTCAAGATGATTGAAGAAGCTCCCCACTACATCTGGCTTACGCACAGGGAAGAATTGCAAGAAATACTCAGAGATTTTTTAGCTAACATAAAAGAAACCTAAAGTTAAAGAGAGCCGGAGAACCGGCTCTCTTTAATGTACATTAACCCCTCAGCAGAAAAATGTTTTCTTGATAAAGGTACTGTCGGAAATATAGGGATAATCCGGACTCAGCATGGTATAATCTCTTCGCTCCTCCAGGCCCAATCCTGCCAGGTCGGGCAAATAATACCCATGGTCCACCACTACTAGTTTGAAGTCTTCCTCTGCAAACATAAGCGAAAGTGGGAGTAGTTCACCAAGGGATTATTTTGCCTATTCACAAAAACTAACATCCTTACTCCCTCAGGGCTCCATTAAAACCGCCCGGCAAGGGGAACCATCTCCCCCCTTTATCTTCAGGGGGAAACAGGCCAGAATATAATCTCCTGCTTCAACCTCCTGGAGATTCAATCCTTCCAAAATTATTACTCCATTTTTCAAAAGGTGCTTATGCACCGGGTGATTATCACGGGAAAGTCTCTCAATGGTCAAATAGTCAATGCCTACAAGATCCACACCTGATTCTACTAAATAATCTGCTGCCTCTTTAGTGAGGTGTGGGAATTCTCGCCGGAAAGGTTTTTTTTGCACAAAATCAGAAGCCCTAGTCCGGAATAAAACCTTCTGTATGCCTTCTTTAACATGATCTGCCAAATCCGATTCACCTATTGCCTCTGGACCAGCGGAAAGATCCACAACCTGTACAGGACCATAAAACTTGTTCAAAGGAACCTGATCTATACTCTTGCCTCCTTCCACAAAGTGAAAAGGAGCATCCACATGGGTCCCATTATGAGCTCCCATTTCCAGCTTGCTCATGTTACAAACGTTTCCCTCCCTTATAGATGCTACTTTCTCTCGTTTGAATTTTTTATCCCCGGGAAAAATCAACATATCTTGCTTTAAAGTTACTGAGATATCCCATATTTTCATTTTCATAACCTCCTGTCTACACATCTCACATTTTATTACCTCTATTCACGGCATTACAACATATCCCTTCTATCCAGAATCAAATCTTTTATCATATTTAAGTTTCTTATAAAAAAAAAGAATCCTAATCAGGAAAATAAAAGGAGTTCCCTCTATCTTGCAAAGGAACTCCACTATGTATCATTACTGGTATTTGTCATAAGTTTTTGGGATTTGCCCGTTTCAACTCCTTTTCTAAAATCTAGCTTTTCTATTTTTATCCCGAATCAGCTCTTCATATTTGATCCTTGCCATGCTTTCTGCCAGCATTTCTTTCACCTCCTGTTTTTCTCTTTCTTACTTCTTACCTCTTTTTTGCAGTTCCTGGTAGCGATCCCGACCCA
>PUNT01000158.1 GCA_003551905.1 Halanaerobiales bacterium
ATCCACTGGCGCTGAGCAAGATCCACTTCATTACCTTTTATGCCCGGCTTCATGGCAGATAGTGCAATTTGATTACCCTTTACTGCTTTTTCCCAATTTTCCAGAGCATGGATGGGAGGTTTTGTTTCTCCTGATTCCAGTACATAGGCAAAGCGCTGATAGTCAGTACACCAGATACTGTTAACTTTTATTCCAAAGTCAATCTGTATAAAATCGCCGGAAACAATCACTTTATCCGAAGGACCTGCATGTCCCCGGGGAAATCCTGAATTCACACTGGGGTTATGACCAGGCGACCAGGCATACCCAAGATTCCTTTCTTCTACCTGTTCTTTGATATATTGTGCCAGGTCTGAATCTCTGGTTTTTCCTGGCACTACCTGCTTAAAGGCTTCCTGCTGAATCTGGACCGTGAGCTCCCCAGCTCTGGCCATTATTTCCACTTCTTCAGGCAGTTTAACAGAAAGCCATTGGGCAATCAACTCTTCTGAGGATACCAGACGTTCTTTCAATTCCTCACTAAGAGCATTCTCCAGTTCCTGTCGCTGCTGCCAGGAGAGGCCATCAGCAATGCTGTGATATGAGCTGTTAACTGCAATTGTTTCTGAATCGGTTTTCTGCAGGAAACTAGCCAGCGCTGACCAAATTTCTCCTGGCTTTTCCAGCGATATTATATGGTCGTGGAGAGCTAGCTCTTCCAGGGCAGTGACTTCACCCCAGGGGGAGAAGACAGTGCTCCGGACCTTATGATCCTTCAACTGGAAAACAAAAGCAGCAGTTCTCCCGGCATTCTCACCACCCACATGCGATGCCAGGGGATCATTTGCATTCTCTCTGCATATGACAAGCCAGGTATCAATCCCTGCTTGTTCCATTGCTTCAGGTAATAGTTTCTCTATCCTTTTTTCCCTGATTTCTCTCCAGGGTATAGTGCTCACAGATCCATCCATTTACTGCTTCCCTCCAGTCTCTTGCTTCTCTCACCTGTATTTTTCTCTATAGAGTTTTTCATCATATGGAGCACTTCTACTGGGACAATTGGGTCTTGGACAGATCATGCAGTTCTTAAAATCCCTCTCCGTTGCAAAGCGAACACCGGAGATAGATTTGATGGGTACCATAAGGGAACTGCTGGTCAAGCTAACCCCTATTTCCCCTTCCGGATCTCCCAGTAACTTGAATATTTTTTCCTGCTCCCTTATGGACCAGTCCGCCAGGGAGCCGGGATTCATGGAAGCACTCTTGCCGGGTAAATAATTTTCCTTTACATAATCAAGGACATATTTTTTTGCCTGACGCAAAATTTCTTCCTTTATTTCCCCTGCCCAGTAGTTCTCCAAAACATCTACTATATTATCCCACCAGCTGTGAAGTTCCCTGCCACAGGTTACTATATAGGGAATTATTTTGTTGGCATTATCCAGGTTAACCCTGAGAACCCGGCTCTTTAGAGTAATATTTTCAGCGGTTATCTGATCTTCCTCCTTGGATGAAACAAATACCTCTCTGCACATACCCCTAGGTTTGCCTATACTTCTGGCTTTTTCTATCAGTTCCCTTACTCTTCTGGCATCTTCACTACCCTCTCTAAGCTGCACACTATTTAAAAAATCGTAATAATCAATTCTAAAAGGTATCTCATCCAGTATTATAGCGCTCATTTTAAAACCTCCAGCTGAGTTCTTCAGGTAATCCAGTGTTTTATGTACTTCCTGAGCTGCTTTAATTTTCCTCTAAATTTCCTGATCTAGAATTAACCAAAGACACCAAGAATTCTCCCACCTCTAAGCCAAGCTTAGATATTGACATTGTGTTATCATAAAAGCTTAACTTATATCATTTTTTGGTAACAACGCAATTAACACTGGTAAAACCAGAAGCTTACGGGGTCCTCACAAGACGGAATCCAAACCTAATTTTTTCTTCCCCTGGGAGGTTGGTGTTGTAGTAACCCACCTGTAATTGTTCATCATTGTGGCCCCAGCTCCCGCCGAGAACCACCCGGTTGTTAACGCATTTAGTGAAACACCACTCCCATACATTGCCACTCATGTCATAAAGACCCAATCCATTACCTAACTTCGGTTTTTGACCTACGTCCTGTGTTTTATTACCACCATTTACATTACTGTTCTCCCAATACCATGCTGCCTCCTGGGTAGCCTCAGCGTTGGTATAGGCTGCCGTCGCCCCGCTGGCGTAGTTACCAGGCGTCCAGTAGATCTCGCTCATGAGTATCGCTTCATCCTTTAGCGGCTCAACTGTCGGTTGATCCGACCCGATATAGCGTGCTGCCATTTGCCATTCCATGCTGGTGGGCAAACGGAAACCGTTGGCGTTTTCATCTGCAGTCACAATATCACAAGCCGCAGCATTTTCATCTCTAGCTAGAGTTGTTTGTAATTTCTGTTTTTCACTGAAAAACCACGCTATATGAATATTCCATCATCAGTTAAATCCAGCCCCCTGCTCTCCTGTCAGTCAAAAAACTAACTGTTATTTGTTAAACTATACTCTAACTGACAGTCATATGGCTCTTTAGCAACTAATGATTCATTATATTCCTTAGCTTCTACACAACCCATTGCGTCATAGAAGGCCCTGGTTTCTTGTGATGAATGTGCAGAAATGTATAGTTTTTTTGCACCCTTTTCTATTGCTTCTTCACAAACAAGAGCAAATAAAAATGCCCCTATTCCCATTCCGCGATTTTCATAAGATACATGAATGCCAGAAAGCAGTAAATATTCTTTTTGGGATCCAAAAAACAGATTTTCTAGAGATGCAAATCCAACAATATAATTATTTTTAAAAGCACCAAATACTACGCCTCCAGCTTCTATAGTATCCTTCAGTTCTTCAACAAGATCCTTATATTCATCAGAACCCCACTGTTCGATAAAATGAATCTCTTTTAATTTCCAGTCTCCATTTTCTTTGCGCCAGCACTTCTTAATCTCCTGGTAACGATTAAATTTTGCAAATAATGTTAATCCCATATCTGTTCTCTTCAATTTCTTATAATTGATTCCCTTCATTCTAATTCCTCCCTGGGCAAAGAAGCAAGGAAATGCATGTGATGTTGGACGGATGCTACTAATCAATCCAAGGCAATTTTTCACTGATGAACAACGACCTTATGCCTATATATAAGTAAGTTAGTGTCAAAAATTATATGAGAACATTCTAATCTTTTTCTTTTCCTGCTTTGTGCAGGACCCATATATTTGGCTCAACATATTCACCAAGATTATTTTTTAAATCAATATCCATCGGGTTTAAGGCCCCTCTAATGATATACTCATTGCTTTCCAAAAACTTCAGGCCTGTCCACTGTTCCCACTGGACAATACTTCCAGATATATACATAGACCGGGAACAAAGCTTTATAATAACGCCTCCTGCTTTAACATGAACCCGCAACCAGGGATCAAAAGGAAGACCATCCTCTCGCTTCCAGTTCATGTAGTTTTCCATGGAGATCAGAGGATACTGGCTTTTTAAGCTGGGTCGAACAGGAATGGTCAAATACCTGTACCCATTTTGAGCAGCCAGGGCCAGCATTTCTTTCAGGATAATATAGCTAATGCCTTGCCCCTGGTATTTTTCACTTATGGCAATCTGCAATCCATTTAAGGTATTGGACTCAACTCCCCTCTCATAGTCTGCAACTGCTTTTTTAATTACCCAATCCCAGCCTGAATCAGACAGTTGGGAAAAGGGCTTATCCCAAAAATAGGGGACACTATTTCCTGTCCCAATAATATCTCCATCTACTTCCAGGGAAAATTGAAATTCCGGGAAGTACTCAAAAAGCAAAGGCAAATTTTTCTTTGCAACAGGGTCATGATGCATAAATTCTGGCCACAAATGCTGGGTTATTTCATAATGTATTTCTATTTGCTTGGGAATTTTTGTTAAAACATGGTACTGCACCACGTATCAACCCCCTAAGAC
This sequence comes from Halanaerobiales bacterium, assembly GCA_003551905.1. Taxonomy (GTDB): domain Bacteria; phylum Bacillota; class Halanaerobiia; order B1SED10-174; family B1SED10-174; genus B1SED10-174. Next base: position 3,958 of record PUNT01000158.1, read on the forward strand.
TCTTCCCCAGTAACAATATTCTTCATAAGATGCTTCGACTATCAAACCACCCGAGGTAATCAGGTGTAACAGAACAAACAGCCAACTATTTGCAGTCATCAATCTAAAAGAGAGTGTCCGTTTCTGTCAGCTTAAACCTTTTCATTCAGTTACCAATTCGCCAAGAAACTACACAAACATCCTGAACTAGTTGCCCTGAGAGTCGAGAACAAATAACCCGGCAAAAACAGCAGAATTGTTTTTAAATTACTTCCCCCTATGGATCAAAATCATCAAAAAAATCTGCCAGTTGACAGAATATCCTCAACAAAACTCTCTGATGCCAAATGGAAGGTGAAAACTGCTTTACAAAAATTTCCTCCAGCACTTCGTACCAGTAACCCGTTTCATCCTGTATCTTCGGTTGAGCCCCGTACTTATACCCACCTTCCCTTTTTTGGTTATCTTCTGCATAATTTTTCCTGCTCCAGGCCATATAGCAAAGTAGTTGTCTTAAAACCAAAAAGGGCGTAAAGATTCCTCTAAAGCCAATAATTCGCCCAACCTGCTGCCTCAAGGCTTATAATGCTGGGATAAATAATCAACAATCATTTTCCCTTCCGGTATATTCCTTATAGTTTTTAAAAGCAGGTCTCGCAGCTCTTTTGTTTCCTCAAGACCCAGGTCCTGCAGGGCTTTAAAAACTGGATCTCTCTCCTTGACCATAGGTACTTCCAGAAGCAACTTCTTTCCCTTTTCCGTCAGGCTGATGGGGTTTCTCCGCCGGTCATGGGGATCGCTTCCTCTTGCAACCAGTTCCTTTTTCTCCAGGGAGTCTACAGATCGAACCAGGGTAGAAGGGTCCATCCCAAACCGCTTGCTTATTTCACTGATAGTAACCGATTCAGCCTGCAGCATAGTCATAATTCCATACTGGAGGCTGTTCATTCTGTACCCATAGTCTTCCAGGCGAGCTTCAACACCCTGATTGATGAACTTCAAAAGCAAGGAAGCACAAGCCTGGATTTCAATAGCAAGAGGGAAAAATTCTCTCTTCTCCATAGCAACACATCCCTTTTTAATTTGCCTGCTGTGCTTAAGGTATTCTACAATATTAAGATCTCTCCTCTTGCAACAGGTCATAATAATAAGTTAGGGCTTTGTCTTCCACCGGAAAGATAGAATCCCAAGAGAGATAAACACAATCATGTAGCCCAGGATCCAGATAAGTTCTGAGCCAATGCTGGAAACAGCACCTCCGCCTATAAGAACTCTGGCAGCATCCAGGCCATGGGCAAAGGGCAAAATATAAGCTATCCTCTCGAACCATCCCCCCACCCAACTTAAATCCATCCAAACACCACCCAAAAGTGTCATAACCATAATGGCAATTGACCCTATCCCGGGTGCAACATTTTCACTGAAAAGAGATCCCAGGATCATACCCAGGGCGATACAGATGATAGCCAGGGGGATAAAGACTATAAAGCTCAAAAGAATACCGGCATGAAACGACATGCCCAGCACCAACGCCATGATAAAACAGGCAACGGTCTGCAGGATGGCAATAAGTATATAGGGGATGATATAGGCCAGGATGAAATCGGAGGGTGTAAGGGGAGCAGCCAGGAGTCTCGTTAAAAATGCGCTCTGTCGATCCCTGGCCAGGAACAGTGCGGAAAAAAGAGTTATAAAACCTAAACTTAAGAGAATTATGCCCGGTACGAGCATATCTATCCTGAAAATATCAGGGGCTGCAGGGTCGCTTTTGCTGAAGTAATTAAATAGAAGCAAAAATACCACCGGCTGGCCCACTGAAAGGGGAATTACAGCAATTTCCCGATATACTTCTTTCAAGTTCCGTCCGGCCAGACTAAGCGCTTTCATCCATCTGCCCCCCTTCAGTGATTTTCAGATAGATTTCATCAAGAGAAGGCTCTTTCATGGACAACCATTTTATCCTAACCCCCTCAGCTCGCAAACAATCCACCACAGTGTCAAAATCAAGTTTTTCAGCTTCAATAATGAGTTTCCCATCTGTGAGCGTTACCCGGGGATAATTCTCTTCCAAGCGTTCAACCGCTTTTTGAGTAAGGTCTTCTGCTTTTATGGTCATTGTCTCCATGCCGGCAAGTTTCTGCTTCAGCTCTTCTGATGTTCCCAGGGCAACCAGCCTGCCCTTATTAATTATGGCCAGCCTGTCAGCCAGGGCATCTGCTTCTTCAAGGTAGTGGGTGGTCAAAACTACTGTTTTTTTACCTCGGAAAGACTCTATTAATTCCCACAACGACTTTCTAGATCTGGCATCAAGGCCGGCCGTTGGCTCATCAAGAAAAAGAACACAGGGGTCAGAAATTAATGCCATGGCAATACTGAGGCGTCGAAGCATACCTCCGGAAAACCTTTTAACTGCCTCACCGCTCCTTTTGCCCAAACCAACCATTTCAAGCAGTTCTTCAGCTCGTGCCCTGGTCTTTCCAGAGTTGATCCCATAGATTTTTCCCATAAGGATTAGGTTTTCCAGTGCAGTTAGATTACGTGCAACGGCAGTCTCCTGAGGTGAAACATTGATCACCTGTTTTACAGCCTGGGGAGCTTGCAAGATATCTTTTCCCATAACGGTTGCGTTTCCACTGCTAGGTCTAAGCAAACAACAAAGCATCTTTATAGTGGTAGTTTTGCCGGCACCGTTGGGACCTAGCAGGGCAAATATTTCCCCTCGTTTAATAGACAGATTGAGATTGTCTACAGCCAGCAGGTGCTTCCCAAACCTCCTGCTCAGGTTGTTGATTTCCACTGCAGATACCAGGTTTCCATTCTCGCCCTTCACATTCATGCCCCCTTTTGCTTGGCAATATCAATATTTGATTTTACCATATTTGTTAGCAACAATTATATCAGCAGCTTTTTGCAGTGGCTAAATAAGCAAGCTTAGAAAATTCAATGGAAAACCTAACCCCTCCAGCCCTTAGTGGAGGTTGGGAGCCAGGAAGAGGGCTTTAACTTGCCCCCCCCTGGTTGACTAAACCATGAGACTAAGCTATGATAAAAAAGGGTGATAACCATGAAAAAAAATTACAATATCCATGAAGCGAAAACCCAACTTTCAAAATTAATCTCGCGGGTAACAGCCGGAGAAGAAATAATTATATCCAAAAACGGTGAGCCTGTGGCCCGTCTGGTCAAGATCCAAAAACCAATAAAAAAACGAATTCCCGGAAAGGCAAAGGGTATAATTAAAATTAAAGAGGGGTTCAATGATCCCTTGCCTGAAAAAGTTTTGGATGCTTTTGAGAATGACTTACCTTCTTGATACGCACACTTTTCTATGGTTTATAATTGGAAGCCCTAGGCTTTCGGAAAAAGCTAAAGAAGTAATTTCAAATGCAGAAAATACAATTTACCTTAGCGCTGTTAGTGGATGGGAAATAGCGATAAAAGCCAGGCTTGGAAAACTAGAATTGCCAGATGCGGGTATGAAAATAGTCTTAGAACAGGTTCAGGAAAATGATTTTTCCATCCTGCCGGTTTCTTTGCAGCACACAATACAGGTTTTTGATTTACCACCAATTCACCGCGATCCTTTTGATCGAATGCTAATATCTCAAGCAATTTTTGAAAATATAGAAATTATAACTAACAACAGGATGATTGAGAATTATCAAGTAGAAACACTTTGGTGATTACAAGGGCAACAACCTGGCGATAATAAATCTCTCCCGGAATTTGTGCCGGGAGTTTAGTATTTCAACAATAAAAACTTCTCTTAAAATAGTGGCTAATTTGAATTAAGGTAATTTTACGGGGGATGACCAGCATCAAATTTACATGGTGCTCTTGACAAATGAATTCGGATAAAGTGACGTTAGGGGCGGAATCGGGAACCTGGCTTTTATATGAAGTAGTCGAGGTTTTTGTTTATTTTTAATTATGGCTATCAATTTAACTCCGAAACCCCTTGCCAACCAAACCCACGTTCTGATATAATAAGGTTGCAGAACAAAGGTTTGGGAGGCGAGAACTATGACTCTACAACAAGATATCAATTGGTTGGAATTTCAACAGAAATTTTCAACCGAGGAAGCATGTAGGTGCCACTTATTTAAAATTCGTTGGCCAAATGGCTTCCGGTGCCCCAGGTGTAACCACAACCGGGCATATGAACTTACAAAACGGAACCTTTTTCAATGTACTGAATGTGGTTATCAAGCTTCAGTAACTGCTGGGACGGTCATGCACCGAACTAGAACTCCTTTATTGATCTGGTTTTGGGCAATTTATCTGGTAGCGAATGATAAGCGTGGTATTTCTGCAACTTACCTATCAAGACAGTTCGAGGTTAGCTATCCAACTGCATGGCTTATGTTGCATAAAATCCGTAAAGCTATGATTGACCGGGATTCAATGTATTATTTAGCTGGGATTATTGAGATGGATGATACGCTTTTTGGTGCTCCCACTGAAGGTGGGAAAAGGGGACGTGGCACTGATAAAACCAAAGCTGTAGCAGGTCTATCGCTTTCTGAAGAAGGCCATCCACTTTTCCTGCAGATGAAAGTGGTTGA
>PUNT01000055.1 GCA_003551905.1 Halanaerobiales bacterium
AAATTCTTTTCCCGGCCTCACTGGCAAACCTTCCAAAAGGTTCTCAACAGCCCTGCCCTTTAACAGGGTGCTGCCTCCAATAACCGGTTTGCCCTTTTCCTGCTGATAATCGGTTTCATCCTCCACTGCAGGTTTTTCAATACAAATTGTTCCTACAGGAATGTTCAACCTTTCTGCAGCAGCTAATGCCCATTGTGGTTTAGTCTCTTTGCCTTCATCCTGGTGAAACAGATCCTCACTGATGCTCAAGCTAGCTATACCCAGACGGGCCAATGGTTCTAACCACAACTCAGCATCCCTTGTAGAGTTTGCAAAATAGGCATTGGTTACCACACTTACGTCAAAGCCCATGTGCCGGGCAATCTCTACCCCCCTGATCATCAAGGGGTAAAACAAAAATGGCTCGCCTCCTTCAAAACAAATCTTTTTTACCGTACCCAGTTTTTTTGCTTCTTCCAGAACTTCCTGGACCTGGCTCAGAGTAAATGTGCCTTCGGCTTCCGGTCCACTATAGACAAAACAGTGGTCACATTGAGCATTGCACATATAGGTGAGCAGGAAATGAATATCAGTAATCACACATAACATCTCCAATCCTTCATTATTCTCAAATTTTAAATTTTAGTACCAACAAACCTTAACCCTGCCAGAAAGCTGTGTGCTGGAGGAGATTGTTGACCTGTGTCCTGAACTCCAGCTAATCCTTTCGCATCAAATTCCAGTGTTTTATATTCCACCTGTTCATATTAATACCCTCCTGTCTTACTCTCCTGAGTATCCTGATTGTGCAGGAAATAGTCTGCTCCCTCTAAGGAAAGGGCCTTTAGAAAAGCCTTTTTTTCTTTTGAGTTCCTGATAATGACAATCATTGCCCCCACAATTTCCTGAAGCTTTTGCCTGATTTCAGGCCTCTTATTTTTTCTGAAATTCCCAACGTACTTAACAAATTCCCAGTCTATTCGCTCTGGGCAGCCAGCATTTAAGTCAGGTCGGCTCCTGCCATGGTACTGCAGGCGTCGCTTAAAAACCCTGCATATAGCAACCCATGGAGATACATCCATGAAAATTATTACATCAGCTTTCTCCATCCTGATGTCCATGGTTCTTCCATAATTTCCATCAATAATCCATTCAGGTTCTACCACCAGCTTTTTCAGAAACTCACTCCATTCATGAGCCGGAGCTGCTTGCCACCCCGGCTGCCAGTAGTGGAGGTCAAGGTGATGAACCGGCAATTTTAGGAGTTGTCCCATTTCCCTGGCCAGTGTGCTCTTCCCTGCTCCTCCAGAGCCAATGATCATTATTCTCAATAAGATTCCTCCACTCAAAAAAACTTGTTACTTGCTTCAGGCTCCTCATACCAGGAGGGCACGTATCTTTTAAAATAATCATAACACCTGATAACCTGTTCAGCATTCTGAAGCATGAAGTTCAGTTCACCTTGTCCAAACTGCTCTGCCCAGGGCAGGGAAGCCAGGATATTGGTAGCATTATAGAGGGACATCAATTTAAAAAAATCATCAGGCACCTGATTGAGGAAATAACCATGGATCTGGCCAACTGCAAAGGGCACGCTTACCTGCCAGGTAAAAATATAGCGGTCATATTCCTCCCAGGGATCCCCATAACTGCAGCGATTGAAGTCTATGATTCCCAGCTGACCTTTATTGGTCATGATCATACTCCCCAGGTGAAAATCGCCATGCTGCAGTGCCTGTTCTCTACCTTGCAAGAGATGCTTGTTTTCATTTATATGTTTGATTACTTTATCATCTTGCCCAATTCTGCTACTGTCAGCCTTATATCTTTCCAGTACATTATCTATTTTCCTGCCATATCTTTCTTCCCAGGGCTCTAGATCACCGGGGGTTGGCAGAGAATGCATTTTACGCAAAATTCTACCAGCCTCACGGCCTAAAAGATACTGCTCTTCTACTTTTAATCTAGGCACTATATCTCTGGCTTCTTCTCCCTCTAGCCAGGTTGTAATTAGATAAACCATACTCCCTGCATTACAAACACCGAAGGTTACCGGCCTGTTCATCTGTATATTGAGCTGAGAAAATGCAATTAAGCACTCATACTCCCGCTTTTTCCTGCTGTATAGTTCTATATCTGCAATTCGCAGCAAGAGTTTCCTTCCCTCCCTGTCCTGGAGCAAATATTTCTCATCTTCTGACCAGCCCTTATATATTCTTTCAATCCTAATCCATTTCCGGTAACCGGGAATATCCTGTAATCTCTCTGTATCCATGATAGGCCTCCTGAACCCAATGTTGATCTAATGTTTTAATTCCTTTATACTTTCTATACAACTCTAAACTTCCCCTTCATGTTGGGAAAACTCAGGGCCCTCTAAACTCCCTTGTAACCTTTTCCTTCTTTTCTTCCCCCTGGCCACCTGGAAATTCCCAGCTGTCAAAGAATACTCATCTTTACACTATTTTTTTCTCCTTAAACTTTCAATATATTCTGGCATTTCAATACTGAAATATTTATCAACTACATGCATATCCAGTTCCAGGGCATCATCCCCCACCAGTATATCTGGAATCATAAATTCTCCTCTTTCTTCATCCATTGCCAGTCCACCATTGATAGAAAAGTGAAAGGGAGCATATTTTCTGAGAGCCAGATATATATTGGCTACAGATTTGTGCAGGTCAATATGTATCTTAGGTCGCCAGCCTACTGGCTTTTTTGCTTCATAGAATCTCCTTGGAACTATACCGGTAAAGAGCTTGATGTTGTTGGAAAAAATCATTCCCGGCCTTTTTGAAGCTGATGGTATGGCAATTCTCAGATCAAAACCTTTCAAACACTCTGGGAAAAAATGCTTTTCATCACCAATGGAAACTTCCTCTATCTTTTCTTCCATATCCAGGTCAATTGCCTCCACATCATCTTCTTCCAGCAAATCACCCAATCCAATGGCTTTGAGATTAGTCTGCAAATAACCATCTGCGCATTCTATGAGGGTACATCGCAAAGAAAAACTCCTTAAATACTCAATAACCCTGGTTATAAGATAGGGATCGGTCCGGGGCTGGTTTTTTGCTGGTGGTCTGGCCAGGTTTATTTTTATAGCTGCTGAACCAACCTCTCCGCCAGCCTTCTCCATACCTATCTCACTAAAAATCTCATACAATGAAGCTCTTTCTTCAGTGCTGAGTATCAATTCTCAAACACCTCCCATCTGCAAAAGGAACTTTCCCCATGATTTTTCTTTCTTATCAATCATTTTCTCAACCTCTGCTGTTATAATTTCAACAACATAAAAATATTTCCTCTTCTCCCTGACTGCCTGGCAGGAATATGAAGTATTGCAGTGAATTATGACAGTACAAAAAGAAAACAGAGGAGTAACCTGGAAAATAAGTTAATTTAATCTTAATACCATCTAATACCATAATTTTGCAATTATTTTTGTCTTATTCTGACAAAAAACCGTCTAAGTTAAAAAACAATAGGAGGTCAAGGAAATGGGAAATTCATATTTCAGAAAATTACAAAAACTTTTTATTGTTTTTACCTTGTTGATTTTTATCATTATGAGTGTAAAAGTTTCCTCAAAACCAGATGAATCGTGGAAGCTTGATTTTCATTACAAGGAAACTTCCAGCATGGCTTTAGCAGAAGGCACATTCAAAACTGAAACAGGGGCACAGGGCACAGTCAGTTTGCAAATACTGCCTGGAGGAGAAATTGCGGGCAGTGGTAATATTTCTGTAACAATCAATATAGAAGCACAACTAGCCGCCGGTGTTCTTTTCTCACCCCTTAAGGGAAGTGGAAGTGTTACTATTAGAGGAAAAAGAGATGCCAGCAACCTGGTTTTTTGGTTTGAAGAAGGTCAGATTCCCTGCAAGGGGGTAATCAAAGTATCTACTCCTGCCGGGAGTCAAAGCATCCCCTTTGAAACACCTTTCAGCCCTGATATCATCACAGGTCCCAATATGGTCATTAAAAGAGAAGAAGGGACGCAGGCAACAGGAAAAATTTCCCTCACTGACCCAAGAGTAATGGGAGAAGCCACATTCAAACTTTACAGTGGCAGAAACATTCTGGAGGTATCTCCGGAACTCAAAGGCGAATTTCCGGAAGATCCCAATATTTGGGTCCTGGAACTGGATCATACCCTGGATAGTGTATATGCTGGCACAGGCATGCAGGGAACAGTAAAAGACAAGATGCAGGGCAGAATCGAGTTTGCAATCCCGTATGGGGACGGACAAGTAAAGGGCGAAGGCCCTCTGGTCTATAATAGTGAAGCAATTACCAGCTTTGGCACAACATCAATTGTCGTTCAGGGGAAATTGATACTGGAAGGTGAGATTATAGATGGTGTGCTATCTTTTATACCCAGGGTCATGATGGAAGAAGCAAAGGTGACTAAAGGTCCTTTAACCGGTACCAACACTGGTCCAACCAGTTTTTTCAATGAGGAAGAAGCCATATTCATACCAGTAGAAAACGGAGCTGAGATGATTCAGCATCACCTGGATGACTATGGAGAAATGAAGTGTTATGGCCAGAGTATCTGGCGTCTCCAGGGAGAAAAAAGAGAAGTGTGGTTGATAACTTTGGAGGGCTATGACAGGTTTCTTACAGCCATCCAGATTTCTGGTGGAGTAAAAGTACACTGGGAAAATAAAATCAGCGTAGAAATCGTGGACAAAAGATTTAAAACTGGCACAGCTGAGGCTTACCTTATCTCGGTAGAGCCTTACTCCATTCCCGAGGGCGTCTTTGATACCATAATTACCAATGTGGAAACATACGATTATTTTGGTATGCTTATTACTCCTGACGTCAATAAAAAGCACTTCACTGTAGATGGAGAACTGCTGGGTGACTTGCTATTCCTGGACCTATATTACCCAAAACATTATGATCTTGGATACTGGATTTCCTGGCAATGCATTTTAAACGAGGCAGTAGCAGCAGCAAAGATACCCTATTGGGAAGAAAAAAAACAGGGTCTCTTAAAAGAATACGATGACAAAATTTTTTGGCCTTTCCCTCCAAGGATTCAGGTCTTCCTGGTGGATGGCTGGACTGCTTCTACAGGTACTCCTGAGTCAATTAACTATGAGAAGCATTCGGTTAAACGAATCTATTAACAGAATAACTGCAGCCGGTTCATCCCCATTCAACAACATCAAACACTAAAGATCCCCTGCTTCAATAATCAGTATTTTTTCGCTCTGGTACTGTTTTCAACAGGGGTATTCATCTTCATTCCCCATATCCAACATTCCATTTTTTTATCTTAAAATTAGAACTGCCACAGGAAGTCCTGGGCAGTTCACAATATCCAATTTGTTTTTTATTTTCCAGGCCCTTCCTGCCTTCAACCCATCTTGAATCCAGCAAAAAAACCGGCAACAAAGCTCCCACCCAGGGGGATGGACCTGCTAAACCACTGCACTATCTGTTGAAACATCTGGCCCAGCCCACCTTGTTCCTCTACATGAGTTTCATAGATGGTTTCTACTGATTCCCATGATATAGCTATAACACCTATGTCTTCCAGCAACAGCAAGATTACAGCCGTAAATCCCAGCAATACCAGCAGAAGTTTAATTGATTTTTTAAAGGTAAAACCAATGGCTATCCCTATAAGGGTACCCAGGGCAATTTCACCTGCTAATTTACCCCAATCAAAATCTTCATACATGTGGATCACTTCTCCATTGCTTCTTCTGGTTAAAAGCTTCTCATCCTTTCCCACAATTCCTGCTGGTAAAGAAAGTAAATAGCAGCTTTTTGCATCCGGTCTAAAAAACATCAATTGTTATATGTTGTCTAAACATACAATAATTATTCAAAAAAACAATCCATGAGCACTACTGGCTGAGCGAATAGCGAGGCGGCCCCTTGAACACTTCTCTAACATGCCAGTTCAGGTATACATTCTCTGGCAAGTAAGCAGGATTCTGTGGTTCCCTGAAAGGTTTTCCATGGTACCTCATCAACCATTCATTGAAGCCATGTGCCCCATGGGCATACTCTGCAACCTGCAATATATGTTCGTTATTTATGGTGAAAACTCCTTTATCGAAGAGCTTGTGATGCATGGTGCACAGGGCAACTCCATTTTCAATTCGATCCGGCCCCCCTACCTGAAACCACTTGATATGAGCAGCTTCAAGTGCTACCGGCCGGTAGCCCAGCCGAACATCAAAACCACAAACAGCACACCGGTATTCATAGGCCTTGATTACCAATTCTCGGAAATTAGGATCGCGAACTCTCCCTTTTTCCTTCTGTAACGGAAGTTTTTCTCCCAGATTCAATCCCACCATGGCCAGTATATCTTCATGCAGGGATTCCGGGAAGTTCTGAAACAACAAAATCTGTGCTACCTCATTCACAAACCTAGGATTTCTCTTCAAGAGCTCAAAAACATCGTCCCGAAATCCACCACATATATTGTTTTCCAGCAAATCCTTCTCACCCCAGTTTCTCCGGGGATCCAGCTCTTTTTCCCCCTCCAGTTTCCAAAGACCATCATTGCAAAGCCTTACAAAGGGATCCAGTGTGTTTTGTTTTTTTCGGAACGGCCCGAACTCCAAGAGAAGTTCTTTCAAATCATCCCTTACCTTCTCATAGGCTCCCATCTGCTGTTCCCCGTGAACCAGCCTCCCCAGGTACAGAAGGATTAAAAGAGGTTTGTGAGGCGCCCTCTCCCCTCTTTGTTTCCAAACTTTTATATTTTCCAATCTTTCTTTTAATTCTTCTGCTGTCATGTTTCTTTCTCCTCTATAGCTCAAACCACCATTTCCTCAGCAGACAGGATAAAACAATTTTCTGTCTCTTGGTACATAATTCGCCATTTATTATTATAAATCCTACATCTATCTCCACTCAAACCATTTATAATTCCTGTATAATGTACCCACTGATATTTGAGAGCAGGGTTGAGAACCACAGCTTGGGGAATTTTTTGATTTAAATGGAGATAGTTCACAAAACAATCCCCTCAAATAGAAAAAACCCATTGTCCAGATGGGTTTTTTGCCTGAACTTCTGAAAATAATAAGTATGGGAATAAACCAAACGATGCAGGCAGGGAAAAATTATTTGATCTGTCTTCCTTTGAAATAAGTCCCCCAGGGAATTTTTGCTTTTAACCAATTATTGAATTCTCCTACCTCTAAGCAGAGCGTAGGTTTTATCCGGTTTTGCGTTTCCGCTTACAAGCACCATGAGAAGCAAAACCACTGATAAAACCTACCTGATTATTCAGATGAACCCTGTCATTAAGACAAAAACCCTTGTAGCCCTTGGTATTCTTAGAACGCTGCTCTGCTCAATATTCGGCTGCTTTCTACCTTTACGGGGAATAGATTTGCAGGGGAGAATTTATTTCTCACTCCAGAGCTCAATATGATTGCCATTTGGATCTTTGAATGAAGCACTGTAACCTAACTCGCTACCAATCCAGTATTTTTCACTGACAATCTCACCACCTAGCTCCACAATCTTTTCCAGGGCTTCTGAGATATCCTCAACTGTTATGGAAAAATTTATTCCTTCACTGCATGCTTCTTTATTCCTGTCCAGACCTCCATTGACAGTTCCGGAACTGAATATGAGAAAATCTGGGCTGTAATCTTCGATTTTCCAGCCAAATATGTTGGAGTAAAATTCTTTAGACGTCTCCAGATCTGCTGCCGGTATGGTTACCCAATCTATCCTGCAGGGATTCTTTTCATTCATCATAACCCTCCTTAGCTTCATTTTAGTTCTGTTAAATACAATTATATATTTTGAGTACACGTAAATCTAGTTTCTACACCATTACCAGCCATGCCTGCTTATATATCAAAATACTTCTCAGAGAATGTGATCCAGCACATGCTGCCGCATCTGTGTATACGCCAGAGCACCTGTGGTATGGCCCTTGGATATTGTTTTTACAGGACAACCTTCATAAGAATCTTTCTGAATTTCGTACCTTATAATCCTATCATGTCGACCCAGCAGAGGGAAAACATTATTCTTTTCCCTCTGGGCAAAATCATGAGAAAAGTTTAATACTGACTGGATCCCTGCTGGATTTTTTTTTGCTTTTTGAGCCACGCCCTTGCCATAAACAGAGTTGAGAAAAACATCATCTACAGCCAGGCCAGCCAGGAGGGGTGTGTAAACATCAGCACTGTCAAAATAAATTTTGTGCAGGTTGGTTATGAATCCTCCCAGACTGGTACCTGCTATAAGTACCCTCCTGCAGCCTCTCCCCTTCAATTTTTTCACCAGCTGTTCTATCAGAGCTGTTGATACAGCCATCATAGCTACAAAATTGGATAAATCCTTCATGCCTTGCGTAAATTCTTTCATTGACCTGTGAAACGGGGCCCTTATGAGCAGTAAACTGGCTTCAATCTCCTGTTTTTTATAAGGAAAAATCTTATTGAAACCATGATCAAAAGGTGTCTCAACAGCGCCATGATGGTAGATGATAGCCGGATCTTTTCTATTAACACCCTGG
>PUNT01000245.1 GCA_003551905.1 Halanaerobiales bacterium
AGAAGGCTGGATATCTGAGAATCTGGTGCAAATTCTACAATACTTTTTTTCTCCATCTGGGCTTGTGTAACCTTCCTGTCATAAGGAAATTCCCCTAAAAAGTCCCCGGACCCATTTTCTATATACTGGCGGATTCTTCTTGTTATCGCAGGGTTGATGTCACATTTGTTCACCAGTACCCCGCTGGGTATTTGAAAAAACTCTGTTAGGTCCATTATTCTCTCCAGGTCATGTAACCCACTTACAGTTGGTTCAGTAACCACCAATGCATATTTAGCTCCAGTGAGAGAAGCAATTACCGGACAACCAGTGCCCGGAGAACCATCTATCAGTACCATGTCTTGTCCTTTCCTGTGAGCTAATTTTTCACTGTTTTTCCGTGTGAGAGTTACCAGTCGCCCTGAGTTTTCTTCAGCAATACCCAGGGTAGCATGAGCCATTTCCCCACATCTTATGCTTGAAATATACCACTGGCCATTTACAGCACTCGCAAATTCTACAGCCCCATGTTTGCATACCAACCCACAAACCCCACACCCTTCACATTCCATTGGATCAACCTTAAAAACCCCTTCTTCCACTTCCTTTATAGCCTGGAATCTGCACTGGGAGGCACAGTCTCCACAACCGGTACATCTATCATCCCTTATGGTTGCAATAGAGCCCCCACTAAACCATCCTTTTACTTTTATTTCAGGGGTAAAAATCAGGGGGAGGTCAGAAGCATCCACATCACAATCAGCAACAATAGCTGGATCAGCCAGGCTTATGAGTCCTGCCAGCAATGAGGTTTTTCCTGTACCTCCTTTTCCACTGATAACCACCAGCTCGGAGAATTTTTTCATTCTCTTAGATTCTTCATATCCTCTGCCAGCTGTTTTCTTCCTTGCTTCTTTTGCTTCGGAAATATGTTCCGGGAATTGGGATTCAGGGATCTTTTTCACCGGAATGGGATTCCGGGCCAGATTCATTACTTTTTCGGCTAGATCCTGGAATATTTTTCGGTACATAGGGATTTCTTCCACAACAATCTCCCCTCTGGAGTAAGTCCAGGCGATATTTTCATCATCAGGGATCTCGCCAATAATTTCCAGTTCTGCTTTTGTACAGTATTCTTTCAGGGCATTGTCATAATACTCTGCTCTGTTAACTAAGACTACCGGTTCCTTTCCTAAAAATCTACACATTTTCACTGCTAATTCTAGGTCATGGATGCCAAATGGGGTAGGATCGGTCACCAGGACAGTCAGATCACAATCCTTTACAGTCTCCACAGCCGGGCAAGCAGTACCAGGTGGGGCATCCAGTATATTAATAGAATGTCCTGCTCTTTTTTTAACTTCCTGTATAAGCCTGGGGGACATGCCTCCCTCTCCACTGGCCAGCAGAGCATAATAAATATCTATACCTCTTTTTTCTCCATGTCTAAGTGTTCCAGCAATCCGGTCTCCTTCTATAATAGCATCTTCCGGACAAATCAGGATACACCCTCCACATAGATGACATAGTTCATTAAAAATTAATACCCTGTCTTTCACTACTGCAATTGCGTTGTACTGGCAAAAATCAGCACATTTGCCACAGGCAGTACATTTTTCTCCATCCACCTCCTGAGGAGATTTATAAACAATATCCTCTGCCCAAATTTCTTCTGGTTTGATGAACAGGTGACCATTGGGGGCTTCCACATCACAGTCAAGATAATTAACCTCATGGCCCATTTCTTTTAAAACTACTGCCAGATTGGTGGAAAAGAAAGTCTTACCGGTGCCTCCCTTGCCGCTGGCAACTGTTATCTTCACCTTCATCCCCCCAAATTCAATTTATCTATTCCCCTCCACATGTCTAACCAGGGCAGTACCGCATTCTGAGCATTTTATGCTGTTACAAGGTACTCCCGGCCTCTTCTTTTCCACTTTGCCACAAAAAGGACAGGAACAACTTTCCGCTGGACCACCCCAACCCCGGCCTGGATTACGCCTCTCATGGCCAGGCATTAGCACCGCCTCCTTTACATTTTATTCCCTATAGAAGAGGGGCTCCATCTATTTTGGAGCCCTTCAGGAAAAACTTTAACTCTGATCCTCTTCTATATCACCAAGGCGTTTTTTAACCTCTTCCAGCTGCTTTCCCAGTATCCGGGCTTGATTTTCCAGGAACTCCTTTTCCTGTTCCGGCCCCATGCCCGGTTGACTGGCCTGTGGGAAAGGTATTTGGCCACCAGCAACTGCCGGGCTGGCATATCTGGCCCAACCAGGTAACCCGGTGGCATAATACATGTGGCGCCATCCCCTACCACCAAAAGCTCTGCCCCCTCTGGGATCGGGATTGGCAAAGCCCGGTCCAGGATAACCAGCACAATAACCGGCGCCTCTCCCGGTCATTGACCCCATACCATCAGGACCTCTTCCATCTCCTCGTGGCATCTGTTTTCCCTCCTTTCCCAAATCACTTATTCTATCTATATTATAACCGTGTTATGAGCATATGTCAATAACTAGTGATCACAAAATTCTTCGCTGCTAAAAAGCTCTCCTCGCCCATACTTTGCTAAGACCGCTTCAACTTCTCCAGTTATACCAACAACCGTTTCAATACCAGCTTTTTTAAACAATTCCTGGGCTCTGCGCCCCATCCCTCCAGCTATAATGCACTTGATTCCCTTCTCTGCCAGAAAAGCAGGGAGAAAACCCGGTTCATGGCCAGGATTGGCTATTACTGTTTTATCAACTACCTTTTGTCCATCAAGTTTTACCAGCGTATATGACTGGCAGCGGCCAAAATGCTGTGCAACCTGGCCATCATCTGTTGAAACTGCAACTTTCATTAACTAATCACCTTCTATCTTATTTTTTATCTTCTCCCTCTTCCTCTCCTGCCAAAGTGCGAATCCACATTTGCCTTTTTTGTCTTTTCCAGCTTACCAGCTTCAAATGCTTCTACCGCTTCCTTCACCGTTCCTGAAACTCCAGTATATACTTTTATGCCTGCTGCCTGTAAGGTCTGCATGGCCTTTGGTCCAACATTGCCGGTAATCAAAACTTCCACATCATTTTCCGACAGGTATTGGGCTGTACTTATGCCAGCGCCACCAGCCTGGGAAAGAAAAGGATTCTCCCGGGCAAAGTATTCCTTTTTATCCTGGTCATAAAAAGTAATATACTCACAGCGCCCAAAGCGACTATCTACTCTGGCTTCTGGCCCTTCACCATGTGATGTTATGGCCAACATATCCTCACCTCCTTTTAATTTTCTATTTTCTTTCGTTAATAGCTCTCTCTACTATATCCTCCATTATTCTGGCAGTTTTAGACTCCTTGTACCCTTGAATAAAAGGCTCACCTTTATCTCCACTTCTCATTATTTCTGGATCCAGTGGAAGTTGGCCCAGGAATGGAACTCCCAGTTCTTCTGCAGCTCTTTGCCCTCCCCCACTTTTGAAAAGGTCAATTTGCTGCCCACAGGCAGGGCATACAAAGCCACTCATGTTTTCAATAATTCCTGTTACCGGTAACTTTAATCGCTGGGCAAATAATACACTTTTTCTAGCATCCAAAAGTGCCACATCCTGTGGAGTTGTTACAATGATGACCCCATCAATTTCCGGCACCAGCTGGGCAATGCTTAGAGGCTCATCCCCTGTTCCCGGTGGTGAATCAATAATTAGATAGTCCAGATTTCCCCATGCTACCATACCTAAAAATTGCTGAATAACGCCCATTTTTATTGGGCCTCGCCAGATCATAGGCTGATCATTGTCATCCAGCTGCAGGCCTATGCTGACAACTCCCAGTTCTGGAGTAATCATAACAGGTTCAATAAACCCATCTTTAGCCGGCAGCATTCCTGCTTTTATCCCCAGCATCCAGGGCAGACTTGGCCCGTGCAGATCAGCATCTAGTAGCCCCACTTTTTCCCCTTGACCGGCCAGGATCCAGGCCATGTTGACAGAAATGGTACTTTTACCAACTCCTCCCTTGCCACTCATAATCATGTACTTGTGCTCTATTTTTTCCATTCTTTCCTGTAATTCCAAGAGCCTTTCATTTTGGTTTGCCATCTTTTCTCTGGACATTTTACCCTCCTCTGATCACTCTCCGCCGGAAAAACTGGAGTTTTTATATGTACATATGCTCATTATAATTATATAGCCATTATGGTCATATGTCAATAATGCTCTGTTGAAAATTTCCTTTAAAATCTATCTTAGCTTGAAATGAAATGACCAAAATATTGACAGCGGAAGAGCAAACTGCTATGGTTAACCTATATTAAGGAGCTTGGAGGTAATTATATGTCAGCAGAAAGTGAATTCGGTTTAAAAAGAACCCTCAATCTTCCAGGGGTTGTAGCAATCGCTATTGGCCAGACCATAGGTGCAGGAATTTTTGTTCTTACCGGCATGGCCCTTGAATTTACAGGGCCTTCTGTTATCCTGGCATATGTTCTTGCTGTCATACCCATTTCCTTTCTCATGCTTCTTCTGGCCATGCTGGGTTCAGCTTTACCTACTACTGGTGGCAACTACAAGTATTCCAGCAGATTGTTTTCTCCCAGGGCAGCTTTTCTGGGAATCTGGGCTTACATAGCAGGAGCTATCCTGGGCGCATTCCCTCTTTATGCGTTGAGTGGAGCTCGCTACCTACAGGTAGCAATTGATCTGCCTGTGAATTACGTGGCACTGGGAATTTTAACTTTCATTTTCATAATTAACCTTTTGGGAATTTCCCTGGCTGTCACCATACAGGGATCTTTTGTTATTCTTCTCTTCAGTGCCCTGTGTTATTTCAGCTGGAGTGGTTTCCCTCATATTGACCTTAACAATTTCTCCCCTTTCCTCCCTCAGGGTTATTATGGGCTGGCCCTGGCAACCAGTGTTCTGACTTTCACCTACTTGGGAGCAAATGCTATAGTTGAACTGGGGGGAGAAATTAAAAACCCCGGTAAGGTTATTCCCCGGGCCTTTCTTATATCTATTCCTCTGGTTACTATCTTCTATCTACTGGTGGTAACAGTAGCAGCTGGCGTTATCCCCTGGAAACTTGGGGCAGGACAACCTCTCACCGCATCGGCCCAGATTTTCATGAGTTCAGGTGGTCTCAATTTCTTCATATTCGCCGGAGGCCTGCTGGCCATTGTTACCACCCTCAATGCCAGCTTTATGTGGGGAACTAAATCACTCCTGGTCATGACTGATGACGGTTTTTTCCCCAAATCACTTCTGCAGGTAAACAAACGCTTTGGCACTCCCCACTGGTTTCTCACAATTATTTACATAATTTCCGCACTGGCTATAGTTTTACTGGGTGAAGATTACCTGGAAACTTTTACAATACTGGGGTCCCTTGGAGGTATAATAATCTTTTTGCCTCTTATAGGAGCAGCTCTGGTCCTGCCAAAAAGAGCACCCCGGGCTTATGCCCGTAGTTCCTTTAAACTCAAAGGATTCTGGTTGTATTTTTCCGCCTGCATGGGGCTTCTATTAGCCCTCATGGTTATTGTTATCCTGCTTATAGATCTGTATGCTCAGCCCCTGGGTGTTTTGTTCAGCTTTCTTTTTGTATTCTGGATTATTTTTGGCTTTATGTTTTTCCAGCTGCGGGAAAATGCTTTGAAAAAAGAAGGCCGCAGCCTCCTGGAGCTGGTTAAAACATCGGAAGAAGATTTTTAAAATTCTTTTTTTGAACAGAAAGGGCTGGTGCAGCCAGCCCTTTTCCTATTTCACTATCTTAGATAATTGTTGATAAATTTTACTGCCAGCTCCAGAGCATCTTCCGGATGCACCCACAGATCCGGCAAATAACCGGTACCCTCTCTTATCGTGAGATCCGGGTCCAGATAAAGGGCAGTGCCCCAGGCTACCAGAGTAGCAGAATGGGGCAAGGAATAAACTACAGTGCCACCAATAGTTTTTTTACCAGCAGTATTGGACCCTATAATTATAACATTCTCCAGTTGATGCAGCAGCCGAGCAAATTGTTCGCCTGCTGAAGATGTCTCTGTATCAATGAGAACTATAAGGCAACCTTCATTCTCTACAATCCTGGGTGTCAGATTTTTAATAACATTCCAGTTTTCTATGTAAGGTTCAAATCTCTGATTTTGCGGTTCTCGCAAACCGAATGTTCTAGCCGTACTCACTTTTGCCACATGGGCAGTACTGGTTCTCAAATTACTAAATATATAGAAGTTGGGGATCCATCGCCGGGAGTAGTGCGCTATCCATTCCCTGGCTGGTCGTATCATTCCCCCTTCATGCCCACGGAGATCTAAAATTGCCACTTTCTCTTCAGTTATCATTCTGGCAGTGCGATTAAAAGCATCCAGCTCCTGCATATTTTCCTCAATGTATACAAGGTTGCGGTTAACTATGATGGGTATTCCATCAACTTCATCTTCTTTAAAAATTAGGGGTTCATATGTTCCTGTCCTGGCAGGGGATAAAGTCACTTTTTTTTCTAACACATCTCCCCCATTTATGAGGGTAATAATCAGCTCCTGTTCCTCTTCTTCCGGCAGCAAAAACCCCAGGCGGTAAACCAGTTCTCCTCTTTGGTTTATGGAGAGCTTCATATAGTCATCTGGTTTATCTGCCCCCACTTTTTTCAGGTGAAATGTTTGGCCACCTTTTTCATAGAAAAAGCCTTTCTGACATCTTTTGAATTCCATCTCTTTTCCCAAAAACATTCTTTTCTGCTGAAAATATCTATGCCCGTGAATAAAAAAATGTCCATCATCTATGAAAGAAAAATTCTCTATAAGAATATTCCTAAAAGCATCCACTGAGAGATAAGAAAAAAACCAGAATTCCTGCTGTTTTTCTTCAATATCTTTTTCAATGCTTTCTCTGGTGGCAGTAAAAATCTCATGCCCCCCTTGCAGATTATAGCCGGCATAACTGTGCAGCAAAACCCGGAATAAAAAATCCACATCCTTTAATGCAGTCTCCACCCTGATTATGTTAAAAAGCCTCTTGCCACTGCTGGCAATATCTCTCTTTTCGACCTCTGGTAATTTTCCTGTATCATGCAATAATACTTCAAGTTTATTCTCCACGTCTTCCAGGAGAGGAGGTCGTATTATTCTATTGTTTTCAATAACCTGTTTCAATTCTTCAGGCATACCTCTTGCCGGACACAAGCCTAATAATACTGTTAATATAAGCAAGCTAATAATAGTTATAACAGGGCGGAATTTATAGTCTCTTTTCATAATTTCCATTCCTCCCATTAATCAACCGGTTAAACCTCGGAACAGCTCTGTTATGTAATATTTTCCAGCAATAAATTTACTATATTATAACATTTTTTCTCTGAAAGGCCAATCAACTGCCTGAACGGGGAAATTATACAGGATTATTCTCCAGGATGCAGAAAGTTAGATAAGCTGAATTTTTTAAAATATTTCCCTGGAGGGGTGATTATATTGTCCAAAAAAGTCCATTGGAAGAAAGCATTATTTTATCTCCTCATAGCAATCATAATAATTACTTCCATTATCATAGCTACTGATTTTCTCCGCTGGCAGATGGCCCGGGGGATTTTCTGGCGTCCATCTGAAATTGACCCGCTGCAAGCAACAGTTGTGATTATATGTCCCATGCATACCCCGCCTGCTGAAAATCTAATTATGAACCCGGCTTATGTCCTGGCTGATTATATTCAGCAGCTTGCAGATGTGAATATTGATATCATACATTACCCAGAGGCAGATTTTCAGCGGGTCAAAAAACATGACCCCATCTGTGTTTTTATCTCTGGGCAAACAGCCCCCTGGACTGATTATGAACAAGAAAAATTGCAACCAATTTTTCAGTTTCTGCATAGAACTTCATTACCTGTTCTGGGAGTTTGTGGCGGCCATCAAATTATAGCTCAGGCCTACGGGGTCCTGGTTGCACCAATGGGTTATGATGAACTGGGCTACATACAGGTGGAACTCCTGGCAGATGACCCAATCTTCCATGGTCTGGAAAACCCCATAACTGTTTTCAGCTGGCACAGTGAGGAAGCCAAAGAAATGCCAGATAATTTTAGACTCTTAGGCTCTTCAAATCTATGTGAAATTCAAATTTTTACTCATGATGAAAAGAAAATATATGGAGTTCAATTTCATCCGGAGTTCGCTGGCCGCAAGCCTGATGGCAAAATTCTCTTGACCAATTTTCTGGAAATGGCAGGTCTAGAACTGCGAAAATGAGGAAGCGGCCTTTACAGCCGCTTTTCTTTTATTCAAAACCCTTGATGCTCGGTTCTTAAAATAATTTCATCCTGCAGGTCTTTTTCCAGGTGACAGTAATAATCACTGTACCCGGCTACCCTAACTATGAGATCCCTGTATTCTTCTGGATTTTCCTGGGCTTTTCTCAATTCCTGAGCACTGATTACATTGAACTGAATGTG
>PUNT01000271.1 GCA_003551905.1 Halanaerobiales bacterium
AATTCACTCTCTATTCTGTAGGCTTTTAACGTTTCTTTCTCCAGATCATAAACAGCTTTTTCACATTTGAACCAGGAGCCATCGTCCCTTTCCACATAAACATTCCCGCTTATGGTGAGAATGTTATTCTTCTGATCCATAAAGGCCTCGTCAGCAGTGAGGGTAAATTCCTGGTACACCACCTTCACATTATCCCTGGCCTGCAATTCCTCCTCCAGGTTCCAGATTTCAATGGTATCAGCCCAGATATTAATTGGATGAGTCTCTTCTTCCCCTTCTCCTTCTCCCTCTTCAACATGATAGTAGGTGGCTTCAACCCCATCACTGAAAATGATGTGTTCCTGTGCTACGTCCAACCACATGCGGGGACTCTTAATCTGGTTTTCCCCCTGTACCACCAGCACATCTTCCTCAAAGAGAATTTCTTCCTCCAACTCATTGTACTCAGCTTTTTCTGAAGTTATGACCATGTCCTGGAAGAGAACCTTAACAGAACCGGTGAGAATATGAACCCTGTCTTTTAAAGAAATGAAATAGTCATCAGCGTCAATATTAATAACACCATTTTCGTTGTTTAGGTCCAGGACACCATTTTCCTCTTCTCCTGCAACAGCCGGAGCTATAACCAGGAGAAGAATAAAAAAGATCAAAAAAACTTTTTCTTTCATTTTCTCCCCTCCAGAGTATGCTTCAAATTAACCCCACCGCTGAGGAAAATCTCTTCCTTTTCCAGGCAGACGGTCATTTCCCCGGCAGTAAAATCAGTACCCGCCATGCGGCCGATAACCGGTCCGGGGGAAAAAAGGGCTTCCTTTTCCTTTTCATAAAGAACCTGCTCCGATTCCATCCAATCACCAGCCGGTGTCTCCAGGCGAACATTGAATAGCTTAAGGTTTTCTGTTCGGGTATTGTAATGGGCTTCTCGCACAGTAAAGGTGAAAAAAACATCTCCTGCCCGGTAAAACCAGCCCTCAGATATGTCCTGCAGGACAATATTCTCGCCGGTAACCCTGGATCCTTCCTCCCGGGGTTCCATGATGGTTTCCACCAGTATTCGCCAGACCTTTTCTCCTTTGCTCCAGCCCACAACTTCACTTTCTGCCAGGCGGAAGTGATAATCAACGTATCTCTCCTCTTCAATCTCAATTCCAACATCCCTGTTCATCAAGAATATGCCTGTAACCAGGGCAATAACTGTAACCACAACCAGCGTCAACGCAATTATATTCATACGGTCAATTAACATCGAACAAATCCCCCAGTTCCACCTCATAGAGCATGGGCTCATCCGGTGAAGTTCCCAGTTTAAGTTTCTGACCGGGGAAAGCCAGGATCTGGTACTGAACCCAGAACTCCTCCCGTCCGTGATCATAACTGAAAACAAGCTGGCGGCAGTGCAGGTCAAAACTGAGCTGCAGTTCTCCCCGATCCCACTGGTCCTTGGTGAAGTCGTAAACAGTTAGCATACGCAGGGAAATATCCGGCAAAATGCGCCAGGAGAGGAGAGCATCAGCTCTTTTGGGTTCATAGGGGGAGGGATTGAAACGGTAACCTCCCCGAAGACTGAACTGTTCATAGCGAAAATCTCCAGTGATGACCACATCTCGCCATCTCTCATTTTCCAGGCTGTAGCCGGTTGCCACCCGGACATTCAGATCCCGGCTGGGGTTGTAGCGGAGCTGCCCCACAATATCCTGGAATCGTTCCCGGTGAAAATCCCGGCCTGATGAAACGGTAGCTGAAAGAGATCCCCGGCGCAGTGTAAGATTTGCCCTTAAATTATTCTGTAAGGAAATCTCATCAAATTTGAAGGGAGTATCACCGAATGGCGAACGATAAGTATAGGTCAGGGTGGAACGGATTTCAGGTATGGGGGATAGGGTTAACCTGGTCCGGTTATAGTAGGTCAGGTAATCATCCCAGGTAGAGTAAGTATAGGCTGATCCTCGCTGGGTGGTGGAAATATTCAGCCATCCGGTAGGTCGGAAGGTCTGACTGTAAGTCAGTTCTGCCCCGGTTTTAAATGCTTCAACTCCAGTTGAACCCTCGTCATAATAGGCAGTCAATAATTCCAGGCTCACCGGCCGCAGATAATCCCGGCCCGGCACTTCCCAATAACCAGGGCGTAAAGTCAACTTGAACTCCGGGATGGTGTGGAAATGATGGCCGGTCCTCCCTATAGCCGGAACTCTGCGCTCTAAAAGCAGGGAATAATCCAGACCGGTAACCCCACCAGTATAGCGCAAGGAGCCGGCCCAGCGATCCAAAAGATCCTCTCCTTCCCGATGTCGAATATCATAGCTGCCATCCAGGCGCAGGTTCCCATAATCAGAGGATGAGTAGGTGATCCGACCGGAAATTCCCGTATCAACTGCAGGCCATTCTTCCCCCTGTCCGTCAAGACTCTGGGTGGCCCGGATGGGAGTATCCAGGGTAACTCTCAAGTCGTCCCACTGACTGCTGTAGGAAAGATCAGCCCGATACTGGACACGATCCTCATGATGATAATCAGTAGATACGGTACTGGACACTTTCCCTATATCATCAAATTCCTGGGTATGGCTCCAGCGGCCCTGAATATCTGCCAGGCCCAGATCAGCCCAATCCTGCTGCCCGTAGATAAAGAAATGACCTGAATCACCACCCCGGTCCAGATAATGGTGATGGACACCAAAGGCAAAACCGGTCCGGGTATAAAAATCAGCTAAAACTCTACCATAATAATCATCCTGAAAATAATTGTAGCTGGCCTTAATATAAAATCCCCGGGTAGAGGAGTAACCTACCTCCGGAGTGATGTCCTGTTCCCTTTCTTTGAGAGATATGGAAAGGTATGGCCAGTAGAAAAGAGGTAGCCGGCCGGAAAGCTCCCAGAAAGAAACATGCCGGGCGGTAAACCGATCCCCCGGAATTATTTCCACGCTGCTAGCCCGGAGGTGATAATGAGGTTCCTCCCGATCACAGGTGGTTACCATACCCTGACTGATGCTGATAAGGTCAGGATCCACCTCCACATAATCGCTACGCACGAAAACAAAACCTTCAACATCCTCACTGGTGGTCTGTCCCCGGGGCTGCAGGACCACAGCATGCTCTCGCTCAAAGTAATATGTAATCTCTTGAGAAGTGAAGCTGGTGTCCCTCTGGCTGAAATACACATTCCCTTTGGCCTGGATATATTGTTCCCTCATGTTGAGAAAAATCTCATCAGCATGCAGCTCATACTCCAGCCACGTCACCTCCACATTTCCCCTGGCCACCACTATATCATCATTATAAAAATAATCCAGTTCATCACCAACCACATTCACTTTTTCGCTAACAGCCAGGACTGGTGACACATTGAATAGAATAAAGATTGCTGCAATTATAGCTGCTTTCTTCATTTAGATCCTCCTAGAAAACGCAAGCTCTCTTCCCGCAGCATGAGGACAATGCCCACACCCAAAAAAACCAGGTTGGGCAGCCAGGCTGCCAGAAGAGGAGGCAGCAAATCATTGCGGCCCAGGGAGCGGGAAAAAGACAGGATAATATAATAGCCAAAGATGAGTATAATGCTGAAAACCACGGCCAGACCCTTGCCTCGACCATAACTGATGCTGAGAGGAGCGCCAATTATGACAAAGATAAAGGCCGAGATGGGAATGGCCAGCTTGATATGATAGTCCACCAAAAGAGAATTTACGTTGAGACCGCTCCGGGAAAAGAGCTGAATTTCATGCATGAGTTCAGCCCGGCTCATCTCCTGAGGAGTTCTCTGCCGGCCGAAAAATCGCTCTATCTGCTGCCCTACATTGAGCTCATACTGATCAAAGGAAACCTGAAAAGCTGGATAGCCATCCTGGTCAAAATCTATAGCTGTACCTTCATTCAGGTACCACATGTCATCATAGAATCTACCGGA
Organism: Halanaerobiales bacterium; assembly: GCA_003551905.1. Lineage (GTDB taxonomy): Bacteria > Bacillota > Halanaerobiia > B1SED10-174 > B1SED10-174 > B1SED10-174. Next base: position 3,905 of record PUNT01000271.1, read on the forward strand.
AGAAGCAGTTATAATCCGGGGCAGCTCGTTGCGCCCCTTTATCTCGTACACAATTATCTGCTCCAGGGTCCCCTTGCTGGGATTTACCTCCCCTACATAGAAAAACCGGTCACCCGGCCCCCGGAAGAAAACTTTCTCTTCCACTCCCGGCACTGTCTCCTGAAGAATTACCTCCCGGATGATGTTCTGAGAACGGTGAGTAGCCCAGGGAGCTACTTTTTCATTGATAAGATAGGTTGACACTGCCACCAGGCAGGCTACCAGCATAAATGGCAGGATGGCCCGGTAAAAACTCATGCCTCCCAGCCTTAATGCAGTGAACTCATTATCCTTGACCATGCGTCCCACAGAATACAAGGTGGCAAAGAGAACTGCCAGGGGAAAAGTTTGCACCATGAGGGAAGGTATCCGGTACAGGAGAAGCTTGGCCACAGCAGAAAATTCGATCTTCCTGATGATGATCAGGTCTGTGAGCTCGAAAAGAAAACCGCTGATCATCATTATGGTTATACCAACAACACCTAATATTAGAGGCTTTATTATCTCCAGCATGAGGTAACGGTCGGTAACCGGCTTGAAATTAAACATGTACTCCACATCCCCTCCAAACTAATAATTCGTTATATAGTTTTCCTTTCCTGCTGCCGATTCTTTTTACCACTATTTACATAGAGGAAGGAAACCCCAACCTGTATAAAGATTTAAATAAGATAGGGGAAAGGAGAAACATCCATGGTCCTGAAATCTAAATTTCTATACATAACCCTCATATTGATCATAATTACCCTAAATCTCAGCGCCTGTCTTGATTTTATGGCCCCCGGCTCCCAGGTGGAAATCTATGGCTTTATCAAGGAAGAGGGCACTTACCAACCCATTGCCGGCGCCAGGATTTCTGCCGGCCAGGAAAAGACCACCACCAATGAAGAGGGCCATTTTCACCTCCAAGTTCCCTATGCTTTTGATCTAAGCATATCCATCAGTGCACCGGGTTACCATGGAGTAGAAATTCCCCTTTTCATGCCTCCCCGGGGTGGGGAAATAGAGATAACCAGAGCTTTACGTCCCATACTGCACCTGTCTTCACTGCAGGGTAGTGTATCTGTTGAGTACCGGCCACCAGCCGGCTTTTACCCGGGAGGGCAGGATACAGAAAATCAGAGTAATTTTCAATTCCCCTGGGAACCACCTCCCATACCTGGCAGTGAGCCAGCCCAGATCCTTCTTCGCTTCAACCCAGGCCTTTCCAGCCAGGCCATCAAGACCAAGACCAACAAGTTCAACCTGGAGAACCTGGGAAGAATTGAAGGAACCCAGATACACCTGGTAAATGGTCCGGGCAACATGTCCATGGATGAACTCATAGAAGCACTGCAGGGTGAAGATGGCATTGAATTAGCAGAACCTAACCACCCCATTACCACCATGCATGTTCCCAACGACCCCTACTACAGCCATCAGTGGAATCTCACTGCCCTGCGCATGGAAGCAGGCTGGCAGATAAGCAAGGGAAATTCTTCTGTGGTTGTAGCTGTTCTGGATACAGGCTTTCTCTTAAATCACCCGGATCTCCGGGACAATATAGTTCCTGGTTATGATTTTATTGAAAACAATGGCCAGGCATTGGATAAGAGCCCCCATTTCAGCCATGGCACCCATGTGGCCGGCATCATAGCTGCAGTAACAGACAACAATACCGGCGTGGCCGGCATTGCCCCCAATGTATCCCTCATGCCAGTTCGGGTTATGGATGAAAAGGGTCAGGGGTCCTATGCCAGTCTCATTCAGGGGATATATTTTGCTGCTGACATGGGAGCCCAGGTTATCAATATGAGCCTGGGAGGCCCTGCTCCTTCAGCTTTTTTGCAGGAGGCCATTGATTATGCCCTGAGCCGGGGCTCCCTTCTCATTGCTGCAGCCGGCAATGACAGGGGCAATGTCATTTATCCGGCCGCCTACCCTGATGTTGTAGGGGTGGGGGCAATAGGTCCCAATCTCCATCGCAGCTATTATTCCAACTACGGATATGAGATGGACCTGGTAGCTCCTGGGGGAGACAGCCGCTACCGGAACGGTCTGATTATCAGTACTGCCGGCCGGTATGTGCCTGAGACCGGCCGGGAAATTCACAATTACCAGGGCGCCCAGGGTACTTCCATGGCTGCCCCCCATGTAGCTGGTGTAACTGCTCTCATAATAAGCCAGGGCATAACCGATCCGGATCTGGTCTTTCAGCTCCTCACCCGGACCACCACCCCTATTGCCGGCCCGGAAATCAGTCCGGAATACGGGTGGGGTTTATTGAATGCTGCTGCAGCCCTGGAAGGAGAAAGGGCCAGACCTCTGATCTTTCCTGCTATAAGGGAAGGAGATGAGTTGATTCTCCAGGGCAGCATGGTAAAGGCCCAGGAGGACGGTTCCTTTTACCTCACCGATGTGAAGCCGGGTACTGTTCACATCTTCGGCTGGATAGATAATGATGGCAGTGGGACCATAAGCAGCGGTGATATATTCGGAGTTTATCCCTTCCCGGTAACCATAGAGGAAAATGAGAATATTTCTGATTTGCATTTTGACCTGGAAATACGCCTGGACAGCCGCACCACCCTGCACATTTCAGAATGATATTTTCAGTACCTCCTCAAATCCCCTTGGAAAAAGGGCCCTCCCTCCGGGGCCCTTTTTCCTTTTCTATTCAACTTTCTCCAGGAATCCTTCCTCCAGGATCTCCATTTTGATGGCCTGAGAATGAGTTGATTTCTCCAGGGTAAGATCAATCTTCCTGTTCTGACCAGGGTACAGGTAAATTGTGCCGCTGCGAGCAAAATAGTCACCGGCAGAGATAGAGCCCGAATCATTAACATCTATCCAGGCGAATATTTCCAGGGAACCGGATGGAACTCTATCCAGGCTGTACCGACCACCAGCAAAAATATCTTCCCGTAACACATAGATTTTTTCCCCTGCCTGAACTCCGGCAAAGACCAGGGGCTCTATACCGGTGAGAGCCCGGAAGGCATCCACCGTGCCATAACCGGTATATTCATTCCATTGGCCCTGATTGCTGGCCGTTTCAATCAGTATATCCCGGATACCATCCGGCTCATAGGCCCGCCCTTCAGCTATGAGGAGAGCAGCAATACCTGCAACATGGGCACAGGCCATACTGGTTCCAGATTTGAAGTAATAACCGGGATCTCCCTGATAACCGCTGGTGCTTAAAACCCCGGTATATTCATCACCCCTGCCTCCCGGAGCCATGACCTCCAAACCACTCCCCATGGCAGAATAATTGGCCTTAATACCCTCAGGCCCCACAGCCCCCACAGCAACTACCTCCTGATAGGCTGCTGGATACATTATGGAACCACCATAATTGTTGCCGGCAGCAGCAATAAGGGTAACATCGTTATTATAGGCATAATTGCAGGCCTCCCAGAGGCTGTCAGAATAGCTTCCTGTCCCCAGGCTCATGTTGATAATATGGGCCCCCTTAGAAACCGCATGTTCTATACCACGAATGACATCACTTATACTGCCTGTTCCACCATTGAGAACCCGGATGGGAATGATCCCCACCTCCCAGGCCGTGCCAGCAACTCCTTCTCTGTTGTTGGTAAGGGCGCCAATGATGCCGGCCACGTGGGTACCATGGCTGGCATTATTATCTTCAACAGTATCAATGGGCTCATGATCATCCTCCACAAAATCATAGGCCAGGTCCCAGAGTATATTGCCCCACCCGTATTTTTTGTGGGGAAATAGATCCGGGTGTTGGATGATGCCGGTATCCAGGACAGCCACCTTTACATGGGGAGCCCGGGTCCTTAAGTCCCAGGCTGCCGGCAGGTTTATCATACCGTAATGCCACTGCCGGTGAAAATATTCATCATCAGGTCTGGATTGGGCATATACCAGGTAATCCGGTTCGGCATAGAGAACTTCCGGATATTCCAGGTACATATCTATAAGCTCATGAACTGTCTTTCCTGCCGGCACCTGCACTACTTCAACACCTATAAAATCATATCTATCCATAACAGCTGTGCCCAGATTCTCGTGTAATTTTTGAGTTTGCATCATGGTATGGCAAAATCCCACCAGAATTCTGCCGGGGTGATATTCCGCCTGCGGGGAAGCTTCATTCAATCTACAAACCTCAATATCCGGGGAGAGGTGTGAGGAACCGGTATGGAAGTATTCATACTGTACATGACCAGAAACCTGCCCATACCCGGTATGTTCCTCTTCCATGTAGATGGTTACAGTTCTATTATCACCTTCCTGAATATCATGCAGTGCATAATATTCAGTCTTGTAACCATCCTTGCTGGCTTTTATCTCGGCAGAACCACTGGCAGGAACCGGAACCCAAAAGCGAAACCAGCCCCTTTCATCAGTATAGGTTGTGCGGTTTAATAGTTCCAGCCTGACCCCTTCCAGGGGAATATCCATCTC
>PUNT01000188.1 GCA_003551905.1 Halanaerobiales bacterium
CAACTGAGAAAACCATGCCCGGCTCCAGGACATTTTCCCCCAGGGGACTTAACCGGGGTGCTTCATGCACCTCTATGCCCAGGCCATGGCCCAGCCCGTGGCCGAAATAATCCTTGTAGCCAGCTTCCTCTATCACCCGGCGGGCCAGTTCATCTGCTTCTTTGCCGGTCATGCCGGGCTTAATATTCTCCAGAGCTGTCAGCTGGGCTTTGAGAACAATATTATAGATGTCCCTGGTTTTCTGGGAAACCGGCCCTACAGCAACTGTCCTGGTGAGATCGGAGACATAGCCATTGAGCCTGGCGCCCATGTCAATAACTAGAGCCTCTCCGGCCTGAATCTTTTTAGGTCCGGCCACTCCATGGGGCAGGGCTCCTCTGGGACCGGAAGCCACGATAAAGCTGAAGGCGGTCCCGCTGGCTCCCCGGCCTCTCATGTATAATTCCAGTTCCAGGGCCACTTCTTCCTCGGTCAGGCCCGGTTCTATAAAACTGTAAATGTGCTCCAGGGCCCCATCGGTGAGATCTACAGCCGCCTTGATTTTTTCCAGTTCTTCTTCATCCTTGTACAGACGCAGATTCTCCACCAGCTCTTTGGCTGGCAGCCATTCCACATCCGGCAGCTTTGGCTTCAGATTTTCTTTCACCTCGTGATAGGTTTCATGCATTGATTCAAAGCCAATTTTCTCAATCTTCCGCTCTCCAATGATCTCTGCCAGGGTATCCAGAAGCTTCACTTCAAATTGCACTACCTGGAAGTGGGGGGATTGTTTTCTAGCCTGCTGGGTGTAGCGGAAGTCGGTTATGAAAAGAGCTTCTTCCCCGGTGATGAGCAGTGCCCCTGCTGAACCGGTGAAACCGCTCAAATAAAAACGATTAGGGCCACTCCTGATAAGAAGAGCCTCCAGTCCTTGTTCCTGCATTTCCTGGCGCAATTTTTCCAAACGTTTTTTCACCACAAAATCTATCCTTTCTATTGTTCTGCAGGCACGGGTAATAATATTTTTTCACCTACAGAAAGAATAAATACTCCTTCCAGATTATTGATCTCCAGGAGATTATCCAGGGAAACTCCATGTCTTTCTGCAATGCTGGCTAAACTATCTCCCTCCTGAACTTCATACAGGTGCTCCTGCAAAACCGGTATTATCAAAACTTCTCCAATCTTGATATCATGGATATCCTCAATTACATTAATCTCCTGAATCCATTCATAGGGAATACCAAATTTCCGGCCAATACGCCAGAGGTTTTCCCCGGGCTTAACAGTATAGGTAAAGTGATATTCAACCTGGGATTTAATAACACTGGCAGGAATCTCTGTCTGGGCCAGGATAATCTCCTCTTCCTCTTTATCCGCCAGGAGTATTTCCTCTTCATGGTCCAGGGAATCCTTGAGGAGAGCTTTCTTTTCCTCCTCTTTTTCCAGTTCCTCCTCTTCCAGTTCCTCCTCCACTGCCTCTACATCTTCTACTTCGTCAATCAGGGACTCTCCCTTAGCAAAGAGTTCCAGCCAGCGGGCAACATGGGGAGGTATATCCAGATCATCCGGATATTCAACAACTGTTTTTACTTCTTTTTCTTCCTCCTCTTCCCGGGGCTCTTCTTCCTCTATTTTTTCCTTTTCCTCCTGCTCTTTTTTGGCTTCTTCTATGATTTTGTCCCGATCCTCAGGATAGTAGATGATCTCCGATGTTATGAAGATAATGAGTTCGGTGCTGGTGTCATCCTTTCTGGTTCTCTTGAAGAGCTCACCCAGTATGGGAAGCTCACTGAGGAAAGGAACTTTGGCCATGGCCTCCATCTCCTGAGTTTGAATGAGACCGCCAATTGCAAAAGTCTCCCCGGACTTTATGCGTACGGTGGTCTCTGCTTCCCGGGTTTTGATGGTAGGAAAACCCTCAAAGAGTTCTTCACCTATGGAACTCACTTCCGGCTTGACAGTCAGTGTTATGTAACCGTCATCGGAAACCCGGGTTTCAAAGCTTATGCGAATACCCACTTCAATATATTCAATTGCTGTTCGCACCTGATCATCCTCAACAGTTTCAGAGCGAACCGGAATCCTATCGCCAATTAAGAGTCGTCCAACTTCACCATCCTGGGTGGTCAGGCGAGGCCGGGCCAGGTTCCGGGAAACGCCTTCTTCTTCCAGCATGCGCAGAACATTGGGAAAATCTATGGCAATATCAGTTATGCCACCTTCTTCTCCCTTGATGAAGCGGATGTTGGTGAGCTCTTCCGGCCTTATGCCCAGCTCATGAAGATCGGTTATGGAAATCTCCTCCACTCTGACCTCGGTGGATATGAGTGGTTTGGGGGAATCCAGTTGCTTGATAAGCTTCTCCATGCTCAGCATTTTACCGGCACCGGCCTTGATGATGAGCATATCCCGATCATAGATTTCCACCTTGATATCATCGTATATGCTGGTTAGTATGCCTCTTATGTCCCGGGCCTGGGAATAATCAAGGCGGAATACTCTGGTTTCATCTTCTTCAATGACCACACCGGGAGCATCTAATTCCTTGATGAGAGCAGCCATTTCTGCCAGTTCATCCACATCTCCGCTGATTACCATGGAATTTAAGCGTTCATCCACCTCGATTATGGCATCGGTATAGAGATTTCCCAGGATAGATCTGACTTCTTCGCTTTTGGCATTCTCAAGGGCAAAAATCCTGGTCTCATCCTTCTCTTCCAGAGTTCTGATCTTCTCCGGTTCAGCTACAATAAAAGTTTTACCAATCTTTATATATGCCAGATCGTGGGTAAAAGTTATGAGATCTAAAGCTTCCCTGAAGGTGACCTCTTTCAGCCTGGTGGTGAAGGTCCCGGCAACGGATTGATGCAGGATGAGGTTAACCTCCGCTATATCAGACAGCAGGCGAAAAACATCCCGGAGGTCCGCCCCCCGCATATCGAGATCCTCTATAAAGGTATCTTCACCGGTCCCTGCTTCTGCTGGCAGTGGCAGAACTGCCAGAATCAGCAGGAGAACTGCTCCAGTAGCTATAATTACCTGTTTTTTCATTCTCCTTCACCTCCCAGTAACAGTTTATACTCCCATTCTTCCTCTTCTTTATCCACCAGGACCAGCCACTCCCGCTGGATACTTTCCACACGCCATCCCATTATTTCATCACCCTGTCCTACGATAAAAGCATCTTCATAGCCTTCCAGGACTGCTTTGCGTTTTCCTTCCCAGCCCACCACTCCTTTGAGTACCAGTTGTGGTTGTGGGGGAGGCTCTTCCTCCACTTCCTCTTCAGGAGGCAGGGGTAGTTCCTCTTCCGGGTCCAGTTCATCATCATCTACCGGTGCAATGACCTCCTCTTCCTCTTTAGCCTCAACTGCAAATGGGGCGAAGGGGTTCTTGGGAATTGGACGCCGCTCAGGATAGGCGAATAGTTCTAAGACTTCTTCTTCCAGTTCCTCTGTATCATCTATTTCTTCCTCAACAGGCTCTGGTTCTTCCTCCTCTGGTTCCGGATCAGGCTCAGGCTCCGGATCCTCCTCTACTTCAACAACCGGCTCTGGTGGAGGAGGAGGTGGTGGTGGTTCCGGCTCTCCCCAGTATATTTCCATGAAATAGAAAGCTCCCAGGGCTCCTCCACCTACCAGGAGGGTGATCAGGGCGATGATAATGAGCCTTTTGACTGAAGGTCGTCCCTTCTTGGCCATCATCTCTAACTCCCTCCTTCTTCGTCAAACAAAACATAGGTGATAACATTTATGTTCAGTTCAACCCAGTCTCTACCTTCTCCTTCAGCCCCGCTCATACTTATATCGCGAATATTAACTATTCTTTTGAATTCTTCCAGGGCTGTGAGAAAAAGAATAACATTTTGAAACCTGCCACTTAAGTTCAACCTGAAGGCTACTTCGCCGTACTCATCTCTGGGGGTCATTCCCCCCGGCCGGAAAGTTTTAAGCTTTAAATCCAGGTTTCTTGCCAGGCCCTCCAGGTCCCGGAGGAACTCTGATACCTGTTCTTCGGTAGGAATCAATATTTGAAAGCGCTCCAGCTCTCTTTCCAGTTCCTGGTACTCTTCCCTTAGCTGGGGAAGCTGACGGCTGCTGATCCGGGCCCGGCTTATATTTCTCTCTATAATACTAATTTCATTTTCCAGGGTTCGGATTTCTGCCTGTATGGGCTCATACAACCAGAGGTAAAAACCGCCCCCCACCAGGATAACCAGGACAACTGCCAGGAGGGTTTTTTCCCGGACTGAAAGGTTGGCAAGCATCAGAACACCACCTCCTGTACATCCTCTCTGATAACTTCCATCCTCAGGCTGAATCGGGTTAAGCGATCACCGTTTCTCCAGGTGCTGGTGCTGTGCTCCAGCACCACCTGGCGAAAATAGCTGGATTCCTCCAGTTCATCCATGAAGGCCGATACCATGTGATGATCGCTGGTCTCCCCATCTAAGCTCAACCGCCCCTGCCGGTCCACACTAAGTTGATTGAAACGGAGACCTTCAGGAACCAAAAAACCCAGTTCCTTTAAAAACTCAGCCCAGGAAAAGCGGGGATGGAAAATCTCCCGGAAAACCAGACGCTTTTCCAGGGCTTCCTTCCGGTCTTGAATCTCTTCCACTTCCCTGACAACAGGTTCTAAAGACTTGTACTCGGCCTGCAGACCGGATAGTTCAGCATTGAGAATCTGAACCTGATAATAATTGTAGGCATATAGCATTATAACCATGCCGATAAAGGATATGAATACGATGGACACTAAAATTTCCAGGACATTTACCCGCCTCTTCTCATCCGGAGGTAAAAGGTTAATACGATGCATCAGGCCATCACCTCGCTGATCGCCAGTCCCATGCTGACCACCATAGTTTTCTCTGCCTGCTTTAAACTCTTAAAATCAATATTCCGGGGGAGGTTGAAAGCTGTCAATAGCTCCCAGTGTTCCGGCGCCATGTCCAGATTTTCCCCCAGGTAATCATCCAGGCCGGCCAGCTGTGAACCGCCGCCGGTCAGGAGTACCTTCTCTATTTTTTCACCCCGATGCTGGATATGGAAGTAGTCAAGAGACCTGGTTATCTCTCCTGTGAGCTCCTGCACAATGGAAATCAGGTTTTCATTGAGCTGGGGCTCCTCTTCATAAAGGGAAGGCAGTCGCCTGATCTTGTACTGCTCCCCCTCTTCCTGGGAAATACTCATGCGCTCAGCCAGAATTTTGCTGAAATCATTTCCCCCCAGTGTTATTGTCCTGGTGAGCTCCACTTCCCGGCCCGTGACAATAACAATATCCGTGCAGGCAGCACCAATATCCACCAGGGCCACATTCCCCATATCACCATTGGAATAAAGGTGGGCATGAACCAGGCCGTAAGGCTGCAGGTCCAGCTGCTGTGGCTTAAGCCCCACCCGGCGCAGGGGACGCAGATAGCTGTCCACCACATCTTTAGGCGCAGCTACCACCAGTACTTCAATCAGTTCTTCTCCTTCTTCCCCTTCTCCTTCTGCTGAACCCATAACCACAAAGTCCAGGGCTGCCTCATGAATGGGGAAGGGCATATACTGCTCTGCTTCCCAGGGCAAGGCCTCCCGCAGTTCTGCATCTTCCATCCTGGGGACTTTAAGCGTCCGAATTACAGCCTGTTCGCCAGAAATACCGCTGATTATGGTGCTGCGGCCGGGGCGTAAGTCGTTAATGAGCTCTTCCAGGGCACTGGCCACAACTCCTTCATCAGTTACCCGCCCCTTCTCCACCACACCCTGGGGAAGGGAAACCCGGGCAAAATTTAAAAGATCCAAACCTTTTCTTCTGGGAACTATCTTTACTCCTTTTACTGCACTGCTGCCTATCTCCAGCCCCACTATGCTGGCAGCCATGAACCCACCACCTTCCCTTATGAATGCCGGGGATTATTTTTGACCTTTTCCATGGCCTTGGTAACACTGATGATAACATCTGCTTTGACCTGGATCTTGAATTCCTCCAGACGGGAATATATTTCACCTTTGTGAGAAGTTATGTACTTGGGAGAGAGTTGATTCAAGGCCAGGGAGGCCATATCAGCCTGGCACTGGGAACATTTGCAGATATCATCCCTCTTGGCCAGCAAATCCTGCAGGACCTGCTGAACCAGGTCCTCAGTGTAGTTGTGCAGGCCATATTCCTTCTCTTTCATGGCAATACCCCTTCTTTCCACTGGATAATTTTAACCCGGTTGCTCAAGAAAATCTCTTCCAGGTGCAGCCATTCTTCAGTTTGCCAATAATTACATATATATTTCGCTCTTGCTATGGAAATCCCCTGCAAAAAGTCAACTCCCATGCAGAAACCTCGGATTTTTTCTATTCCTTCCACTGCAAATGAACCTTGAGAGTACAGAAAACCCAGAAAAGAACTGCCTGGTTGAGCATCTTTAATGCATAATCCCAGACCGGCCAGGAGAATTACCGGGCCCTGATCCTCACTAAAAAAACAATCTTCAATAAATACTTCCCCTTCCACCACAATAAGGCCTGTTCCCTGAAAAGGTTGCTCCAATCCTGTCAGTGTCAGGTCCCCACTTATATAATAGATGGGGGCTTGAGAGAAATCTATTGGTTGGTCCCAGCTGCCGGCAGTGAAAAACCCCTGATCCAGGGCCTTTTCCCCAAGCCCTGTCCAGTCCACCTGGGGAAAATCAACTGATCCGGCATAGGGCTGAAAACAACTACAATTAACCTGTACCCCTTCGGCCAGGAAAACGTCTCCCCCTGTCCAGAGCCCCTTGTTACAGGTTAAGGTGCTACCTTTATCTGTATCCAGTATGAGGGAGTTAAGAGCCAGGAGACCGTCAATATGAGTCTCCCCCTGCAAAAAGAGTTCAACATCTCCTGCCCCTACCAAAGGCCACTGGAATGGTTCCCTATTTACCTCCAGCTCAACCTCCACCTGCAACAAAAGTTCTTCCCCTTCCTTTATTCCCCGGGAGGTGATGATTTTCCCCCCTTCATGGCCAGAAATATTAAGAATAAATCCCTGGCCGGGATAAATTTCCCAAAAATTATCAGCCGGTTCCCAGTGGGGATCCTGCCGGAGTCTTTCAATGCTGTAGATAATGCCCGCTTCTGCCAGGTAAAATAGAGCCCTTTGCTGCTGCAGATTGCGATTTATCAGGTGTTCGGTTAGAACTTCCAGGAAGAGAGCTGCCGTGATGCTCATGACCAAAACCATGACCAGAAGGGTCAGGAGCAGAGCCTGTCCCTTTTCACAGAAAATATTCAGTTTCCCCACCTCCTAAAGGCGGGGAATTACCAGGGTTCCCATCTCCAGAGGAGAATCTACCCCGGTCCCGGTCTCCACCTTGATCTCCACTCCCTCTGCCCGGGGAAAGAAAAGGAGGCTGTTAATACCCAGGGCCAGTGACATGCCGGTGAAAAAAGCACTCCCTTCCCGGCGAACTCCCTTGAGGGCCATGTCACCCCGGGTGTAGTAGGCGTAACGTATGGACGAATCATGGTTGGGCCTGAATTCTACCCGGTAGAAGCCTTCTCCCTCGCTGCCATTTGAGAATTTTAGCGAATCAAATCGGGCCTGGCGCAAATCCCTGCTAATAACTTCCAGGACCAGGCGGCCCTGCTGCCTTTCTTCAAACCCCTGACTCTCCTCCTCCCACAGACGGTAAAAACCTAAAGCCAGGCTGAAAAGACTGGCGAAGAACAAGCTGAAGAGCAAAATCGCCAGCAGCATCTCTACTACAGTAAAGCCCCGGTTATTCATCAGCTCTCCCACCCTTCTCCCCGAAAAGATTGGTAGGTGAAAAAGCTGACCAGAGGCTCTTCATCTTTTTCCTTCCGGCAGAAAATACTCACCTGCAGAAGATACAGATCCACTCCCTCAACTTCTTCTGTTTCAATTATGCCTAAAAAATTTTCCCCCACCACCTGGGAAGGTAATTCATCCCGGTCCATTCCCAGGGCTTTTTCTAATAACTCTTGGGCAAAAAAGACTGCCTCTCCTTTAGGTATCACCCTCTGACTTATGGCCATACCCACGGTATAATTACCCATGACTGATAAGACTATGGTTCCCAGAAGCGCCAGACACACCATGACTTCCAGAAGCGTAAAACCATCCTGGCGAAACCACAAAACCGCCACCCCTTTCTTTAATCATATTCAAACCTCACCCGGCCGGTCCCAACCCGGGTATAGATAAAGGCCCTCCTTCCCTGACACTCCAAAAAGATGGTATTGCCGCGGGAGGGGGCCCCGCTAGGGGTAAAGTGAAACCTGGGG